>NZ_JBFHHB010000160.1:0-7339 GCF_041597215.1 Actinotalea sp.
CCCCCCCCGCGTCCGGGCGTGGCGAACTCGCCCGGCGGACAGGGCTCGGTGCGCCGGACGCGGACGGGCGGGAGGGAGCTCGCCCCACGGCGGCTTCGCCTCGTCGCCGCCGTGTGCGACGGCGCGGGCGAGGCTATGGTCGGAGTCTGCGGCGAGCTTGCAGCGGACCCGGGCGCAGCGGCCCTTCTGGTGGGCCTCGGCGTCTCCGAGCTCTCGATGAGCCCGCTCGCGATCCCGCTGGTCAAGCGGGCCGTTCGTGCGGTGGACGACCCGGAGGCCCAGCGCCTGGCCACGGTCGCCCTGGCGGCCGACGGACCGACGGAGGTACGAGACCTGCTGAACCACCCAGCGTGATCATCGCGGTCCACGGGCGTCGGTCGCCCGCCGGCCGCTGACCGGAAGGCGCATCGATGGACCAGTTCGTGTACCCGTTCGCTCACGGCGACCGCACCATGACGGCACTCCTCGGGGGGAAGGGCGCCAACCTCGCGGAGATGACGCGCCTCGGCCTGCCCGTCCCGCCCGGATTCACCATCACGACGGAGGCATGTCGGACCTACCTCCTGACGGGGCAGGTACCGCCGACGCTGCACGACGAGGTCTCTGCGGCGCTGTCGGACCTGGAGGAGAGCGTCGGGCGGCGGCTCGGCGATCCGCAGGACCCGCTGCTGGTGAGCGTGCGGTCGGGTGCCGCGGCGTCGATGCCGGGGATGATGGAGACCGTCCTGAACGTCGGGCTCACGGACGTGTCCGTCGCCGGGCTCGCGCGGGTGTCGGACGACCCGCGGTTCGCCTGGGACTCCTACCGCCGGCTCGTGCAGATGTTCGGGCGGACGGTCCTGGGGATCGACGGAGCGCTCTTCTCCGGGGCGCTCGACGCTCTCAAGCGCACCCGGGGAGCGCGCAGCGACCTCGACCTCACGGCGGGCGACCTGGAGGAGCTCGTCGCCGAGTACCAGCGCATCGTGCTGGACGGCACCGGGCGGCCGTTCCCGCAGGACCCGCGCGAGCAGCTCGACCTGGCGATCGCCGCGGTCTTCGACTCCTGGAACACCGACCGGGCCAGGGTCTACCGGCGCCGCGAGCGCATCCCGCACGACCTGGGCACGGCGGTCAACGTCTGCACGATGGTCTTCGGCAACCTCGGCGAGACCTCGGGCACCGGGGTCTGCTTCACCCGTGACCCGGCCACCGGTCACACCGGGGTCTACGGCGACTACCTGGCCAACGCGCAGGGCGAGGACGTCGTGGCCGGGGTCCGTAACACCCTGTCCCTCGCGGACATGGAGCGGCTGGACCCGGAGAGCCACGCCCAGCTGCGCGGGATCATGCGCACGCTCGAGGCCCACTACCGCGACCTGTGCGACATCGAGTTCACCGTGGAGCGCGGCAAGCTCTGGATGCTGCAGACCCGCGTGGGGAAGCGGACGGCGGGCGCTGCCTTCCGGATCGCCGTGCAGCTCGTCGACGAGCAGATCATCAGCCTCGACGAGGCGCTGAGCCGGGTGAGCGGTGCCCAGCTCGCCCAGCTGATGTTCCCGCAGTTCGACCCGGACCAGGAGCGGGTGCTTCTCACGACGGCCACACCGGCCTCGCCGGGTGCCGCCGTCGGCCGGGCCGTCTTCGACTCCGCGACGGCGACCGAGTGGGCCGCGCGCGGGGAGGACGTCATCCTGGTGCGCCGGGAGACCACGCCGGACGACCTCGAGGGCATGATCGCCGCGATCGGGGTGCTGACCAGCCGCGGCGGCAAGACCAGCCATGCCGCCGTCGTGGCGCGCGGGATGGGGCGCACGGCCGTGTGCGGCGCCGAGGGGCTCGACGTCGACGAGGAGGAGCGGTGCGTCCGCACGGGGGAGACGGTCGTGCGGGAGGGTGACGTGCTCTCGATCGACGGCTCCACCGGTGCCGTCTTCGCCGGTGCCGTCGCCGTCGTCCCCTCGCCCGTCGCGCGGTACCTCGAGGAGGGGCTCGTCGCGGCCGTCCAGGGCCTGCACGGCGAGGCCGCTGAGCTCGTCATGGCCGTGGACCGGCTCCTGAGGCATGCCGACAGCGTGCGTCGCCTCGCCGTCCGCGCGAACGCGGACACCGCCGTCGATGCCGCACGCGCCCGCACCCTCGGTGCCCAGGGCATCGGCCTGTGCCGGACGGAGCACATGTTCCTCGGGGAGCGTCGCGTGCTGATCGAGCGGGTCATCCTCGCCGACAGCCACGGCGCACGGGACGAGGCGCTCGCCGCGCTCCTTCCCCCGCAACGGGACGACTTCGTCGCGCTCTTCGAGGCGATGGACGGGATGCCGACGACGGTGCGGCTCCTGGACCCGCCGCTGCACGAGTTCCTGCCCGACCGTGCAGAGCTCATGGTGAAGGTGGCGCGTGCGGAGGAGCGGGGCGAGCCGCACGAGGCGGACCGGCGGCTGCTCGACGCGGTCAACCGGCTGCACGAGAGCAACCCGATGCTGGGGCTGCGCGGCGTGCGGCTCGGGCTGGTGGTCCCCGGCCTCTTCGGCGTGCAGGTGCGGGCGATCGCCGAGGCGGCCGTCGAGCGGCTGCGTGCCGGCGGTCGGCCCAAGGTCGAGATCATGGTGCCGCTGGTCGGCTCGGTCATGGAGCTGCACCTCATCCGGGACGAGATCGACGGGATCGTCGCCGAGGTCGCGGAGGAGGCGGAGGTGGAGCTGAGCATCCCGATCGGCACGATGATCGAGCTGCCTCGTGCCGCGCTGACCGCCCACCGCATCGCCGAGGCGGCCGAGTTCTTCTCCTTCGGCACCAACGACCTCACGCAGACCACCTGGGGCTTCTCCCGCGACGACGTCGAGGCCGCGTTCTTCGCCTCGTACCTCGACCAGGGCGTCTTCACGGTCTCGCCCTTCGAGAGCCTCGACGTCGACGGTGTCGGCCGCCTCCTCCAGGTCGCCATCGAGGAGGGACGGGCCACCAGGCCAGGGCTCAAGCTCGGGGTCTGCGGGGAGCACGGCGGGGACCCGGAGTCGATCCACTTCTTCCACCGCGCCGGCCTGGACTACGTGTCCTGCTCGCCCTTCCGGATCCCGGTCGCCCGCCTCGAGGCCGGCCGCGCGAACGTCGACACCGGTGGGGGTGACACGCGCTGAGGTCCGGTCCGGCGCGCCCTCAGGCCCTGGCCTGGAAGGCCGCCAGCCGTGCGCGTGCGCCGGCGCGGACCTTGCGCTGCACGAGTGGTGACCACCCGAGCAGGAGCCCCGGCAGTCCCAGCGCCTGACGTGCCCAGCGGGGGAAGTCGAAGACGTCGTGGTGCTCGACGATGAGACCGTCGCGCACCACGAGGTGTGCGACGACCTCGTTGTGCACCGGGCGCCGCCGCGCCCCGAAGGCGTAGTCGGCCGTCCACCTCACGGTCGTGGAACCCGAGCGGGACTGCACGACCTGGAAGGTGACGGTGGGGCTCCCGCTCGCTCCGCAGAGCATCCGCCACATGTCGCCGGCGTCCTGACCTGTGAGGCGGCCGAAGGCCGGGTCATCGAAGGCGATCTCACCGGAGTAGCAGGCGGCCATGGCCTCGCCGTCGCCGCGGGTGAACGCGGTGTAGAAGGCGGTGATCGGGTCGGCGTGCACGGGCCTCCTCGGGGGGCGGGGAGGTCACGGTACGCGCTCGTGGCCTGCCGCGGGGTGGTCATGCCGGAGGCCGGGCGGCTCGCCCTGCCGGGCTCCTTGACGAGAAAGGGCGACGTCTCTACTCTCACGACGAGACAGGTATAGACAGGTGCGACCTTGGGAGTCCGGATGGGCATCGAGACGTCGTCGGCGCAGCGTGACGCTGCCGCAGGGGCGGGGCTGGCCGTCGAGCAGAACGGCATCAACTCCATCCACAGCAGCGAGCACAAGGGTCGACCCCGTGACCTGTTCTGGCCGTGGTTCGCGGCGAACGTCTCGGTGCTCGGCGTGGCCTACGGAGCATTCATCCTCGGGTTCGGCGTCTCGTTCGCGCAGGCCGTCGTCATCGGAGTCGTGGGGATCGTCGTCTCCTTCCTCTTCTGCGGGTTCATCGCGGTGGCGGGCAAGCGTGGGCACGCGCCGACGATGACGCTCAGCCGTGCCGCGTTCGGCGTCACCGGCAACCGCCTCCCGTCGACGCTCTCCTGGCTGCTGACCGTCGGCTGGGAGACGGTGCTCGCCGCACTGGCCGTGCTGGCCACGGCGACGGTCTTCGGCCGGCTCGGATGGTCGAACGGCACGGGGACCAAGCTCATCGCCCTCGTCCTCGTGGCCGCGCTGATCGTGCTCGGCGGAGTGATCGGGTTCGACTTCATCATGAGGCTGCAGAAGTGGATCACCATCGCCACGGGGGTCCTGACGGTCGTCTACATGGTCCTGGTCGCCGACCAGATCGACTTCGCAGCGCTCTCGTCGATCCCCGCCGGTTCGGCACCTGCTGTCATCGGTGCGCTCGTCTTCATGATGACCGGGCTGGGGCTCGGGTGGGTCAACATGGCCGCCGACTACTCCCGGTACCTGCCGAGGTCGTCCTCCGCCACCGGTGTCGTGGCCTGGACGACCTTCGGTGCTTCGCTCGCTCCGGTGATCCTCGTCGTCTTCGGGACGATGCTCGCGGGGTCGTCGGCCGACCTCAACGACGCGATCGTCGCCGACCCGATCGGCGCCCTGACGACGGTCCTGCCGACCTGGTTCCTCGTGCCCTTCGCCCTGGTCGCCGTGCTCGGCCTGATCGGCGGCTCGGTGCTGGACATCTACTCCTCCGGACTGGCGCTGCTGAGCGTCGGCCTGCGCGTCCCGCGCGCCGTGGCGGCAGGAATCGACGGCGTGCTGATGTCCCTCGGCGCGATCTACGTCGTGTTCATCGCCGACAGCTTCTTCATCCCCTTCCAGGGCTTCCTCATCACTCTCGGCGTCCCGATCGCCGCCTGGTGCGGGATCTTCATGGCCGACATCCTCCTTCGACGCACGCCCTACGCCGTTTCCGAGCTGCTCGATCCCAGAGGTCGTTACGGCACGGTCCGGGTCTCGGCGATCGTGCTCACGGTCGTAGGCTCGGTCGTCGGCTGGGGATTGGTGACCAACGGTTACGCCTCGTGGCTCACCTGGCAGGGCTACCTCCTCGGGCCGATCGGCGGGCGGGAGGGCGACTGGGCATGGGCCAACCTCGGTGTGCTCGCGGCCCTGCTCATCGGATTCGTCGGGACTCTCGTGCTCGGGCGGTCCGCGATCGCGGCGCAGGAGGCGCTGCCGGTCGCCGCGCAGGAGGTGGACGGATGACCACCGGGTCCTGGCTCGTCGCGATCGACATGCAGCGCATCTTCGGGGAGCCGTCGAGCCAGTGGTTCACCCCTCGGTACGCGGAGGCGTCGGCGGGCGTGGCGCGGCTGCGCGAGTCGTTCGGCGAGCGCGTCGCGTTCACCCGCTTCCTCGCCCCGTCCACACCGACGGGGGCCTGGGTCCCCTACTACGAGCAGTGGCCCTTCGCCCTGGACCGGGAGACCCTCCCGCTGTACGACCTCATGCCGGAGTTCGCCCTCGAGGTCCCCCCGGTCGGCCGGGCGGTCCTCGTGGACCGGACCACCTTCGGCAAGTGGGACGCCGACATGCGCGCGAGCCTGGCGGCCGTGGACGAGATCGTGCTGACCGGTGTCTCGACGGACTGCTGCGTGCTGTCCACGGCGCTGGCAGCGGCGGACGACGGGGTGCGGGTGCGCGTGGTCGCGGACGCCTGCGCGGGCGTGAGCGACACCGACCACCAGCGCGCTCTGGACGCCTTGGCGCTGTACGGCCCGATGATCGAGATCACCACGGTCGACGAGGTGCTGGCCGACCGCGGCGGAGCCTCGTGACGGGGCGCGAACCCCAGCTCAAGCACGAAGAGGTCGCCGCCGTGCTCGAGGAGGAGATCCGCACCGGCCGGCTCGGTCGTGGCGGACGGCTGCCTGGCGAGCATGCGCTCGCCGCCCAGTTCGACGTCAGCCGGACGACGGTGCGTCACGCCCTGGCCCGCCTGGACCGCGAGGGCCTGATCGCTACCCGGCCGGGGAAGGGCTCGTTCGTCGTCTACGACGGTGCTCCGCTCGACGCGCGGCGCGGGTGGGCCGTGGCCTTTCAGGAGCGAGGGATCGAGATCGAGGTGGAGGTCCTCCGGCTCGAGGTGGTCACCGACCGCGGGCTCGCCGAGGCACTGGGACGGGAGTCCGCCGAGTTCGTTGCCGTCGATCGGATCCGGCGGGTCGTCGGCGGACCGGCCGTCTCCTACGAGCGGAGCAGGGTGCCTGCCCTCGGAGCCCTGCTCGACCTGCCCGAGCGGGGCCTGGTCGACGGCTCGCTGACCGCTACCCTCGCGGCCGCGGGTCTGATCGCCGGGCAGGGCGAGCAGTGGGTGCGGGGCGGAAGACTCGACGGCGAGGAGTCGGTGGCCCTCGGGCGATCGACGGACGACTGGTTCCTGCACACGACCCTGACCGTCAGGACCCCTGGCGGCAGCCTCGTCGAGCATGTGCGCAGCTCGCTCGACCCTGAGCACTTCCAGTTGCATCTCGAGGTGCTCTGACCGAGCCGTGCCCACGAGGAACGGCTGTCCTGCGCGAGACGAACGACGTCGGTGAGGAGTGGCATGTCCACCTACGGACCCCAGGCGCGCGACCGTGCGCGCGCCGCGCTTGCCGGGCTCGCGATAGGCGACGCCCTCGGGATGCCCACCCAGCTGATGTCCCCGGCGGAGGTCGCCGAGCGATTCGGGGTCCTCGACGGCTTCCACCCCGGCGGGCCTGATCACCCGATCGCTGCGGGCATGCCGGCGGGCTCGGTCACCGACGACACCGAGCAGGCCCTCGTCCTGGCCCGGCTCATGATCGACGGCGGCGGGCACGTGGAGCCGAAGGAGTTCGCCGCGCGACTCGTGGCCTGGGAGGACGACATGCGCTCCCGCGGCTCGCTCGACCTGCTCGGCCCGTCCACGCGCCGCGCCGTCGCCGCCGTGATGGCAGGGGTCGACGTCTCGGAGGCAGGCCGCGCAGGCGCGACCAACGGCGCCGCCATGCGGATCGCGCCGCTCGGCATCGCGGTGGGGTCGGCCGATCTCGGCGCGCTCGTGGACCGCGTGGTCGAGGCCTCGAGCGTCACGCACCACACCGGCCTGGCGATCGCGAGCGCCTCGGCGGTGGCCGCGGCCGTCAGCGCGGGGATCGGCGGCGCCGACGTGGCGTCGGTCATCCCGCTCGCCGTCGAGGCCGCCGCGCTGGGCGCCGCGCGCGGCAGCTGGGTGGCGGGCGGGGACGTCGCCCGACGGATCCGCTGGGCTGTCGACCTGGTGCAGCGCGCTCGACCCGAGGAAGCGCTGCGCGACGTCCGGGAG
>NZ_JBFHHB010000161.1:0-7297 GCF_041597215.1 Actinotalea sp.
GGCCGAGGTCGAGGAGTGGGGTCGGGCGGCCGACGCGATGGCGATCCCGTACGACGAGGCGCTCGGCATCCACCCGCAGGACTCGCAGTTCCTCGAGCGTGAGGTGTGGGACCTGCCGCGCACCCCGCCGGAGATGCGGCCGCTGCTGCTGCACTACCACCCGCTGGTGATCTACCGCTTCCAGGTGCTCAAGCAGGCCGATGTCGTCCTGGCGCTGTTCCTCCAGGGTGAGCACTTCACCGCCGAGGAGAAGCGCGCGGACTTCGACTACTACAACGCGATCACCACGGGGGACTCGACGCTCTCGGGCGTCGCCCAGGCGATCATCGCCGCGGAGGTCGGCTACCACCAGACGGCGACGAGCTACTTCCACGACGCGCTCTTCGTCGACCTCGCCGACCTGCACGGCAACACGGCGGACGGGGTGCACGTGGCCTCGGCGGCCGGTACCTGGAGCATGCTCGTCTACGGCTTCGCCGGGATGCGTGACCGGGGCGGGGACCTGACCTTCGCGCCGCGGCTCCCGGTCGGGTGGACCTCGCTCACCTTCCGGATGACCGTGCGCGGCTCGCGGCTGCGGGTGTCCGTGCGGCAGGACGAGATCGCCTTCTCGCTGGAGACCGGTGGGGCCGTCCAGGTCGTGGTGCTCGGCGAGCGGGTGCTCGTCGTCCCCGGCTCCGTGATCAGCGTGCCCCTGGCGGACCAGGGTCCCCGGATCGACGGCGCGCCGCCGGCCACGGCGCTCCGCGGCACCAGCCGGGCCGACGGCACGAGGATCACCGCGTCGGTCCCGCACCACTCCGGCATCAACCGGTAGCACCCGCCGGGGCCGTGCGGGAGCGGAGCGTGCCCGGCTCCCGGGCCCCTCAGCCGGTCGTCACCTCGTCGCCCGCGACGAACGAACCGTTCGCGCGCCCCTCGTCGAGCGCCGCGAGGCACAGGCCCGTGCGGTCGCCCTGGCCCCAGCCCTTCTCGGACGGCGCCCACACGACGGCGTGGAACCCGGCCTCGCGCTGGGCGGTGTCCATCTCGCACCAGAGGGCGAGGTCCGCTGCGACCTCCGCCGCTCCCGGCCACTGGGTGAAGGACAGCGTGCGCGCGCCGACGACCTCGGCGGAGTGGGCCTCGTCGCACGGGACGACGGTCACGCGACCGACCTCACCGTCGGCGGGGAGGGTCTGGACGCAGTGCCCGGTGCCCAGCCGCGTGGACAGCACGCTCGTCGCCGCGTCCACCGTGCCGAGCGGCCGGCGGTCGAGCCAGAAGCGCCCGCCGAGGACCGCGCCGACGACCAGGCCGACCACCGCGAGCCCGGCGAGCGGGACCCAGAGCCGACGCCCGGGCCTGCGCCGGGGTGGCGGGGCGGCGGCGACGGGGGCTGCCCAGCCGGGGGCGTAGTACGGCTCGGGCGGGTACCCGCCGGTCGGCTGCGGAGGGGCCGGCGGCCGGGACGGTCCCGATGGCAGGTACGGCGAGGGGGCCGGCGCAGCTCCTCGAAGGGGCGCCTCCTGGCGCGGCGGGGCGGGCGGCCCCGACGGCGGGGCGAACCAGTCCTCCGACGGCCCGCTCACCCGGCCGCCTCCTCGGCGATGTCGAGGACGACGGGGACGTGGTCGGAGGCGCCCTTGCCCTTGCGCTCCTCGCGGTCGATCGTCACGCCTCCCACCCGTCGCGACAGCGCGGGGGAGGTGTAGGCGAAGTCGATGCGCAGGCCCTTGTTCTTCGGGAAGGCGAGCTGCTGGTAGTCCCAGTACGTGTAGGCGCCCTCCCGCGGTACGTGGACCCGGGAGACCTCGGTGTACCCGGCGTCGGCGAAGGCGAAGAAGGCCTCCCGCTCGGCAGGGGTCACATGGGTGCCGCCCTCGAACGCGGTGACGTCGTACACGTCGGTGTCGAGCGGGATGACGTTCCAGTCGCCGACGAGGGCGATCTGCGCCTGGGGGTCGCCGGTGCCCGGGTCCAGCCAGGACGCCGCGGTCTCCCGCAACCGGGACAGCCATTCGAGCTTGTACGCGTAGTGCGGGTTGTCCGGTGCGCGCCCGTGCGGCACGTACAGGCTCCAGACCCGCACGCCGCCGCAGCTCGCGCCGATCGCGCGCGCCTCGAGCACCGGGTCGGGGTCACCGAAGGCAGGCTGCCCGGGGAAGCCGACCTCGACGTCGTCGATCCCCACGCGGGAGACGATCGCCACGCCGTTCCACTGGCTCAGCCCCACGTGCGCGACCTCGTACCCCGCGGCCTCGAAGACGGAGTACGGGAACTGGGCGTCCTTGCACTTGGTCTCCTGCAGGGCGAGCACGTCCGTCCCGGTGCGCTCGAGCCAGGCCACGGCACGCTCGGCCCGTGCGCGGACCGAGTTGATGTTCCACGTCGCGATCCGCATGGGTCGAACGCTACCCGTCGGCCGTCGTGATCGGGACGGGCGCCGTAGTCTTGCCGCATGGCCACTGCACTGATCACCGGCGCCAGCGCCGGCCTGGGTCTCGAGTTCGCCTGGCAGCTCGCGACGGCACGGCACGACGTCGTCCTGGTCGCCAGGGACGAGGAGCGCCTGGAGCACCTGGCCGGTCAGCTCCGTGCCGCCGCGGGGGTGCGTGCCGAGGTGCTCGTCGCGGACCTGTCCGAGCGCGACCAGGTGCAGCGGGTGGCCGATCGCATCGCCGACCAGGACCGCCCGGTCGGGCTCGTCGTCAACAACGCCGGCTTCGGCACCGGGCCGTTCCTCGGCCGTGACCTCGAGGCCCAGGAGCGCGGGCTCGAGGTCATGGTCCGTGCCGTCATGGTGCTCAGCCATGCCGCCGTGAGCGCGATGGTCCCGCGGGGCCGCGGCGCCGTCCTCAACGTGTCCTCGATCGCTGCGCTGACGGTCGGGGGGACCTACTCGGCGCACAAGGCGTGGGTGCGGGTCTTCACCGAGGGCCTGGCCGTGGAGCTGCGCGGCACGGGCGTGACGGCGACGGCCCTGTGCCCCGGCCTCGTCCGCACCGAGTTCCACCAGCGCGCGGGACTCGCCTTCGACGGGGTCCCGCAGGTGGCATGGCTCAACGCGGACGACGTCGTCGCGGACGCGCTCGCCGACGTGCGGCGCGGGGCCGTGATCTCCACGCCGAGCCTGCGGTACGGGATCGCCTCCGAGGTCGCCCGCCTGCTCCCGCGCGTCGCGCTGAGGGCGCTGTCCGAGCGCACCGAGCGCTGAGCAGCCTCCCGCTACCCTTGCCCGCGTGACGACTCCCACTCCGCGCGAGCAGCTGCGCGACCTGATCAGCGAGCTCGCCGTCGTGCACGGCCGGGTGACCCTCGCCTCCGGCAAGGAGGCCGACTACTACGTCGACCTGCGTCGGGTGACGCTGCACCACGCAGCGGCCCCGCTCATCGGCCACCTGCTGCTCGACCTCATGGAGGAGCAGGGCTTCGGTGCTGGAGAGGTGGACTCGGTCGGCGGGCTCACCCTCGGCGCCGACCCGGTCGCGACCGCCCTGCTGCACGCGGCGGCCTCGCGCGGGCTCGCGCTCGACGCCTGCGTGGTCCGCAAGGAGGGCAAGGCGCACGGGATGCAGCGCCGGATCGAGGGGCCGGACGTCGCGGGCCGCAGGGTCGTCGCCGTCGAGGACACCTCGACCACGGGCGGCTCGGTCATGACGGCCGTCGAGGCGCTGCGGGAGGCCGGCGCCGAGGTGGTCGCCGTCGTCGTCATCGTCGACCGCGGGACGGGCGCGCGCGAACGGATCGAGGCCGAGGGCCTGCCCTACCACTACCTGTACGACCTCACGGACCTCGGCCTGGCCTGACGCCGCGGGCCCGGCACTCATGCCGCGGGGGATGCGTGCCGATGGGTCCGGGGTGAGCCCCGACCCGTCCGTGCCCTCGGTGCGCCCCGTGCGCCCCGTGCGCCGGCTGCGCCGTCTCGGCTCCGACTCCGGCGAGACGGCCCGGTGGCTCCCCGTCGCGTCGCTGGTCGCGGTCGGCGGCGTGCTCCTGGTCGTCGTCGCCACCGGGAAGGGCAGGGGGCTCGCGGGTGCCCTCCCCTTCCTGCTCGTCCCCGTGGCGCTCGCCGCGGGCTGGTGGCTCAACCACAAACGCGTCGAGGCGGCCAAGCGGTGGGCAGCGACGATCGGCTGGACCTGGGTCGGCGCCGACAACAGCCTCGCGCACCGCTGGCGCGGGCAGCCCTTCGGCACGGGCGACAGCCGACGGGTGACCGAGGTGATGACCGGGCCCTTCGGCCCGTACCGCGGGACCTCGTTCGCGTACCGCTACACCACCGGCTCGGGCAAGAGCCGGTCCACGCATGTCTTCGGCGTGATCGCGTTGAGCATGCCGACCTTCCTGCCGACGCTCGAGCTGACCCCGGAGAACGTGGGCACGCGTCTGGTCAGGGCCTTCGGCGCCCAGGACCTCGAGTTCGAGTCGGAGGACTTCAACCGCGCCTGGCGCGTCACCGCGCGTGACCCGAAGTTCGCGCACGACGTGCTCCACCCGCGGCTGCTCGAGCGCCTGGTGCGCGGGGACGCCACGGGGATGTCCATCCGCATCGAGGGCACCGACATCCTGTGCTGGTCGACGGGCGCCCCCGACCTCGCACGACTGGGCTCGCGGCTGGGGGTGCTGCGGGCGATCGTCGACGCGGTCCCCCGGTACGTGTGGCTCGACCACGGCTACGATCCAGCGTCAACCTGAGGAGAACCCCATGGACAGCGGAATCAGCATCGTCCTGATCGTCCTGCTCGCCCTCGCGCTCGTCGTCGGGCTGTGGCTGGTGGCGACCTACAACGGCTTCGTCCGGCTGCGGAACCTGGTGCAGGAGTCCTGGCGGCAGATCGATGTCGAGCTGCACCGGCGGCACGACCTGATCCCGAACCTGGTCGAGACGGTCAAGGGCTACGCCTCGCACGAGCGTGCCGTCTTCGACGAGGTGACGGCCGCGCGCGCGGCAGCTGCCTCGCCCGGCACGGGACCCGCGGCCCAGGCGGCGCAGGAGAACCAGCTCACCAGTGCCCTCGGCCGGCTGTTCGCCGTCGCCGAGGCGTACCCGGTGCTGCGGGCCAGCGAGAACTACGCGCAGCTCCAGACGGAGCTGGCCACCACCGAGGACCGGATCGCCGCGGGTCGGCGCTTCTACAACGCCAACGTCCGGACGCTGAACACCAAGGTCGAGACCTTCCCCGCGAACCTCGTGGCCGGGGCGTTCGGATTCACCCGGGCCGAGTACTTCGAGGTCGAGGACGCAGCCGTGCGTGCAGTGCCGCGCGTCGACTTCGGCGGCGCACAGGGCTGACGGCGCTCGGGGCGGAGGCTGCTCTGGGCGGAGGCCGCTCAGGCCAGGACGAGCACGACGCCGAGGGCGAGGCTCGCGGCGATCTCACCGAGCCCGACGGTGAGCGGGCGGAGCCCCGGCCACCTGCGCGGGACGACGATCGCCCGCGCGGCCACGAGGCCCAGCACGAGGGCCGCCGCGACCGTGATCGCCGTCGACTCGCCTGCCGCTACCGCACCCGCGGCGACGGCCGCGACGGCGAGCACGTGGAACAGGACCGACGCGGCGTACACCGGACGGCTCCCGCGCTCGCGGATCATCGTCTTGACGTAGAGCACGGTTCCCGCGAAGTAGGCGGCCAGGGTCCCGGCGATCCACCACGCCGCCGCGTCGGGGGAGGCGGGGGCCTGGGCGACCAGGGCCATCACGCTCGTCGCCAGCACGGTGACCATCCCGTTGGTCAGGGACCTGTCCTCGCGGTGCCAGGAGAGCGAGAGGCTCGCCGTGAGCAGCACGGCGTACAGCGGCGCCCAGACCAGCACCCCCGGTTCGACGAGAACCGTGGCACCGCCGAGGAGCACGGCGAGCACGCCGTAGACGCGCACGGGAGGCAGGTACCGGCTGCGGCCGTGCGAGCGGAGCCACAGCCCGGCGGCGTGGAACGCGAGGTACCCCACCGTCCAGGACGAGGCGAGCAGCAGGTGCCACCACCGCGGGCCGGCGTGCACGGCACCGACGACGAGCGGCAGGGCGAGCATCGCCCACGCGCCGTGCTGACGGGGGACCCAGCCGGGGCCGGGACGGTGGGACATCGGCGGGATCAGGCCTCGACGTCTCCGGGCGCCGTCGCTCCGACGGTGTCGACCGTGACCTGCTCGCCGATGGCGCGGCGGCTCGCCAGCCAGTGCTTGAGCCCCTCGACGAGCATCGGCGTAATCGACGCGAAGACGATCGCCAGGAGCATGATCTCGATGTTCTCCTGGACGAACGGGAAGCGACCGAGCCAGTACCCGAGCGACGTGACCCCGACGGCCCAGAGCAGGGCGCCCAGCATGTTGAAGCTGATGAAGTGACGGAAGTTCATCCGCCCGACGCCCGCCGCGACGGGGGTGAAGGTGCGCACGATAGGCACGAACTGCGCCAGCACGATCGCCTTCCCGCCGTGCTTGGCGAAGAAGGTGTGCGTGCGGTCCACGTACTCGCGCTTGAAGAAGCGGGAGTCGGGCCGGTCGAAGATCTTCGGCCCCGCGCGGTAGCCGATGAGGTACCCCGTCGAGTTGCCGACGACGGCCGCCGTGAAGAGCACCGGCAGCACGATCCACAGGGGGAGGCCGATCTTGTCCGCACCGACGAAGACGCCGAGCGTGAAGAGCAGCGAGTCACCCGGCAGGAAGAAGCCGATGAGCAGACCCGTCTCGGCGAAGATCACCGCGCACACGCCGATCAGGGCCCAGGGGCCGAGCCAGGCGATGAGGTTGTCGAGGATCGTCCCGGGGTCGAGCCACGAGGGCCCGAGGGCGGGGAGGACGGTCGCCACGTCCGCGACGAGGGTCTGGGCTCCGAGGAAGGTCACGGGCTCCAGGGTAGACGGCGGGTCCAGGGGAGCCTGTGTGCACGGGATGGGGAGACTGTGCACGTCTCCTGCACAAGGCTCCGGCGATAGGGTCGTCGGGCACGGCACACGGTGGGAGGTCTGCAGTGGGGGAGGAGCTCACCCTTGACGGGGTGACCCGTCGCTTCGGCGACCGGACGGCCCTGGACGACGTCTCCTTCACGGTGCGTCCCGGGCGCACCACGGGCTTCGTCGGGGCGAACGGTGCGGGCAAGACGACGGCGATGCGGATCGTCCTCGGTGTGCTCGCCCCGGATGCGGGCCGGGTCACGCTGGGCGGCGCGCCGATGACCCCGGACCTGCGGCGCCGGATCGGGTACATGCCCGAGGAGCGGGGTCTGTACCCGCGGATGCGTGTGCTGGACCAGCTCGTCCACCTCGGCCGCGTGTACGGCCTGTCGGCGTCGGCCGCTCGACGGCGGAGCACGGCC
>NZ_JBFHHB010000162.1:0-7282 GCF_041597215.1 Actinotalea sp.
AGCCAGCGGTGCTCGTTCCGCGCCAGGGGCACCGCCTGCGCCCGGGCGGGCAGCCGCGCGGCCAGGTCCGTGCCGATGCGGACCATGACGTTGTCCCAGCCGCGGCTGGCCACCCGGCGGGGGAGCTGTGCCAGGTCGGGGTGCTGCGCCGCGAGCAGCCTGCCCACGAGGCCCGCGTCGACGGCGACCTCGTGGAGCGGGTGGCGCGGTCGGCCTCTCGCCCTCGTCGGTGCCACCGGGTCAGCCTAGGGCCGGAGGTCTCCGCGCGGCCGGGCGGGGACCGGGCACGCCGGAGCCGTGCCTCAGGCGTCGAAGGCCCTGATCGCCTCGCTGAGCACCGACGCGGCGACGTCGGCGAGTGCCGTCCCCTGCGGCGGGGCGTCGCCGGACCGGATCGCCGCCCATCCGCGCACCAGGGCGTCCCGCGCCTGCGCAGGGCTGTGGCCCGGCGCCGTCTCCAGCACCGCAGGGACCAGCCACTCGGGGTCGAGCGTGCCCGAGGGTGGGGCGAACACGCGCTCGCCTGAGGTCCAGTCGGTCGGTCCGCTCGTCATCGCACCAGGGTCGCAGGCGGTGCGCCCGGCCGCCCGGGGACGGACGGCCTCAGGGCAGGGTCAGCTCGCGCGAGCGGTCCCATGGCTCGGTCCAGCCGAGCGCGTCCAGCAGCCTGTCCAGCACGATCGCGGTGAAGCCCCACACCAGGTGGCCGTCCAGATCGAACGCCGGGGTGCGGAAGGCCGGTGCGCCGCCCGGCCGCAGGCTCGCGACCACGCCACGTCGCCCGGGGTCCACCAGGTCGGCGACCGGCGCCCGGAACACGTCGGCGGACTCCCGGCGGTCCACGACGCCGACCGTCGAGGGCGCGTGCCACCAGCCCACCACCGGGGTGACCAGGTGGCGGCTGACCGGGAGCGGCACCTCGCCGAGCGCACCCAGCACCTCCACCCCGGTGGGGTCGAGGCCGGTCTCCTCGCGTGCCTCGCGCAGGGCGGCCTCGACCGGCCCGGCGTCGGTCGGGTCCACGCGGCCGCCGGGGAAGGCGACCTGGCCCGGGTGGTGGGTGAGCTCGTCGGAGCGGGCCACGAGCAGGACGTCGAGATCGCCCGGGACGGCTGCCGACACGTGCTCGGCGGGGACCGCGTCGAGCACGCCGAGGAGCACCAGGACCGCGGCGGGGCGCAGGGCCGAGGCGTCGCCGGGGATCGGGGGCCAGGTGAGGCCCCGGTCCACCAGTGCGGCGAGCTGGTCCCGCGGGGCCGGTGGCCGCGACCGTGGCCCCTGCCCGGTCGCGCTCACCAGCCGTCGGGCAGCGGCCTGCCCTCGTCGTAACCCGCTGCCGACTGCAGGCCCACCACCGCGCGCTCGGCGAACTCCTCGAGACTCGCGGCCCCGGCATAGGTGCAGGCGCTGCGCAGGCCGGAGGTGATCTGGTCGATCAGGTCCTCCACACCGGGCCGCGCCGGGTCGAGGAACATCCGCGACGAGGAGATGCCCTCCTCGTACAGGCCCTTGCGCGCGCGCTCGAAGGCCGAGCCGCCCCTGGTCCTTGCCGCCACGGCCCTCGCCGAGGCCATCCCGAAGCTCTCCTTGTACAGCCGCCCGGAGCCGTCGTCGTGCAGGTCTCCGGGGCTCTCGTGCGTGCCGGCGAACCACGAGCCGACCATCACCTGCGAGGCGCCTGCCGCGAGGGCCAGCGCGACGTCGCGCGGATGACGCACGCCCCCGTCGGCCCAGACGTGCTTCCCGAGCCGCCGTGCCTCGGCGGCGCACTCGAGGACGGCGGAGAACTGGGGACGGCCGACCGCCGTCATCATGCGGGTCGTGCACATGGCCCCGGGGCCGACGCCCACCTTGACGATGTCGGCGCCCGCCTCGACGAGGTCGCGGGTGCCCTCGGCGGTCACGACGTTGCCTGCCACGACGGGCACGGCAGGGGAGAGGGAGCGAACGGCCGCCAGCGCGTCGAGCATCCTCTGCTGGTGCCCGTGCGCGGTGTCCACGACGAGCACGTCGACCCCGGCCTCGAGCAGGGCTGCGGCCTTGCCGGCGACGTCGCCGTTGATGCCGACGGCCGCTCCCACGCGCAGGCGGCCGGACCCGTCGACGGCGGGGGAGTAGACGGAGGAGCGCAGGGCACCCGTGCGGGTCAGGACGCCGACCAGCACGCCCGAGGCGTCGACGACGGGGGTGAAGCGTCGCCGTGAGCGGTGCAGCCGCTCGAAGGCGGTCTCCAGTCCGTCCGGGCCGTCGAGCACGTCGAGACCCACGACCGTCGGGTCCGTCGTCATGACGGTGCCGACCTGGGTGAAGCGGTCGACTCCCTGGCAGTCCGCCTCCGTCACCACACCCACCGGGCGTCCGTCGGTCAGCACGACCGCCGCACCGTGGGCCCGCTTGCCGATCAGGGTCAGCGCGGTGTGCACGGTGTCGCCAGGGGCCACCACCACGGCGCTCTCGACGACGGTGTGCCGTTCCTTGACGGAGGACACCACGTCGGCGACCACCGCCGTCGGGATGTCCTGCGGCAGGACGGCGATCCCGCCGCGACGGGCGACCGTCTCCGCCATCCGCCGCCCCGAGACGGCGGTCATGTTGGCGACCACGAGCGGGATGGTGGTCCCGGTGCCGTCCACGGCTGTCAGGTCGACGTCGAAGCGGGAGGCGACGTCCGAACGGGACGGGACGAGGAACACGTCGCCGTAGGTCAGGTCGGTCGCGGGGGTCTGGCCGGTCAGGAAGCGCATGGGTCAAGGGTAGGGACTGCGAGCGGCTCCCCGGACGGAGCGGACGCAGACAGCCCCGATGCCGGTCCCTCGTGGACACCGGTGGTGGCACCCGGTGGAGTCGCGATCCGCGTGACGGGCGCACCGCCGACCCAGACCTTAGGATGCTCAGATGGCTCTGCTGCCCGGGATCACCACGCCCGCCGACGTGCGGGCGCTCCGCCCGGACCAGCTCGGCGAGCTCGCCGACGAGATCCGGACGTTCCTCGTCCAGGCCGTGTCCCGGACGGGTGGCCACCTGGGGCCCAACCTCGGTGTCGTCGAGCTCACCGTCGCCCTGCACCGGGTGTTCGAGTCGCCGCGCGACACGATGGTCTTCGACACCGGGCACCAGTCCTACGTCCACAAGCTGCTGACCGGTCGCGGGGACTTCTCCGAGCTGCGCCGACGCGGTGGCCTCAGCGGGTACCCCAGCCGCTCGGAGTCCGAGCACGACGTGGTGGAGAACTCCCACGCGTCGACGGCCCTGAGCTGGGCCGACGGGATCGCCAAGGCCTACGCGCTGCGCGGCAGTGTCGACCGGCACGTGGTCGCGCTCATCGGCGACGGCGCGCTGACCGGCGGGATGGCATGGGAGGCGCTGAACAACATCGCCGCCGGCCAGGACCGCCGGCTCGTCATCGTCGTCAACGACAACGGTCGCTCCTACGACCCGACCATCGGTGGCCTTGCGCACCACCTCGACTCCTTGCGGACCACGCGCCGCTACGAGGACGTGCTCGCCTGGGGCAAGCGCATCCTGCGGAGGTCGGGCCCGCCCGGACGGTTCGCGTACGACGCCCTGCACGGTCTCAAGAAGGGCATCAAGGACGTCCTCGCGCCGCAGGGCATGTTCGAGGACCTCGGTCTGAAGTACATCGGGCCGATCGACGGCCACGACGTCGCGGCGGTCGAGGTCGCCCTGAGCCGGGCGAAGGCCTTCGGCGGCCCGGTGATCGTGCACGTCATCACCGAGAAGGGTCGTGGCTACCAGCCGGCCGAGCAGGACGTGGCCGACCGCTTCCACGCCGTCGGCCGGATCCACCCCGAGACGGGGCTGCCCGTCGCACCCTCGCGTTTCGGCTGGACCTCGGTCTTCGCCGACGAGATGGTGCAGATCGGTCACCGCCGCTCCGACGTCGTGGCGATCACCGCTGCGATGCTCCAGCCGGTCGGCCTGGCGCCCTTCGCCGCGGAGTTCCCCGAGCGCGTCCATGACGTCGGCATCGCGGAGCAGCATGCCGTCACGTCCGCCGCGGGGATGGCCTTCGCCGGCCTGCACCCGGTGGTGGCCGTCTACGCGACGTTCCTCAACCGGGCCTTCGACCAGGTCCTCATGGACGTGGCGCTGCACCGCGCGGGGGTGACCTTCGTGCTCGACCGTGCGGGCCTGACCGGCGACGACGGAGCGAGCCACAACGGCATGTGGGACATGGCCCTGCTGCACCTGGTGCCGGGGCTCCGCCTGGCCGCCCCGCGGGACGAGACCACGCTGCGCGCGGCCCTGAGGGCCTCCGTCGACATCGACGATGCGCCGAGCGTCGTCCGCTACCCCAAGGGGCCCCTCCCGGAGGCGCTCCCTGCCGTCGACCACGTCGACGGCGTGGACGTGCTCGCCCGCGGGACGGGTGCCGGCGCCTCGGTGCTCCTCGTCGGAGTGGGCGCCATGGCCCATGTCGCCGTCGAGGTGGCGGGCCTCCTGCACGAGCAGGGGATCCGCGCCGACGCGGTCGATCCCGTCTGGGTGCTCCCCGTCCCCGACGCCCTGGTGAAGCTGGCGGGCGAGCACGAGCATGTCGTGGTCCTGGAGGACGGGCTGGTCGACGGTGGGATCGGCGCCCTGCTGGGTCAGCGCTGCGCCGGAGCAGGGATGCGGACCCCGGTGCGCTCGATCGGCATCCCGCAGGCCTTCCTCCCGCACGCCACGCGGGCCGAGCTCGTCGAGAGCCTCCGGCTGCGCGCGGAGGACATCGCCGAGGACGTGGTGGGCTGGATGACCGCGCGCTGAGGTCCCGGGCGACGTCCGAGCGCGGGCCGATTCTCGCCGCGCTGTCGTGGTGAGGGGCCACGTCCTCACGTAGTGTGATTCACCTCACGCGACGCACGGGGGTGCAGGACCGAAGGTCCCGGGTCATCCCATGTCTTCCCCCGTAGCGTGAACGTCAACGACGCCGACGACGAGGGAGAACAACTGCCATGGCGATCACCGCAGACCAGGGGAACGCGGTCACCCCGCAGCCCCACGAGCCCGAGTCCGCCTGGCGCAGCTTTGTCGCCGGCCCCTGGCAGGACGGGATCGACGTCCGCGACTTCATCCAGCGGAACTACACCGAGTACACCGGTGACGACTCGTTCCTCGCCCCCGCCACCGAGCGCACCACGGGCATCTGGGCCAAGCTCTCCGCGATGTTCCCGGAGGAGCGCGAGAAGGGCGTCTACGACATCGACGCCGACACGCCGGCCCTCATCACGGCGCACGCTCCCGGCTACATCGACCAGGACAACGAGCTGATCGTCGGCCTGCAGACCGACGCCCCGCTCAAGCGCGCGATCATGCCCTTCGGCGGCTGGCGCATGGTCGAGAACGCCCTGAAGACCTATGGCTTCGAGGCCGACCCGAAGGTCGCCGAGATCTTCACCAAGTACCGCAAGACGCACAACAGCGGCGTCTTCGACGTGTACCCGCCCAACGTCAAGGCAGCGCGCAGCTCGCACCTGATCACCGGGCTCCCGGACGCCTACGGCCGCGGCCGCATCATCGGCGACTACCGCCGTGTCGCCCTCTACGGGGTCGACGGCCTCATCGCGGCCAAGAAGCTCGAGCGCGCCGAGATGATGATGGAGCGTTCCACCGAGGACGTCATCCGTGAGCGCGAGGAGAACGCGGAGCAGATCCGCGCCCTCGGCGAGCTCAAGGAGATGGCAGCCTCGTACGGCTTCGACATCTCCGGTCCGGCGACGAACGGCCGTGAGGCCGTGCAGTGGCTGTACTTCGCGTACCTCGCGGCCGTCAAGGAGCAGAACGGCGCAGCGATGTCGCTCGGCCGCACCTCGACCTTCATCGACGTCTTCATGGAGCGCGACATCGCCGAGGGCACCCTCACCGAGTCGCAGGCGCAGGAGATCATCGACGACTTCGTCATCAAGCTGCGGATCGTGCGCTTCCTGCGCACCCCGGAGTACGACGCCCTCTTCTCCGGCGACCCGACCTGGGTCACCGAGTCGATCGGTGGTCTCGGCGAGGACGGTCGTTCGCTCGTCACCAAGAGCTCCTTCCGCTACCTCAACACGCTGTACAACCTGGGCCCGGCCCCCGAGCCCAACCTCACCGTGCTGTGGAGCCCGGAGCTGCCGCTCGGCTTCCGCGAGTTCTGCGCGAAGGTCTCGATCGACACCTCGGCGATCCAGTACGAGTCCGACGAGCTCGTGCGCAACCAGTGCGGCGACGACGCGGCGATCGCCTGCTGCGTCTCGGCCATGTCGGTCGGCAAGCAGATGCAGTTCTTCGGCGCACGGGTGAACATGGCCAAGGCGCTGCTCTACTCGATCAACGGTGGCCGCGACGAGCTCTCGGGCAAGCAGGTCGCCCCGGTCACGGCGCCCGTCGCCGGTGACGTCCTCGACTACGCCGACGTGCACGCCCGCTACGACGTGCTGCTCGACTGGCTCGCCGAGACCTACGTGGACGCGCTCAACTGCATCCACTGGTCGCACGACAAGTACGCCTACGAGCGCATCGAGATGGCGCTGCACGACCGCGTCATCCTCCGCACGCTCGCCTGCGGCATCGCCGGCCTCTCGGTCGCGACGGACTCGCTCTCCGCGATCAAGTACGCCAAGGTCACCCCGATCCGCGACGAGACCGGCCTGATCGTGGACTTCACGACCGAGGGCGAGTACCCCGTCTTCGGCAACGACGACGACCGTGCGGACGAGATCGCCGTCGAGCTCGTCAAGAGCTTCATGGAGAAGATCCGCAAGCAGCCGACGTACCGCGACGCGGTGCACACCCAGTCGGTGCTGACGATCACCTCGAACGTCGTCTACGGCAAGCACACCGGGAACACCCCGGACGGCCGTCGCAAGGGCGAGCCCTTCGCCCCCGGCGCCAACCCGATGAACGGGCGCGACACCCACGGCATGCTCGCCAGCGCGCTGTCGGTCGCCAAGCTCCCGTACGACGAGTCGCAGGACGGCATCTCGCTGACCTCGACGGTCGTTCCCTCGGGCCTCGGCCGTGACCGTGCGGAGCAGGTGACGAACCTGGTCGGCCTCCTGGACGCCTACAACGTCTCCGAGGGCTTCCACGTCAACATCAACGTGCTCAACCGCGACACCCTCGAGGACGCGATGGAGCACCCGGAGAACTACCCGCAGCTGACGATCCGGGTCTCCGGCTACGCGGTGAACTTCGTCCGCCTCACCCGGGAGCAGCAGCTCGACGTGCTGTCCCGGACGTTCCACGGCGCTCTCTGAGCACCTTCGGGACACCGTTCCACGGCAGCACGGTGGGCCCGCCC
>NZ_JBFHHB010000163.1:0-7273 GCF_041597215.1 Actinotalea sp.
AGCGCGCTCGCCCGACACGCGCCCTCAATCCCGGTCCATCGCGTCGATCCGGCCGACACTGGGACGGTGATGACCCGCGCCGTGCAGACCGCCCGCAGCCTCGCGCTGCCGGGTGACACGGTGCTCCTCGCGCCCGCGTGCGCGTCGATGGACCAGTTCGACTCCTACGCCCAGCGCGGAGCGGCGTTCGCTCGCGCGGTCGTCGGGGCGCCAACGGACGCGTGAGCCGGGCGATGGTCGCCGAGGTCGAGGTCGCCCCCCGCGACCGGCGCTCGGCGCTGGGCCAGTGGGACAGCGCGGTGACGAGCTACTACCTCGTCCTGGGGGCGACGGGCCTGCTGCTCGCCATCGGGCTCGTCATGGTCCTGTCGAGCTCGACCGTCGACTCGCTGTCGGCGACCGAGGGGCGCTCTCCCTACCTGTACTTCCTCAACCAGACCCGGTACGCCCTGATCGGGCTCCCCTTCGCGTGGGTCGCGAGCCGGCTGCCGCTCCGCGCCTACCGCGTGGCCGCCTGGCCCGTGCTGATCGGCACCCTTGCCGTGCAGGCGCTCGTGCCGTTCATCGGGAAGGAGGTGGGTGGGAACACGAACTGGATCGTCATCGGCGGGCAGACGATCCAACCGTCCGAGCTCGTGAAGCTCTCCCTGGCGGTCTGGCTCGGTGTCGTGCTCGCGCGCAAGCGCGCCCTGCTGCAGCGCTGGATGCACGTCCTGGTCCCGGCCGTCGTGGTCGCCCTCGCCGCGATGGGCCTCGTGCTGGCCGGGAACGACCTCGGTACGGCACTCATCATGATGGTGCTCGTGGCAGGCGCGCTCTTCGTCGCAGGGGTCCCGATGAAGATGTTCGCGGTGGCCGGTGTCGTCGCAGGGCTCGCCGTCTTCCAGCTCACCCAGCTCAACAGCAGCCGTGTGCAGCGCATCGAGGCCTTCCTCTCGAACGACTGCGACATCACGAACGAGTGCTACCAGACCTACCGCGGGCTCCTGGCGCTGGCCTCGGGCGGATGGACGGGTCAGGGCCTCGGCCAGAGCCGGGAGAAGTGGTCCTACCTGCCCGAGCGGCACAACGACTTCATCTTCGCGATCCTCGGCGAGGAGCTCGGCCTGGTCGGGACGCTGCTCGTCCTTGCGCTGTTCGGCGTGCTCGCGGTGGCCATGGTGCGGATCATCCGTCGGCACAGCGACCCGGTCGCGCAGATCGTGACGGCCGGGATCGCCTCCTGGATCCTCGGCCAGGCACTGATCAACATCGGCGTCGTCATCGGCCTCATCCCGGTCCTCGGCGTCCCGCTCCCGCTCGTCTCGGCAGGAGGGTCCGCGCTGATCACGACGATGGTCGCCCTCGGGGTGGTGCTGTCCTTCGCACGCTCGGAGCCCGGTGCCGCCGAGGCCCTCGCCGCCCGCCCAGGAGTGGTGCGCCGCTCCCTTGCTGTCGTCGGCCGCTCGGCCGGCAGGATCCGAGGTCGTCGTGGTTGAGATCCTTCTGGCGGGCGGCGGAACGGCCGGCCACGTCAACCCCCTGCTCGCTGTCGCCGACGAGCTGCGTCGTCGCGACGAGGGCACCGGGATCACCGTCCTCGGCACGGCTCGTGGCCTGGAGTCGCGGTTGGTCCCCGACCGTGGCTACCGGCTGGTCCAGATCCCGCGCGTGCCGCTGCCTCGCCGTCCGAGCCTCGACTGGTTCCGCCTTCCCGGCCGGCTGCGCACGGCGGTCGCGGTGGCCGAGCGCACGATGGCCGAACGCGGGGTGGAGGTCGTCGTCGGGTTCGGCGGGTACGTCTCGACGCCGGCCTACCTGGCGGCGCGACGCAGGAACCTGCCGGTCGTCATCCACGAGCAGAACGCGCGGCCCGGGCTGGCGAACCGGCTCGGCGCCAGGTGGGCCGCCTCGGTCGCGGTGACCTTCCCGGGGACGCCCCTGGCAGGGGCGACGGTCACCGGCCTCCCCTTGCGACCCGCGATCGCCGAGCTGGTGGCCGCTCGTGCCGGTGGACCGGAGCCGCGCGCCGCGGCCGCGGACCGCCTCGGGCTCGAGCCAGGGCTGACGACGCTCCTGGTGACCGGTGGGTCTCTCGGGGCGCTGAGCCTCAACCGGTGCGTGTCCGGGTCGGCGGCCGAGGTGCTCGCCTCCGGTGCCCAGGTCCTCCACCTGACCGGGACGGGCAAGGGGGATCCGGTGCGTGCGGCGCTCGCCGAGGTCCCGGGTGCCGAGCGGTACCACGTGCTGGAGTACCTCGACGCGATGCAGGATGCGCTCGCCGTCGCCGACCTCGTCCTCTGCCGGGCCGGTGCGGGGACGGTGAGCGAGCTCGCGGCCCTCGGGATCCCCGCGGTGTACGTCCCGCTCCCGGTGGGCAACGGCGAGCAGCGGTTCAACGCCGCCCCGGTGGTCGACGCCGGTGGCGGTGTCCTGGTGCGCGACGAGGACCTGGGCCCCGACTGGGTGCGCGCCGTCCTCGTGCCGCTCCTGAGCGACACCGAGGGGCTCGCCTCCATGGCGAGCGCGGCGGCGCGGGTCGGCGTGGCCGACGCCGCCTCCCGGGTGGCCGACCTCGTGCTCGACGCCGCGGCGGTGGCGCGATGACCGCGCCCGGTACCCAGGGCCCCACCTCGCTCGCAGCGCTCGCCGAACGCGGCAGGGTGCACCTCGTCGGGGTCGGCGGCGCCGGGATGTCGGCCGTCGCCGCCCTGCTCGCCGCGCGCGGGCTGGAGGTGTCCGGCTCGGACGCCTCCGCCCGGGCCCTTCCTGCTGTCGCCTCGGCCGGCGTCGCGGTCGTCACCGGTCACGCGGCCGAGCACGTCGACGGGGCCGGCACCCTCGTGGTCTCCACCGCGATCCGGGAGAGCAACCCCGAGCTCGCCAGGGCACGGGAGCTCGGGGTGACCGTGCTGCACCGCTCGGAAGCCCTCGCCGCGCTGCTGGCCGAGCACCGCTCGGTCGCCGTCGCCGGGGCCCATGGCAAGACGACGACGTCGGCGATGATCGCGGTGACCCTGGCCGCCGCCGGTCTGGACCCGTCCTGGGCCATCGGCGGGACGGTCCGGACCGCGACGCCGGGGCCCGACGGCCCCGCGGCGCCCGCCGCCGATCCGGTGGGCGGGGCGCACCTCGGTGCCGGGCCCGTCATGGTCGTCGAGGCCGACGAGTCCGACGGCTCCTTCCTCGCGTATCACCCGCAGATCGCCGTCGTGACGAACGTCGAGCCCGACCACCTCGACCACTACGGCTCCCGTGAAGCCTTCGAGCAGGCTTTCGTCGCGTTCGCCGCGACGGTCGGGGACGCGCTCGTCGTCTGCGCCGACGACCCCGGCGCTCGCCGCCTCGCCGAACGGGCCCGCCGGGACGGGCACCGGGTCGTCACGTACGGGACGGACCCCGACGCGGACGTCGTGCTGGCCGACTGGGAACCGCTGGGCTCGGGCGGGCGGGCGAGCGTCCGCGAGCGCGGTCAGGCCCCTGCGGAGCTCCACCTCGCCGTCCCCGGCAGCCACAACGCGCTCAACGCCGCGGCCGCCTGGGCCGTCGCCCGGCTCCTCGGCGTCCCGGGGGACGTCGCGGCGGCAGGCCTCGGGCGTTTCGTCGGGACCGGCCGACGGTTCGAGGAGCGCGGGACCGTCGCCGGGGTCCGGGTCGTCGACGACTACGCCCACCACCCGACCGAGGTCGCCGCCCTCCTGCGCGCCGCGCGCAACGCCACGGCAGGGCGCGTCCTCGTGCTGTTCCAGCCGCACCTGTTCTCCCGCACCCGTGCCTTCGCCGGTCCCTTCGCCGAGGCTCTCGAGCTGGCAGATCTCGTGGTGGTGACCGACGTCTACGCCGCGCGCGAGGACCAGGACCCGACCGTCACCGGCGCCCTGATCACCGAACGCATGCACGGAGCGCTGTTCGTCCCCGACAAGCACGAGGCCGCGATCACCGTTGCGGACCTCGCCGTCGAGGGCGACCTGCTCCTGACCGTCGGGGCAGGCGACGTCACCGACCTCGGCCCGGAGGTCCTCGCGCGACTGGGGACCCGATGAGGCCGCCGGCCAGGCCCCGGGTCGCACCGACGCCGCAGCAGGCCCCACGCCCACCCGCTCGCCCCGCAACGGCGGAGCGGTCCGCACCGGCGCCCACCCGCTCGTCGGTCGCCGAGGGTGCTCCTGCCGGCCCGGTGGACGGCGACCGGGAGGACGCCGGCAGCGACCTCGCCGCCTGGCAGGCGCCCCGCAGCTGGAGCCCTCGCCGCGCCCCCGTGGTCTCCACCGGCTCCGCCGCGCGGTTCGCCGAGCGGACCGCGCACCGGCGTCGGCTGCTCCGCGACCGACTCCTGCTGGCCGGCGGCGGCTCGATCGTGCTGGCTGCCCTCGCCTGGCTCCTCCTGGCCTCGCCCGTCCTCGCCCTGCACGTCGACGAGATCGCCGTCGAGGTCGAGGGGACCGGGACGACGGTCGACCCGGCGGCCGTCCTCGCGGTCGCGCAGTCCCTGGTGGGGACGCCGCTGCCGCGCCTCGACACGGTCGCGGTGCGTCGCGACATCCTCGACGTCCCCGGTGTGCGGGCGGCGACCGTGACGAGGGTCTGGCCGCACGGCGTGCAGATCTCCGTCGTGGCCCGTGACCCCGTGGCAGCGGTCCCGGCCGAGGACGGGGGCCTCGTGCTGGTGGACCAGGACGGCGTCCAGGTCGGCCGCACGGAGACGGCGCCCGAGGGCCTCCCGGTGATCTCCGTCCCGCTCGACGGCGACACCCGGGCGATGACGGCCGTCCTCGTCGTGCTCCAGCAGATCCCGGAGGAGCTCGCGGCCGAGGTCCAGGCGGTCGCGGCGAGCAACCGCGACGCCGTCACCCTCACGCTCCGCGACGGTGCCGTCGTCGAGTGGGGGAGCGCTGACGAGTCGGCGCTCAAGGCCAGGGTGCTCACCACCCTGCGCGCCGCGCCGTCCTCCGCCGGGGTCAGGGTCTTCGACGTCTCAGCGCCCACGCTGCCGATCACCCGCAGCTGAGTGCGACGCCGCCCCGGCGCGGCCGGCCGGCGTCGATGGGCCGGTGCCCGGTTGCCGAGTTCGGCGACACGCGCCCGATGTGGTTGCCCGGGGTGGTTGCGCGACCTAGCGTCAGCGGCAGACGACATCTGACATAACTCTAACGTTCAACCTGAACCTGAGACTTCGACGAGAGGCAGTACCGCCGTGGCAGCTCCCCAGAACTACCTGGCCGTCATCAAGGTGGTCGGCATCGGTGGCGGTGGCGTCAACGCTGTCAACCGGATGATCGAGGTCGGCCTCAAGGGCGTCGAGTTCATCGCGATCAACACCGACGCGCAGGCCCTGCTCATGTCGGATGCCGACGTGAAGCTCGATGTCGGCCGTGAGCTCACCAGGGGTCTCGGCGCCGGTGCGGACCCCGAGGTCGGCAAGAAGGCCGCCGAGGACCACGCGGAGGAGATCGAGGACGTCCTTCGCGGCGCCGACATGGTCTTCGTCACGGCGGGGGAGGGCGGCGGGACCGGAACCGGTGGCGCTCCCGTCGTCGCGCGGATCGCCCGCTCGCTCGGGGCGCTGACGATCGGTGTGGTCACCCGGCCGTTCACCTTCGAGGGGCGGCGCCGCTCGGTCCAGGCCGACTCGGGCATCGACGCCCTGAGGTCCGAGGTCGACACCCTCATCGTCATCCCGAACGACCGGTTGCTGTCGATCTCCGACCGTTCGGTCTCCGTGCTGGACGCCTTCCACTCGGCCGACCAGGTGCTGCTCTCCGGCGTCCAGGGGATCACCGACCTCATCACCACGCCCGGTCTGATCAACCTCGACTTCGCCGACGTGAAGTCCGTCATGCAGGGGGCCGGAAGCGCGCTCATGGGCATCGGCTCGGCCCGCGGCGAGGACCGTGCGGTGCAGGCAGCCGAGCTCGCGATCTCCTCGCCCCTGCTCGAGGCGAGCATCGACGGGGCGCACGGGGTCCTGCTCTCCATCCAGGGCGGATCCGATCTCGGACTGTTCGAGATCAACGAGGCTGCGCGCCTGGTCCAGGAGGCGGCCCACCCCGAGGCGAACATCATCTTCGGTGCCGTGATCGACGACGCGCTCGGCGACGAGGTCCGGGTGACGGTGATCGCGGCAGGGTTCGACAGCGGTTCGCCCACCGTGCGTCGCGACAGCAGGGCGCTCGGCCAGGTCAGCAGCGCCCCGCGGCCCGCCGTCGTCGAGGCGAGCCCCGTCGCCGAGCTGCCGGAGCCGACGCTCCCGCCCGTGGTCGAGCAGGTGCCACCCGCACCGGAGCCCGAGCCGGTCCCCACGGCCACGGGTGCCGTCGAGGTGCCGCGCGTCTTCGAGGAGCGGGGAGCCCGCCGCGGCACCGACGACCTGGACCTGCCGGACTTCCTCAAGAACCCCCAGTGACGTGACGGCCTGGGTCGAGGTCGACCTCGGCCCGGGCGTCCGCGCGGGGTTCACCACCGTCGAGGCGGGGAACCTGAGCCTGAGCGTCGGCGATCGCGACGCCGCGACGGACGCCAGGGCTCGCCTGGTGCGCGCCGTCGGCGCTCCGCTGGCCTGGCCCGTCCAGGTGCACGGCGCGGTGGTGCGTCGGGTCGGCCGTGCCGGCGAACCCGGCCTGCCCGCCGACGCTCCCGGTGCCGGTGACGCCGTGGCCGAGGCGGACGCACTCGTGTCCTGCGGGACCCTCGGTCTCGCCGTGCTCGTCGCCGACTGCGTGCCCGTCCTGCTCGCCGCAAGCGACGGTTCCGTCGTCGGAGCCGTGCACGCGGGCCGCAGGGGGGTCGCCTCCGGGGTGGTGCCTGCCGCTGTCGACGCGATGGCCGACGCAGGTGCCGAGCGGCGCGGGATCCGCGCCGTCGTCGGACCGGCCGTCTGCGGTCGCTGCTACGAGGTCCCCGCCGAGATGGCCGCAGAGGTCGAGGCTCTGGTCCCGGGGTCCCGGTCGACGACAGGCTGGGGCACCGACGCGCTCGACCTCCCGCGTGCCGTCGGGCTGCAGCTCCGGGACGCCGGTCTGACGGACATCGCGGACCTGGGGATCTGCACGGTGACCGACCCGCGGTTCTTCTCCCACCGGGGGCACCGGTCCGCAGGCCGCGCGGCTGGGCGCTCGGCCGGAGTGGTCGCGCGTGTCCCTGGCGTGTCGACGCTGGCGGACGGCACTGCTGGGTTAGCGTGAATGCGACCGGATCGCCGCCTCGGCAGCGGTCCACCGTGGACCGTACGGAAGGTGGAGGCCCCTCATGGCCGGAGCGCTGCGCAAGACGATGCTGTACCTCGGGCTGGCCGAGG
>NZ_JBFHHB010000164.1:0-7236 GCF_041597215.1 Actinotalea sp.
CGCCGTCTCCCAAAATGACGACGAGGGTGGGAATTCGAAGTTTTGCCATTTCCCTTAGGTTAAATGCGATCGCTTCCGCCTGTCCGCGCTCTTCGGCATCGATGCCCGGATACGCCCCCGGCGTGTCGACGAAAGTAATAAGCGGCCGGCCGAATTTTTCGGCGATTTTCATCAGCCTCAGGGCTTTTCGATATCCCTCTGGCTTCGGCATACCGAAATTCCGGTATCTCCGCTGGTTTGTGTCACGGCCTTTCTGCTGGCCGATTACCGCCACCTCGAACTCGCCGATCCTCGCGAAACCGCAAACCAGGGCCGCGTCGTCGGCAAACCTGCGGTCCCCGTGAATCTCGACGAAGTCGCTGAACATATGCTCGAACAGGTCCATCGCGTAGGGACGGTCGGGGTCCCGCGCGGGCCCGCCCCGCGCGAGGTCAGGAACGCCGTCACCGCCGTCATGGTGACCTTCGCCCTCAACGGCTTCGCGTTCGCCGGCTGGGCCGCCCGCCTGCCCACCGTGCGTGACGCTCTCGACCTGCGGCCCGAGCAGCTCGGCCTGCTGCTCATCGTCGGGGCGGGCGGTGCACTGGTCGCGATGCCCCTGTCGGGGCTCGCCGTGCAGTGGCTGGGCACCCGGCGCACGATCCTCGCCTTCGCCGCGATGAACACCGTCGGCCTGCTCGCCGCCGCCGTCGGCGTCGGCACCGGGCAGGTGTGGCTGACCGCTGTCGCGCTCATCGCGTTCGGCATGGGCACGGGTGTCTGGGACGCGGCGATGAACATCGAGGGCGCCGCCGTGGAACAGGCGCTCGGCCGCGCGATCATGCCTCGGTTCCACGCCGGCTTCTCGCTCGGCACGATGCTCGGTGCCGCCGTCGGCGCGCTCGCCGCGCACCTCGGCGCGCCCCTTCTCCTGCACCTCGGCCTGGTGCTCCCCGCCGGGTACCTCCTGCTGCTCGGCGTCTCACGATGGTTCCTGCCGGTCGTGACCGCGCAGGACGAGGGCGAGGACGCCGGACGGGTCTCCGTCGCGCGCGCCTGGACCGAGCGGCGCACCCTGCTCATCGGGCTCGTGGTGCTGGCGGCCGCGCTGACCGAGGGCGCGGCGAACGACTGGGTGAGCCTCGCCGTGGTCGACGGATTCGGCACGGGCGAGGCGGTCGGGGCGATGGGCTTCGCGGTGTTCGTCACCGCGATGACCGCGATGCGCCTGCTCGGCACGGGGCTGCTCGACAGGTTCGGCCGGGTGGTCGTCCTGCGGATCGTCGCAGCGCTGAGCCTCGTCGGCCTGCTGGTCTTCGGGCTCTCGCCGTGGCTGTGGCTCGCGGCGATCGGTGTCGTGCTGTGGGGCGCTGGTGCCGCGCTCGGCTTCCCGGTCGGGATGAGTGCCGCCTCCGACGACCCGCGGCGGGCGCCTGCGCGCGTCGCCGTGGTCTCGACGATCGGCTACAGCGCCTTCCTCGCCGGCCCGCCCCTGCTCGGCTTCCTCGCCGGCCAGGTCGGCTACCGGCACGCCCTGCTGGCGGTCGCGGTCCCCGTGGTGATCGGCCTGTTCGTCACCCAGGCGGCCAAGCCCCTGCCCACCGCCGCCGGCGGAGCGCGCTGACCCGCGCCCTCCAGGCCGCCCTCGGGCAAGCGTGAAGGCTTCGCCTCGCATCGGAGGGCGAAGCCTTCACGCTTGCAGCGCCACGGGTCGGGGCGGGCGCGGCGGGGTGAGGCGAGGATCGGCGGGGTCGGGTTGCCCGAAGCGAAGCGAAGCGAAGCGGGGTGGGGCGGGTGGCGCGTCGTAGGGTGAGCCTCGTGCCGACCCCCACCCTCGCCGAGCTCACCACCCTTCGCCTGGGCGGGCCGGCTGCCCGCCACGTGGTCGCGGCGACCGAGGCGGAGCTCGTCGAGGCCGTGCGTCAGGCCGACGACTCCGGCGAGCCGGTGCTCGTGATCGGTGGCGGGTCGAACCTCGTCGTCGCCGACGCGGGGTTCCCCGGACTGGTGGTGCGCGACGGGCGCAGCGAGCTCCGTTTCGAGGGAGCGGACGGCTGCGGTGGCGCCGCGCTGACGGTCACCGCCGGTACCCCGTGGGGGCAGGTCGTCGACCGTGCGGTCCACGAGGGGTGGATCGGTGTCGAGGCCCTGGCCGGCATCCCCGGCTCGACCGGCGCGACTCCCGTGCAGAACGTGGGTGCCTACGGGCAGGAGGTCGCCGGCGTCGTCTCGTCGGTCCGCGTCTGGGACCGCGCCGAGGCACGCATCCGCCTGTTCCCGCTCGCCGCGCTCGAGTTCGGGTACCGCTCCTCGGTGCTCAAGCGCTCCCTGCGTGGGCCCGAGGGTGCGCCGTCATCCTTCGCGCCCTCGCCGCGGTACGTCGTCCTGGAGGTGTCCTTCCAGTTCCGGCTCGGCACGCTGTCCGCCCCGATCGGCTACCCCCAGCTCGCTCAGGCCCTCGGTGTCGCGGTGGGGGAGCGCGCGCCCTCGGTCGAGGTGCGCGAGGCGGTGCTCGGTCTGCGCGCGAGCAAGGGCATGGTCCTCGACGCCGGCGATCACGACACCTGGAGCGCCGGCTCCTTCTTCACCAACCCCGTCGTGCCGGCAGAGGTCGCCGACGCCCTGCCCGACGGAGCCCCGCGCTACCCGGTCCGCAGCGCCATGCCGGAGACGAGCACCGGCCCGAGCCTCGGTGCGATCGACCCGGCCCTGGTCAAGACGAGCGCCGCGTGGCTCATCGAGCACGCCGGCTTCGGGAAGGGCTTCGGGCTGCCCGGGTCGGTCAGCCTGTCGACCAAGCACTCCCTCGCGCTGACCCACCGCGGCGGCGGGAGCACGGCCGAGCTGCTCGACCTGGCCCGCACGGTGCGCGACGGGGTCCGGGAGGCCTACGGGGTGGTCCTCGAGCCCGAGCCCGTGCTGGTGGGCGTCACTCTCTGAGAGGGACGGCGGTGCGCAGCAGGGCGCCCCGCACGAGCTCCAGAGCTGCCTCGTCGTCGAGACCGGCAGCGCGAGCGGTGTCCACGAAGGTCACGGCCGCGCGCAGGGCCGTGTCGTCCGCCGGTGCGGCGCCGGCGGCCACGACCGTGCCGGTGCGCCGACGGGTGACGACGACCCCGTTCGCCTCGAGCTCCCGGTAGGCACGGGCGACCGTTCCGGCGGCGACCCCGAGGTCTGCCGCCAGCGCGCGGATCGTCGGCAACCGGTCGTCGGCCCGCAGCCGCCCGGCAGCGACATGGGCGCCGACCTGGAGCCGGATCTGCTCGTAGGGCGGCACCCCCGAGCCGAGGTCGACGAGGATCTGCAGGCTCATGCCGGGATGCCCTGGACACCGGCGCCTGCGGAGCCCGCATGGCCCGCGTGGCCCGGGTCGCTCACCTCCGCGTCGAGCGAGGCCGGCCGACCCGGGACGACGGCCAGCGCGAGCGTGGTCAGCAGGACGATCCCCGCCGCCACCATCAGGCCGGTCCCGGTGGTCGAGGCGAGCGTGTCCGTCTGCGTGACGCCGTTGACGCTCGTGCCCCGTCCCGCGTTGAGCAGGGCGGATCCCGCGACGAGCAGGACGCCGACGAGCATCAGGCCGAGCACCGTCTGGGTCCCGCGCAGGACACGGTGCGCCGAGAGCCGGCGCAGGGCGAGGTCCCAGCGCGGGGCGGTCTGCGCCACCGTCGGGCGCGTCGCGATCTGGTGCAGCACCCCCCAGGTCCCCGCGATGACGACGGCCGCCGCACCGAGCAGGGGAAGGCCGTAGAACCAGCCGGGGAACGGGCCGGAGGTGGAGGAGGACTCGGCGAACGTCACCGTGACGGCTCGACCCGTGTCCGCGGCCGCGAGGCCGAAGGCGAGCAGTGCCACCAGGAGGGAGGCCGACCAGGCAGCCGCGGCCCGGAGCATCACGGGCGGCACGACGTCCCGGACGGTCCTGCGCTCCAGGCTCGCCCGCCGCAGCTCCCCGGCAGGCCGGGGCCAGGTGGCCTCGCCGATGGAGTGGACCGCGAGGAAGCCGAGCCCGCCCAGTGCAGGGACCAGCCCGATGGCCAGCCCGACGCGCAGCCCGGAGGTCAGGGCGGCGATCCGCAGACCGACGGCCACCGCGATCACGGCGACGGCCAGCGCGAGGGCCATCGTCGCGATCGCATGGCGGCGTGCGGCGACGGCGGTGACCGGAAGCGGGCCGGGGGTCGCCCTCGAGAGAAGCACGAGGAGGACGACGAGACCGACCACGGCGGCCGGGACCAGGACCAACCCGAGAAGGGCGAGGAGCGCGAGACCGGACATGCTCATCTCCAATGTGTCAATTAATTGACACAAAGATAGCGCGCCGACCACCGGAGCGCCAGGGGTGGGCGCCGATCACGTGGGCGAGTGCCGGCCGCGGGGCTCAGGCCGGGCGGCCGCCTCCGCCGCGGGGCTCACGCCGGTCGGTCGCCGTCCCCGCTCGGGGTCGTGCCGGCCGCGGGGCTCACGCCCGGCGGCCGCCCTCCTCGCCCGGCGTCCGGAGCCAGTCGTCGACCCCCGCGAGCAGCCGCGCCGTCGTCGTGCCACCCGCTCGCGAGGCCCGGATCGAGTCCCGGGCGAGGTCCGCCAGCTCGTGGTCGGAGAAGCCGTGCACCGTGCGGGCCGCCTCGTACTGGGCCACGAGGCGGGAGCCGAACAACAAGGGGTCGTCGGCGCCCAGCGCGACCGTCGCCCCCGCAGCCGTCAAGGTGCGCAGCGGCACGTGGCGGTCCTCCGCATACACCCCGAGCGAGACGTTCGACGCCGGGCAGACCTCGAGGGCCACTCCGCGGTCCACGATCCACGACAGCACCGCCGGGTCCTCCGCGGAACGCACCCCGTGACCGAGCCGGTCGGGGACCAGGTGCTCGACCACCTGGCTGACGTGCTCCGCGCCGAGCAGCTCCCCGCCGTGCGGCACGGAGGCGAGCCCGGCGCGCCGTGCGATCGCGAACGCCGGGGCCCAGTCGGCCGTGCTCCCGCGGCGCTCGTCGTTGCTCAGCCCGAACCCGACGACCTCGCCGGGGCCGTCCCCGCTGTAGCGGGCGGCGAGCCGTGCGAGGGTCCGCGCCTCCAGCGGGTGCCGGATCCGGGAGGAGGCCACGATCACGCCGACCTCCACGCCCGTCCTCGCGCTCGCGGACCTGGCCTCGTCGAGGACGATCTCCAGCGCCGGGGTGATCCCTCCGACGAACGGCGCATAGCTCGTCGGGTCCACCTGGATCTCCAGCCGGCCCGAGCCCTCGGCGGCGTCGTCAGCGGCGGCCTCGGCGACGATGCGCCGCATCTCCGCCTCGGAGCGCACGCAGGCCCGTGCCGCGTCGTACAGGCGCTGGAAGCGGAACCAGCCACGCTCGTCCGCCGGCGGGCGCACCGGGGAGCCGTCGAGCAGGGCCGCCGGTAGTCGCAGCCCGCGCGCCGTCGCCATCTCGGTCAGGGTCGCCACGCGCATCGATCCGGTGAAGTGCAGGTGCAGGTGCGCCTTGGGCAGGGTCACCAGATCGCGCATCCGGCGAGTCTGCCAGGAGCCCGCAGCCCGGCGCGCGCCGGGCGATGCGCCGCGGGAGGCGCCGGGCGAGGGCCCGGCCGGTCAGGGAGAGGGCAGCAGCCCGCGCTCCATCGCCACGGTCACCGCTCGCGTCCTGTCGTCGACGCCCAGCTTGGCGAAGATCCGCAGCAGGTGCGTCTTCACGGTCGCCTCCGTGATGAACAGCTCGACGCCGATCTGCATGTTCGAGCCGCCGCGGGCGACCCCCGCCAGGACCTCCAGCTCCCGAGGGGTCAGTCGCTGATCGGCCTGCCGCATCTGGGCCACCAGCCGCCGGGCGACCGAGGGAGCCAGCACCGTCTCCCCGCGTGCCACTCCGCGCACGGCCTCGATGAGGTCCTCGCGCGGGGTGTCCTTGAGCAGGTACCCCGCTGCACCGGCCTCGACCGCCCGGAGGATGTCCGTGTCCGACTCGTAGGTGGTGAGCACCAGCACCCGCACGGTGGGGTGCTGCGCCGAGATCAGCCCCGTGGCCGTCGCCCCGTCCGTCCCCGGCATGCGCAGGTCCATCAGGACGACGTCGGGTCCGACGGAGCCGACGAGCGCGAGCGCCTCGGTCCCGTCCGCGGCCTCGCCGACCACCTCGAGGTCCGGCTCGCCGCTGAGCAGGCCGACGAGCCCTGCCCGCACCACCGGGTGGTCGTCCACGACCACGACCCGCACGCTCATCGTCCGTCTCCCCGTCCTTCGTCCTGCCCGCCGTCGGCGGGGAGGGTCGCGTCGATCCGATCCGTCACGGGCTCCTCAGCCGGCCCCTGCTCGGGGAGGGTCACGAGCACCCGCGTCCCGCCCGAGGGCCCGCCGGTCACGGCGAGCCGTCCGCCGCCCGAGGCGACCCGTTCCCGCATCCCGCGCAGGCCGAAGCCCTCGGCGGAGGCGGCGTCGATCCCGTTCCCGTCGTCGACCACCTCCAGCCGGACCTGCCCGTCCGAGGAGCGGGCCAGCGAGAGCCGCACATGCTCGGCTGCGGCATGGCGCCGCACGTTGGTCAGCGCCTCCTGGGCGGAGCGCAGCAGGATGACCTCGCGCTCGCGGCCCATCGACGTGCAGGACTCGTCGACCTCGACCTCGACGGCCACCCCCGTCTCCTGGGTGAACCGTGAGGCGAGGCGCGCCAACGCCTGGGGGAGTCCCGACTCGGCGAGCCCGACGGGAGCGAAGGCCGCGACCAGTGCGCGCGCCTCGGCCAGGTTCTCGCGCGCCGTGTGTTCGACGAGCGCGAGACGCTCGACGGCTCGTGCGGTGTCGGCGCGGTCGAGGTCGGCCCGCGCGGCCTGGGCGAGCATGATCACACTCGTGAATCCCTGGGCGAGGGTGTCGTGGATCTCCTGCGCGAGGCGTTCGCGCTCGGCGGTCACCCCGGCAGCGTGGTGGGAGGCCGCGAGCTCTGCCTGTGCGGCCTCCAGCCGGTCGATGAGGACGGCGCGCAGCTCGCTCTGCTCGGCGACCTGGGTGATCCACAGGCCCAGCAGGACGGCGAAGGCGAGTGCGAGCGCCGCCTGCGCCAGCACGGAGGGCAGCTCGGAGGGGTCGACGCCGGGCGCGGCCGCCAGGGCGCCGAACACCCCGATCGTCAGGGCGGTGGAGGCGATCACCCCACCGCGCCGGGAGAGCGAGAAGAACCAGATCTGGCTGTAGGCGATGAACAGCAGGATCGTGCCCGTGGTGTTGACGACGGTGATCGCCGAGGTGAGGACGACGAGGATCGTCAG
>NZ_JBFHHB010000165.1:0-7176 GCF_041597215.1 Actinotalea sp.
ATGACGTCCAGCACACGGTAGGCCTGGGCGGCGGGTTCGTCGACGAGATGGTCCGAGGTCACGTAGGCGATGGTGCGGTCCACGAGCCGTCCCCGCACCCGCTGGGCGACGAGGCTGACGAGTCCAGCCCGGATCACGGCGCCGTCGGGCTCGTAGAGGTAGGCGCCCAGCGTGCCGACCTCGGGCTCGGGGACGCCGTCGAGCGGAGCGCGGACCGTCGTGGCCGTCTCGCCCCGCAGGACGAGGGCGGAGCGCCCCGGGCCGCTCGGGGCGAGGGGACCGAACCAGAGCCCCGCCTCGACGACGTCTCCGTCGACGCTCACCCACTCCGCCTCGGCGTCCACCGGCAGGTCGCCGTGCGCGATCGCGGGCCCGACCTTCACCCCGAGAGCGGGGACGCGCTCGCGCACGGCGAGGACGTCGGCCAGGGGAGGCGAGTACGCGGACGGGTCGTGCGTGCGGCGGCCACCGGTGGTGCGTCGTGCGGGGTCGGCGAACACGCCGTCGATCCCCTCGGCAGCCAGGTCGATCTCGAGACCGTTCGCGTGCAGGACGACCGCCTCGGGGAAGTGCCGCAGGTTGACCGTCGCGATCGCGGCCGTGAGCTCGTCGAGGTCGGCAGTGAGCACGGGCAGGCCCAGCGCGGCGAAGGCCATCGCGTCGCCGCCGATCCCGCTCGTGAGGTCCGCCACCCTCGTGCAGCCGGCATGGGAGTACCGGCCGGCGTGGCGCGCGGCCACCGTGAAGCGGGTGGCCTGCTCGAGCCCGGCCTGGGTGAACAGCATCCCGTCGGCGAACTCCCCGAACTTCTCCCGTGCCTTCGCGCGCAGCCGGGACTGGGTGAGGGCCGCCGAGGCGAGCACCGGATCGATACCCTCGCGGCGCATCCGCTCACCGAGGACCAGCGCGAGCTTCTCGTCGTACGGGGGCAGGGCACCGAGCAACGCCCAGCCCGCCGGGCTGAGCAGCAGGGACAGCGCCGCGGGATCCATCCCTCGATCCTGCCAGGTGGGCGAGCGCGGGGCTCACCCGGCTCGCACGGGGCCCGGTGCGCGTCGATCCGGGTCCCCACCGGACGGCGCGGCTGGCACTCGTGTTGACCGAGTGCTAACGGGAGCATAGATTTCTCATCGGCCCTCCAGGGCCAGCCGCACGGTCTGGTTGGCCGGCACCCGCGACGACGGGCAGCCGGACCCCGCGGCCATGCATCGTTCCCACGACTGTGAAGGGGAGGTCCGCTGTGTCGGTCTCCATCAAGCCGCTCGAGGACCGTGTCGTCGTTCGCACTCTCGAGGCAGAGCAGACGACGGCCTCCGGTCTGGTCATCCCGGACACCGCGAAGGAGAAGCCCCAGGAGGGCGAGATCCTCGCCGTCGGGCCCGGCCGGGTCGACGACAACGGCCAGCGCGTGCCGCTGGACGTCGCCGTCGGCGACACCGTGATCTACAGCAAGTACGGCGGCACCGAGGTCAAGTACGCGGGCGAGGAGTACCTCATCCTCTCCGCGCGCGACATCCTCGCCGTCGTCACGAAGTGACCGTGGCGCGCTGAGCGTCCGCGTCCTTCGACGCCGATCGACGACGAAGCCCCCCACCGCCAGGCGGTGGGGGGCTTCGTCGTGCAGGAACCCGGATCGTGCGGTCGGCTCTCAGCCGGCGCGACGCACGCGCTGCGACAAGGCAGCTGCGCGCTCGTCCTCCGACATCCCTCCCCAGACCCCGTAGGGCTCGCGGACGGTCAGGGCGTGCTCGCGGCACTGCTGGAGGACGGGGCAGGTCGCGCAGACGGCCTTGGCTGCCTCGGCACGACGTCGGCGGGCGGAGCCGCGCTCGCCCTCCGGGTGGAAGAACAAGGCGGGCTCGGCCTCGCGGCAGGCGCCGTCGTACTGCCACTCCCAGAGGTCCATCACGGGGCCGGGCAGTCGCGAGATCTCGGTCATGAGGTCCTCCAGGTCGTTGCGATCCGGGTACCGGGTCGTTCCGGCTACTGAGAACAACCTAGAACCGCTTCACTAGTTGGTCAAGGAGCCTCGGGAAACTGATTCGCGCCCTGTTCATCCCATGAGTCATCACTCACGTCCGCGCGTCAGGTCCGGTGGCGCGATCCTCGCGCGCGGAGCAGATCCGTCCGGGTGAATCGGACGCGTGGAGGGGCTGAACAGGGCAGATCGGGCACGGCTGGCGCGGTTCCGCGGGCTCTCGACTGGCGAAGCGCGCCAGGTCCTCGGCACAATCGCGTCATGGCCGATGCCGATCCCTCGCTCACCGTCGCTGCTGTCGCCCGTCGCCTGGGCGTGGCGCCGGCGACGCTCCGGACCTGGGACCGCCGGTACGGGCTCGGCCCGTCGGAGCACTCGGCGGGTGCGCACCGCCGGTACACGCCCGGTGACGTGGCCCGCCTGATGACGATGCGCCGACTGACCCTGGAGGGAGCAGCGCCCTCCGAGGCGGCGCGCAGCGCGCTCGACGGGGCGTCCGCCGGGCCCTCCGACCTCGAGGTCCTCGACGCCTACGCCGCCGCGGCGCCGATGGCGCCCGATCCCCAGGGCGTCGCCTCGGCTGCCCGTCACCTGGACAACGGCGCCGTCCGGTGGATGCTCGCCCGGGTGCACCCCGCGGACCCGATCGCATGGTGGAGCGAGCTCCTCTCCCCGGCGCTGCGGATCCTCGAGTCGGCCCCGGTGCTCGAGCACCCCGGCGAGAGCGCGGTCAGGCTGCTCGAGGCCGCGGCGTTCGCTGAGCTCCGCAGCAGGGCAGCGGCCTCGGTGCTGAGGTCCGGGGTCGCGGCCGCGTCCGCGCGCGGCCCGGAGGCCGGGTCCGAGCACGTGCGCGTGCTCGCCCTGCCGGTGGGGGCCAGCCCCGACCTCGTCGTGCACGTCATCGCCCTCGCGCTCCAGCAGGCGGGGATCGTCACCCGCGTGCTCGCCGGCGCCGCAGACGGCCGGCTCGTGGAGCTCGTCGGCCAGGTCGCTCCCGACGCCGTCGTGGTCCATGTCGGGTCCGCCGAGACCGACGTCGGTCGCTCCGTCGACGAGATCGACGAGCTGGCGCTCTCCCTTCCCGGGCTGCCGATCTTCGTCCACCGGGAAGGTGCGGCGCCGGTCCCGCTGGCGCCCGCTCCGGGGGTGCACCGGGTCCGCAGCCTCGCCGGCGCCTTCCACGAGCTGATCGCCGTGCTCGCGGCATCCACCTGAGCGTTCACCCTGCCGCATGCCTAAGGTCGGGGCCCCTTCCGGCCGATGAGGTAGACGCACGGCACCGCGTCGTGGCCTCCGGGACGGACCTGTCCCGGCGATCTGGAAGGGGAGCGGATGAGCGGCGTCATCGTCTGCCACGGTTCGGCCGGCGTTCGCGATCGCATCGTCACGGCCGCCCACGGGGTGGCAGCGCTCGCACCGGCCAGGGCTGCGGCGACGGCAGAGGAGCTCATCGCGCTCGTCCGGCGCACCGCCCCGGTCCTCGTCCTGCTCGACGCGCACCTGCCGGGAGTCGGTCCGATCGAGGCCCTCCGGCGGTTGCGGCTGCTCGACGTCTCGCCGACGATCCTCATGCTCGCGGTCCCGGGGGACGAGATCACCCTCGACCGGGCCGTCGCCCTGGGGGCCCGCGGCTACCTCCCCCCCGATGTCGAGCGCTCCGAGCTGGCCGCCGTCGCCACGCACGGCCTCAGTGCTCCCGTGGTGCCGTCCCAGTCGGGGCCGCGCCCCGGGTCGGATCAGCTCGGTGCCCGCGCGGTGTCGGCAGCGGCCTCGCGCACCGCTCAGGCGACCATCGTCGCCGAGCCCTCGTCGTCCCGTCGGCCGGCCGCCGGGGAGCTGACCCGCCGCGAGCTCGAGGTGCTCTCGGGGATGAGCCACGGCCGGTCGAACGCCCAGATCGGTGCGGAGCTCTTCCTCTCCGAGGACACCGTCAAGACCCACGCCCGTCGGCTGTTCCGCAAGCTGGGTGCCGCCGACAGGGCGCAGGCCGTCGCGATCGGCCTGCGCACGGGACTCATCCGCTGACTGCCCGCGTACTATCTCCGGGTGACCGCCTACGAGCCCGGACCGGCCGCCCCTCCTGCTGATCCTTTCGGGATGATCGGCCTGACCTACGACGACGTCCTGCTCCTGCCAGGAGAGACGGACGTCATCCCCAGCGAGGTGGACACCACCTCCCGGCTGACCCGCGAGATCTCGATGTCGATCCCGCTCGTGTCCGCGGCGATGGACACCGTGACCGAGTCCCGGATGGCGATCGCCCTTGCCCGCCAGGGCGGCGTCGGGATCCTGCACCGCAACCTCCCGATCGTCGACCAGGCCCATCAGGTGGACCTCGTCAAGCGCTCGGAGTCGGGGATGATCACCGACCCGCTGACGGTCTCGCCCGGGGCGACCCTTGCCGAGCTCGACCGGCTCTGCGGCATCTACCGCGTCTCCGGCCTGCCGGTCGTCGAGGAGGACCAGCGCCTGGTCGGCATCATCACCAACCGCGACCTGCGCTTCGTCGACCCCGCGGACATGCCCACGCTTCTCGTGCGCGACGTGATGACAGCGATGCCGCTGATCACCGCACCCGTGGGCATCAGCAGGGACGACGCCGCTGCGATCCTGGCCAGGCACAAGGTGGAGAAGCTCCCGCTCGTGGACGACGCGGGCCGGTTGCGGGGCCTGATCACCGTCAAGGACTTCACCAAGTCCGAGAAGTACCCGCTCGCCACCAAGGACGGCGAGGGGCGGCTCGTCGTCGGTGCCGCCGTCGGCTTCTTCGGGGACGCCTGGGAGCGGGTCACGGCCCTCGTGGAGGCGGGCGTCGACCTCCTCGTGGTCGACACGGCCAACGGGCACGCCCGCCTCATGCTCGACATGGTGCGCCGGATCAAGGCCGATCCCGCCACGCGCGGGGTCCAGGTGATCGGCGGGAACATCGCGACGCGCGAAGGGGCACAGGCCCTCGTCGACGCGGGCTGCGACGCCGTCAAGGTCGGCGTCGGCCCGGGGTCGATCTGCACCACCCGTGTGGTCGCCGGCGTCGGGGTGCCGCAGGTGACCGCGATCCACCTCGCTGCCCAGGCCTGCAAGCCCGCAGGGGTCCCGGTGATCGGGGACGGCGGGCTCCAGCACTCGGGGGACATCGCCAAGGCCCTGGTCGCCGGCGCGGACTCCGTCATGCTCGGTGGCCTGCTGGCCGGCTGCGACGAGTCGCCCGGCGACCTCGTCTTCGTCAACGGCAAGCAGTTCAAGCGGTACCGGGGGATGGCCTCGCTCGGGGCGATGCAGTCGCGCGGAGACCGGCGCTCCTTCTCCAAGGACAGGTACTTCCAGGGCGACCTCAGCGACGACGAGATCATCACCGAGGGCATCGAGGGGCAGGTGCCCTACCGGGGCCCGCTCGGGGCGGTCGCGCACCAGCTGGTCGGGGGGCTGCACCAGTCGATGTTCTACGTCGGCGCCAGGACGATCCCCGAGCTCCAGCAGCGGGGACGCTTCGTGCGGATCACGCCCGCGGGGCTGAAGGAGTCCCACCCGCACGACGTCCAGATGATCCGCGAGGCCCCGAACTACTCGACGCGATGAGCCTGGACGTCGCGGGGGTCACCGAGCTCGTCGAGCGGGTGGCCGCGGAGATCGTCGCCCCGCGCTTCCGGTCCCTCACGCCCCAGGACGTCGGCTCCAAGGGCGCGGGGGATGTCGTGACCGTCGTCGACACCGAGGCCGAGGCCGCGATCATCCAGGGACTGACCGCGCTGCTGCCCGGAGTGCCCGTGGTCGGCGAGGAGGGCGCGGCAGCCGATCCCGGCATCCTGCGGTGGCTCGACGCGCCGCTCGCCTGGGTCGTGGACCCGCTGGACGGGACGAGGGCCTTCATCGAGGGGCTCGAGGAGCATGCCGTGATGGTGGCGCTCCTCGAGCACGGCCGTGCCGTCGCCGGGTGGATCTGCCTCCCGGCGCTCGGCAGGACCTACGTCGCCGAGCGCGGAGCAGGCGCCACGCGCAACGGCGAACGGCTGGACCGCGCGGCGCCGGCCGAGCCGATCACCGGTGCGGCCTCCGCCGGCCTTCCCGAGGGTTGGCGCGAGGCGCTCGACTCCGCCCCGGCCACCGAGCAGATCGCGCTGGACAGCCGGCTCTGGTCGGGGTACTTCTACTCGCAGGTCGCCGACGGCGTCCTGGACAGCCTGGTCTACGCCAGGGCTCATCCCTGGGACCACGCGCCGGGTGCGGTGATCGTGCGGGAGCTCGGTGGGGCGGTGCTCCGACCGGACGGGAGCGAGTACCTGCCCGGATCTCCGGGTGGCGGGCTCGTGGTCGGCTCGACCCCCGGCGCGGCCAAGAGCGTGCTCGACGTCCTGGCCTCCTGAGGCCCGCCGCTCGCCCGAGGCCCGGGATCAGCCGGCGGATCGAGCCGCGACGGGCTGCACCGAGCGCATCGGCCAGTGCGTCGTGGCCCCGTCGCCCACCAGGCCCTTGCGGGCGCGCCAGTCGTTGAAGGACTCGGCCCACCTGCGGTGCGCGTCCACCTGCATCGCGTGCAGGGCGGGCAGATCGGTCTCGCCGAGCTCCGGGTGCGCGGCCACGATCGCGGCGAGGACGTCGAGGGTCGCGAGCACGTCGGCGTCGGCGCTGTGCAGCGAGCCCGTGCTGATCCCGTAGTGGGCGCACAGGTCGCCGAGCCGACGCTTGCCCGGCCGGTACGGGTCGACGGCGCGGTCCAGCACGAGCGGGTCGAGGACGGGGGCGACGGGGGAGCCGAGCCGCTCCTCGAGGCTCGCGCGCCCGTGCCGCGCGAGCTCGGCGTCGAGAAGGGTGAGGTCGTAGGCGGCGTTGTAGGCGACGAGCGGTTCTCCGCGACGGAGGGCTGCGACCAGGGCCGTGGCGATCTCCTCGACGGCGGCACCTGGCGCCCGGCCCTGCTCCCTGGCCGTGGCGCTGTCGATCCCGTGCACGGCCGTCGCCGCCGCCGGGACGGGGATGCCGGGGTCGAGGAGCCATGCCGATACCTGAGAGGAGGGCCCGGCCGGTCCAGGACCGGCGCTGCGCCGGACGAGGGCGGCGGTCACGATGCGGTCCCGGTCGACGTCGACGCCCGTGGTCTCGGTGTCGAAGCCCGTCATCGGCCGTGCGATCCAGCCGCTCGCTGCTGCCATGCCCTGCTCCTGCCGTCCGGAGCCCTCGCCCCGCGCTGTGTCGTCCGTGAC
>NZ_JBFHHB010000166.1:0-7142 GCF_041597215.1 Actinotalea sp.
CGGGAGCCCGACGATCTCCACGGGTTCCCACGCGGGGTCCGCAAGGGTGTCCGCGAGGATCTCGATCCGCACCTGAGGGGAGCGGCCGTTGACCAGCAGGGCCCACCAGGCGCCGGAGCAGCGCACCCCGAGGCCGACCGGGCCGGGGCCGGGCGCCGGGACCGCATGGGCCGCGAGCGCCTCGGCGAGACCGATGCTGCCGTAGCCGACGAGCAGGGCGACGGGTGCGGCCGGGTCGACGGCCTCGCAGGTGACCGTCACGGCGCTCGACAGCTCCGGGAGCCGCAGGAGCAGTCCCTCGGAGCGCTGCTCAGGGGTCACCCGGATCTCCTGCGGCCGGCCCTTGGCCGGACGGCGCCAGACGGTGAACGGGCCGAAGGGCACACCCAGCGAGGGACGGCACTGCCAGCGCAGGGCCAGGTCGGTCTCGCGTCGGTCGTCGAGCTGCGGGAGGTCACCGGCGACCTTGTTCCACGCGGGGAAGCCGGCTCCGCGCGCCGCCTGGTCCTCCAGGACGGCCCGCCAGGGGATCGCTGCCCCGGTCGCGCGGAACCAGTAGGGACGTGCGATGCGGGGAGCCATCAGTCCTCCACCTCCCAGGGAGCCGCGTCCAGCAGGACCTGCACGGCCCGTGCCGTCGTCTCCGCGTCCGCCGACAGGACGTCGGCGGCCACCACGAGCTCGAGCCGCAGCTCGCTCCCCCGCGCCGCGGGGCCGAGCAGCACCACGGCCCGCGTGCGGCCGGGGCCCTGCACGATGCGTGTGACGGGCGCCGACGGCGGGCTGCCCGCCGGTGGTGCTCCCGCGACGGGCCGCAGGCTCAGCCAGTCGGCATCGCGGGCGACCCACCAGCGGCGGCTCGGGTCCGTCGGATCGGTGACCTCGGTGGGCACCGGACGGGACCGCCACAGCTGCTCGTTGCCCTCGACGACGACGGCCACCGGTTGCGGTACGGCCTCGGGTGACCACAGCACCGTCACCGACGGGTGGCGCGGGACCTGCGGGACGGGCAGGCCCGCCGCCTGGAAGGCCTCGTCGAGCACCGCTCCGGTGGGCCGCTCGGGCAGGGTCGCGAGCGCGGCCGGCGTGGGGCACAGGGCGTGCCGGGCGCCGTCGTTCCTGGTGAGCACCGCGATGTCCTCCGCACCGGCGAAGCGGGAGGTCGTGAACGGGACGCGGTACAGGCGTCGGCCCGCGGCGTCCCGCGGGGCACCCCTCGGGACGGCGATGACGTCCATCAGGTAGTCGGTCATCGGTTCCAGCCCGTAGGCCAGAGTGACCACGGTGTGGTGCGTCGTGCTGTGGGAGGCGTCCACGCAGGGGAGCTCCTCGGCGAGCGCGGTGACGGTGTCCTGCCACGGCGTCATCACCGAGAGCCCGTCCTCGGGCATCGGGGAGAGCAGCGGGACCGCTCCCCCTGCCACGAGCGCGTCGACGACGCCGGGCAGGGTGACGGCCTGCCCGGCCGGCCCTCCGTCCGGCGGGGAAGGATGCCTGCCGCTCGCGGAGCGGACCCGGACCCGGAGCTCCTCGCCGTAGGCGTCGAAGAGGTCCACCACCTTCGTGGACGAGAGCGCGAGCCGCAGCGGTTCGCCCGTGAGGACGCCGACCTCGCCCGGAGCCGGGGCCGTGGTCAGCAGCCACGGGTCCAGACGCTCGGGTGCCTCGTCGATCCCGTCGGCGGTGAACGCGAACTCCTGCGTCACCGGAGCGGACCAGGGTTCGCTCACGGTCCCGGAGGGACGCGACTCCTGCTGCACCGACTGGGCCGACCAGACCACGCGCACCGTGTAGGCGCCGCCCGGGGTGAGCAGGGCGTGGTCGTCCGGGTCCTGAGCGAGGAGGTCCTCCAGGTCCTCGCGCCCCTCGGTCACCACCGTCGTGTCCCAGTCCTCGCGGTCCACCTCGGCCTGGGTGGTCGCGGCGAACGCGACGACCCAGAAGGCCCGGTCGTGGAAGTGCACGGCCTGGCGGTTCCAGCCGATCTCGACCTCGACCGTGCCGGCGGGCGCCGTGAGGTGCACCAGCACAGGGACGAGGTCGCTCTGCAGGGCGATGATCCGCCCGGCGAGCGCGGCGGACCGCGTCACCGGCCCCGCCCACGGCCCGGACGGGTCCGTCCAGGTCGCCGGCACGGGGTTGCTCGACCCGATCAGATCGGCACCCGTCACCTGGCGGATGTCCAGCACGGTTCCGTCGACCGCACGCAGGTGCAGCTCGAGCCCACGCTCGACCCCCTTGCGCGGCACCAGCAGCACGACGTCGAGCTCGACGAACCCGCCGGCGCAGCGCACCCGGACGGCGTCGGCGAGCTCGGCCGGCCGGAAGCCCGTCTCGGACCACACCGCCTTGATGAGCTCGCTCTCCGCGCCGTCCGTTCCACCGACGTCGGCGCGGTCGTCCACCGGGGAGCGCAGGATCCGGCCCTCGCAGGCCTTGCCCGTGGGCTGGTCGTCGTCGCGATCGGGGGTGGCGGTCGACCAGGCGGAGTCCGCCCACACCGCGGCGAGGTCGTCGAGCGTCGCCCCGTCGGCGAGCAGCGCGACGGCGTCCTCGATACCGGGGCCCGCCGTCGGCAACGACGCGGAGCCGAGCCCTGCGGCCGCGCCACGCGCGGCGACGAGCGCCCGGGTGGTCGGTCCGCACGGCACCTGGTCCCCCACGACGATCGCTGGGGACGTGCCCTGCAGGAGGTCGGCGAGCTGATCCCCGGTGCGCCAGGGCTCGGTGACCGTGGCGAGGCGTTCCGCGGGGGAGGACCGCTGCGTGTCGGCGGCGTCGGGCCACGCGGTACCGGTGAGCCGCCAGCCGGGGCTGCTGGGTCCGGTGGACTGCCCGTCGAAGGTCCAGAGCACGGGCGCCGGAGCAGCGGCAGGGGTGCACAGGGTCCCCCAGCGCCTCTCGACGTCCCTGGTGAGCTGCTCGCCGAGCGGCACGGCACGCGGCGTGGGCGTGGGCATCCAGGAGAGCAGCGCCAGGGCCGGCCCGATCTGCGGGTCGTCGGCGAGCCGGCGCGACCACCAGGTCGCGGGGGTGAGCCCGTCGCTCGGCAGCAGGGCGCCGTCGAGGACGACGGAGTCGACCCGGTAGCGCCACCAGCGGTCCCCACGCCGCACCCAGGGGTCGGCGGGCAGGCCGCTGGAGGCGAGGGGGCGGCCCCCGAGCACGACGTTCCCGGCGGCGAGCTGCGGGGCGACGTCGAAGAGGACGACGGGAACGACATCGAGCGGGACCGACGGCACCTCGCCCGGGTCGCCCACCTCGACGGCGGTGGCGAGCACGCCGTCCACGGCACGGTCCACCGCGCTTCCCTCGACGAGGGCGGGCGAACGGCTGACCAGGCTGACCCCGGAGACCAGCGGCGGGGGCGTGAGCGGGGCCGGGTCGTTGTCGCCGATCGTCAGCTCGACGCAGCCCTCCACGTCGAAGAAGAAGAAGGAGACCTTCCCGCACACCTTCCCGTGCACGTAGGTGCGGTCCTCGACGCGCTCGGTCGGCAGCCCGACGTCGACCCGCTGCGGGCCGACCAGCACGGTCAGGTCGGCGCGCGCGGAGATCCCGATGATCCACAGCCGCAGCTCGCCGCTGACGTAGATGTGCCCGCCGATCGCGAACGGGGAGAACGAGACGATCGCGTCGAACCCGGCGGCGACCTCCAGGTACAGACCGATGGACTTCGAGCCCATGAGCACGGCACGCAGGTGGAATCCCACCGCGATCGTCAGCCCGCGGGTCTCCAGGGGAAGCGCGGGGATCGAGATCGTCGTGCCGTCCCCGTGCACCATGAGGTAGCCGGTCCCCTCGAACACGTCGAGGACCGAGACGGTGACCGGCTCGGTGTTGGTGCCCAGGTCGACGAACCAGCTGTCGAGGTCGTTCTTGTCGAAGAACGCCGTGACCGGGACCCGGATCGAGAGCAGCCGCTCGATCTCGTAGGCCGCGACGATCGCGATCGTGATGGTGCCGCGGCCGAGGTCGAGGTCGAGGACGGCGAGGAAGGTCGCCGACTGCGCGTGGTCCTTGAGGACGGGCGGCAGCGACAGGACGTCGGCCTTCATCGCGAAGAGGAGCCGCGGCCCGGGGACCTCGACGAGGACGAGTCCCTTGAGGTGCAGGATGAAGCCGCCCTCTGCCGTCCCCAGCAGGATCCCGCCTGCCACCGCGTAGGAGCCCGGCGTCATCTCCCAGCCGGCCGGGTGCATGATGCTCTCCCGCGGCGGGGCGAGCTGCTGCTGGAGCCAGGTCAGCGCGGGGACCGTCCCCCCGGTGGGCTTGCGTGCGAAGTTGACCGCCACCCCGCCGAGGAAGCCGTAGATGGCCAGTCCGGACCCGCCGAGCGGGAGCGGTGCGGGGAACTGCACCTCCGCGCCGATGAGGACCCCGGTCACGCCGTCCTGGGTGGACACCGCGAGCTGGGCGCTGATCCGCACGTTGAGGGCCGTCAGGGTGAGGTCGAAGGCCCCCTCGAAACCGGACTCGAGGATCTTCACGTAGCCCGAGCCGTGCAGCGTCCCGGGGACGTCGATGCTCGCGCCGAGGGCGGTGAGCTCCACCGAGACGGGGTCCTCGAGCTTGACCCGCACCCGGGCGGTGTCGATCGAGACGACGCCGAGGTCGACGCCGATGCCCACCTCGATCTCGAGGTACAGCGGGTTGTCCCGGCTGATCCGGCCGCCCAGCACGCGGAGCAGCTCGGCCAGCGGCCCCGGGCCCACGAGCGACCCGGCGGGGATGTCGAGGGAGTACCCCGCGGCGGGGTCGAACACGGGAAGCGGGACGTACTGGATGGTGCCGTCGGGCTGCGGGTCGGACCGCCACTGCGAGCGCACGCCGACGGCCTTGTACCGGGCGGTGAGCGGCTTGGTGGGCTCGACCCTGATGATGCCGATGTCGAAGGTGAACGCCGTCTCGACGTCGAGCAGGACGCTCACGGCGGTGCTGCGCGGCCCGTCCCCCGAGGTCGGGTCGACGAGCCCGCTCGTGACCACCACCTGCGCCCCGTGCAGGGTGACCGAGCGCGTCTCCATCACACCCGTCGCCCCCACGGCAACGGCGGTGCCACCGACGAGAGCCATCGGCACGAGCTCGCCCGCGCTCGGCGAGGCGGGTGTCACGGCGGCCATCAACGGGGCGAACACCGCGACAGCGCCGAGCACGTCGATCCCGCGCTGGCTGCCGCCGGTGCCGCGACGGGTCTGCCAGAGGCCGTCGGTGTCGGCCTCGATCGCGCGGAACTCCCCGGTGACGTCCCAGGAGGAGCGGTCCTCCGCGATCCGCAGCCGGAGCAGGAAGCGGCTGATGCCGTCGTTCGGGTTGCTCGCCGCGGGAAGGGGGTCCGTCCCGCTCGCCGCGAGACGGTTCTCCGTCGCGGTGCGGATGTCGATCTCGCCGTAGACCTCTGCGCGCACGAAGGTCCCGCGCAGGAGCTCGACGGTGACGCCGATCTTCCGGAAGCAGGCGGGGACCGGCGGCTTCGTCGGGGTCGGGTCGAGGTCCCGCACCGGCGGCGGCGCGACGGGGCGTTCGAGCCGGGCGGTCGTGGTGACGGTCTGATCCACGTGGGCCGTCGCGGTGGCCCGCCACCAGGAGGGGTCGCCGGGCACGGGGGAGGTCGAGGCCGCGGCCGCGGTCTGGCCGTGCGCGGTGCCCGCGGTGACCGAGGTGAAGCCGAGCTCCGGGTAGCGCACCGGGTCGACGGTGCGGAGCACTGCGACGAGCGCGTCCCGACGGCGCTCGCTGAGCGCCTGGTTGTGCGCCACGTGCCCGTCGTCGGTGTACCCCTCGGAGGAGGCGAAGCCCTCGACGGTCCAGGCGACGTCCTTGGGCAGGGCCGCCAGACGCGCGAGCCCGGCGGCGTCCAGCAGCGGCGGGGCGCCGCCGGCAGCGGTGCGGCTCGCCCACGGGGCGGAGCGCAGGTTCGCCGGGTCGAGGTGCCACGGGGTGGCGGGACCGGCGGCGACCTGGGGTCCCGTCGGTCGGTCGAACCCCGTGTAGGCGTCGATCGTCGTGGTGAGCGCCGTCGTGCGGGTGAGGGTGGCGGTCACGTCGAGCGGGGCGCCGGCGGCCACCGGGATCTGCGCGGTGGCGCCGCTCGCCGAGCCACCCGGCCAGGTCCAGGCCACGCTGCCGGTCGCGGCCGGGCTCAGTCCGACGGTGACCGCCGTGCTCGTCGCGGAGAGCACGGCGATCGCGTACCCGCTGCTGGACGTCGTGGTGGCGCTGACCGGTTGGTCCCCGGGTGCCGGGAGCGCCGCTGCGGGCCGACGCCGCGCGACGAAGGACCGGATGGTCTCGTGGGCGCCCGAGTCGGTCACGCGCACCCTGATGCTGACCGAGCCGGGGTCGGGGACGGTGACCTCGACCCGGTCGGCGACGGTCTCGACACCACCGACGGTGATCGCGATCCGGAAGGGTGCGATCCCGCCACCGGCGTCCACGGCCAGGAGCGACTCCTCGGGGAGCAGCACGTCGGGGATCGGGTCGCCGTCGGGCACCCCGATCCACGCTCCGCTCGGCGTCTGGAAGCGCAGGCGGACGGTCGGGGCGGTGCCCCGGTTGACGACCTCCGCGTTGAACTCCCCCGTGACGCCGGCATGCGCGCCGACCCCGATCCACAGCTCGCGCACCCCGGCGCTGACGGCGATCCCCTCGAGCCCGTCGGGGGCGACGAACAGGCGCACCTCCGGCAGGTAGAGCCCCTGCCAGGCATCGGGCTGGGTGCGGGCTCCGTCCGGGACCCCGCTGGGACCTGCCTCCCCCGACAGGTCGAGGATCGCGGCGCGGAAGGCGAAGCCGACGACGTCTCCGGGTCCGATCAGGGCGTGCGGCGGGTCCATCCGGATGAAGTCGTAGATCTCGTCGGCGACTGTCCCCGCACCGGCGGTGGCCGAGAGGAGCTCGACGTCGATCGCACCGTCGACGGGCCGCAGCAGCTGGACGCGGAGCGAGGGCAGGTGGAAGCGCACGCTCGGCCGGTTCGGGTCGGCGCGCAGCTGGCCCTGGGCGTCGAGCCGGGCGCCGCGCAGGTACGGCACGCGCAGGGCGGCGCGCGGGGTGGAGAGCACGACGCGCACGGTGCCGTCCGGGTCTCCCGCGGCGTCGAGGCGCAGGCCCAGCTCGATGCCCACGCCGCCGGTGAGCTC
>NZ_JBFHHB010000167.1:0-7131 GCF_041597215.1 Actinotalea sp.
CCGGCACCCCTCAGGCGACCGGCACCGTGACGACGCAGTTCCGCCCGGAGCTCTTGGCCTCTCGCAGCGCAGCGTCCGCGGCCTCGAAGACCCGTCTCGTCGCACCCGGTGCGACATCGTCCAGCCAGGCCGCGCCGACGCTCGCGGTGACGGTCAGCGGCCCCACCGGCGTCGCGACGGGCACCGAGGCGACGGCGGCGCGCAGCCGCTCGCCGGCGAGCGCGATCTCGTCGGGGTCCGTCACCGGCGCCACCACGACGAACTCCTCACCGCCGATCCGCGCAGCGAACTCGTCGCTGCGGGTGTGCTCCGCGAGCCGCGCCCCGATCTGCCGCAGCACGTCGTCGCCGACGCTGTGCCCGTGGGTGTCGTTGACCGCCTTGAAGCCGTCGAGGTCGATCATCAGCAGGCCGAGGGCCCAGGTCGCACCCCGGCGGCGACGCCCCGCGACGATCCGCTCGATGAAGGCGTCGTAGGCCCGCCTGTTCGGCAGCGCGGTCAGCGTGTCCGTCAGGGCGGCCGCTTCGAGCCGACGGTTCTCCGCCTCGAGCTGCCGGGACCTGCTCTGCTCCGTGGCGAGGGCCGCGACCAGGTTCGGGCTCAGCGCCGCCAGGCTCTCCTTGGCCCGCAGCAGCAGGAGCTCGAGGGAGGCCTCGTGAGGACGCTCGGTGCGGAACATGTCCGCGATCTCCTCGAGCGCAGGTGTCGCTCCGACCAGGAGCCCGTCGGTCTCCTCCTCGGTGAGATCGAGGAGCTCGGCCGCCCGGACCTGGTACGCCTCCAACGCCGCCCCCGCACGATCCGGCGTGGCCACGACGAGCCGTGCGGCTGCGTCCGCCACGCTGAGCACCCGGGCGATGCGCGCGGCAGCGCCCTGGGTGCCCTCGGGCCGGTTCCGATGACGCACGGCGTCGCTCAGCACGCCCGGCAGGCCCCACCGGTCGAGGATCTCCCCGGTCACCTCGTCGCTCGTGCAGCCGACCGCCGCACGCTCGTCCACGTCGTCGAGCCAGTGCCCGGCGGCGCGGGCCGCGTCGGCGTAGTCCAGGTGCTCGGTCAGCGCGAGCCGGCCGAGGTTGCCGAGGAGTCCGACGATGAAGCACTCGTCGACCAAGCGGGGGTCGCGGGCGCTCGAGATCACCTGCGCGAGCGCACTGGTCGCCAAGGTGTGCCGCCAGACGAGCATGGCGCCCGGCTCCGAAGCATCCGGAGAGGTGAGCACCGAGAAGGTGAGCGAGAGCAGCTTCAGCGTGCGCAGCCCGAGGACGCTCGCCGCCCGCGCGAGGCTCGTGGTGCTCCCACCCATCCCGTAGACCGGCGAGTTGGCCACCCGCAGCACCTGGGCCGCCAGCGCGGGGTCCCGGCTGATCACCGTCGCGATGTCCTCGATGCTCGCCCGGTCACCGTCCGCGAGCCGGATCATCTCGACGGCGACGGGAGCGAGCGTCGGCAGGTCGCCGAAGCCCGCGGCGACCTCCGCGGGTTGAAGGACGACAGCACCAGCAGTCGACATCGATCGGGCCCCTCCCCCTTGCCTGCCGGCCCCCCTGTGCACCACCTGAGCGGGCCCTCGTCGAGACCATCGGCCCGATGGTCGGACACTTGAGGCGAATCGCGGCACTCCCGGCGCTGCCGGACCTCGGCCGGAGCCCACGCCGCTCGCCCGTCACCACGGGTCCGCGACGATCACCGGGAGCCATGTCCGATTCCCGGCTGCTGTCGGTGCCAGACTGTCCCGACCGGAACGCGATGCAGCCCGGGCCCGTCCCGGACCGCATCGCTCGGACGAGGAGAGGCGACGCGCGGTGGGAGATCGCAGACGCGAGGTCAGCCTCGGCCGTGGGGAGGAGCTCGCCGGGCTGGCCCGCCGGGTCGTCGCCCTGGGCATCGTGGTCGGTGCCCCGGTGATCGCCGGGACCTGGATCAGGGACGCACCGCACGACGTCTGGGTGCGCTGGGGCTACCCCCCGCTCGGCGCCGTCCTCCTCCTCTTCGCGTGGATCCTGCTGCGCAGGCCCGCCTGGTCCGTCGCCGCTGCGCTCACCCTCCTGCTCGGCCTGGACGCCGGATGGATCGCGGTGGCCCTCGGCCGGATCGCGAGCGCCCCCGACGCGGTCACGGCCTGGGCCCTGCTCCAGCCCACCCCGCTGCTGGGCGTGGTGGTCTGCCTCGTCGTGGGGTTCCTCTTCATGCGCACCCGCGCGGCACTGGTCCTCGGCTCCGCGTACGGCATCCTGTTCACCGCGCTGATCGCCGGGGCGATGTGGCGTCGCGGTGGCGAGGCGGCGGACGTCTGGCTCGCCATCCGCTACGGCGTCTACCTCGGGGTCATCCTCGTGCTGCTCTTCGTCCTGTCCCGGGCCAAGGAGCACGTGGCCTCGGCGGTCGCCGACGCCGCACGGGCCGATGCGACGGCCGTGCGGATGCGAGAGATGGCCTACCGCGACGAACTGACGGGGATCGCGAACCGCCGTCGCCTCCTGGAGGAGCTCGGGTTCCAGTCCGAGCTCGTCAGCCCCACGCACCCGGTCTGCGTCGTGTTCTTCGACCTCGACCACTTCAAGGACGTCAACGACACCCACGGGCACGACCTCGGCGACCAGGTGCTGCGGGTGGTGGCCGAGGTCGCTGGGCACATCGTCCGGGAGAACGACCTGCTCGCCCGGATCGGCGGTGAGGAGTTCGTCCTCGTCGCCCCCGGCACGGACCACTCCAGGGCCGTCCAGCTCGCCGAACGCCTGCGGCAGTCGCTCCCGCGGGCGATGGAGCAGGCGGTCGGGGTGCGGATCACCGCGAGCTTCGGCGTCACCTCGATGCGCCCGAACGAGTCCCCGGCCTCGGTGCTGCGCCGGGTCGACGAGCTCATGTACCAGGCCAAGGCCGAGGGGCGCGACCGGGTGACCTCGGCCGACCCGGGCGCTGCCTGAGCGGGCTGCTCCTCAGCGGCGTCGACGCGGCGCCGCGCCTCACGACGCGCAACGCCTCGCCCGATCGCGCATGACGGTGCCCGGCACGGGAGGTCACGTGCCGGGCACCGCTGCGGGATGGACCGCGCCGCGAGCGGCGCTGTCGGGTTACGGGAGCAGGACCCCGTCGATGACGTGGATCACGCCGTTGCTGGCCTCGACGTCGGTCGCGGTCACGTTCACCGTGCCCCCGTTGGCGTCGGTCAGCGAGACCGCGTCGCCGTCGACGTTCACGGTGAGCTCGGCACCGTTGACGGTCTCGACCATCTGACCGTCCATCGTCAGGACGTCGGCCGCCATGACCTTCCCGGAGACGACGTGGTAGGTCAGGATCCCGGCGAGGTCACCGGTCGGGTCCTCGAGGAGCGTGTCCAGCGTGCCCTCGGGAAGCGCGGCGAAAGCGTCGTCCGTCGGGGCGAAGACGGTGAACGGGCCCTCGCCCTTGAGCGTGTCGACGAGCTCCGCAGCGGTGAGGGCTGTCGCGAGGGTCGTGAAGTCCCCCGCCGCCACGGCGGTGTCGACGATGTCCGACTCGGCCATCACGTCGTCGGTCATGGTCTCCTCGGCGGAGGTCTCGGCAGTGGTGGGCTCGGTGTCCTCTGCCGTGCTGCACGCGGCGGTCGCGAGGGCGAGGGCGAGGACGGTGGCCACGGAGAGAGTGCGTCGCATCGGAGTGGTCCTTTCGTGGAGGGGAACCGTGCTGTCACTCCCTCTACGGCCCGACCCCGGCTCGTGGATGCACCTCGACACGCGCAATCTGCCGCGACCTCCCGCCAGAGGCGGTCCCGGGCGGGAGTCGTCCGCGGCCGTCGCGCCCGATCTCCCCGGTCGCGGCTCCCCGGCTCGCGACCGGTAGCGCGAGGTGGAAAGATCACAGACGGCAAGGAGGCCTCCGGCGCACTGCCGGGTCGGCGGGGGTCTGCCGTCCTCCGCAGGAGCGCCGTGACGGTCGAGTACCCGGCAGGCGAGAGGAACGGGTGCACGATGAGCGACTCCAGCCCCAAGCCATCCACCGAGGTCCGGGCCCGGACCGAGACCGCCAGCGACCTGATCACACCGACCGGGACGACCACCATCGCAGACGTCGTCGTGAGCAAGATCGCGGGCCTCGCGACCAAGGAGGTCGCGGGGGTCTACGCGCTCGGTGGCGGACCCGCCCGCGCGATCGGCCAGCTGAGGGAGCGCATCCCGGGTGCGCGCACCAACCACTCGCAGGGCGTCTCCGTCGAGGTCGGAGAGGTGGAGGCTGCCGTCGACCTCGACCTGGTCGCCGAGTACGGGCCGTCCATCCAGGACGTCGCCGAGGGTGTCCGACGCAACGTCATCGGCTCGGTCGAGCGGATGACGGGCCTGCGGGTCGTCGAGGTGAACGTCGTGGTCAACGACATCCACCTGCCCGAGCCCGAGAAGGCCCCGGAAGAGCCGCGCGAGCCACGCGTCCAGTGACCGGAACCGACCCGGTTGCGCGGATCGACGCCGAGGACCTGGCCGACCGGATCGCCCGGGCGACCTTGTCCGTCCCCGGCGTCCGACGCCTGCACGGCGGGGGCTACGGGGAGGTCGGCACCTATCTGGCCGGGCGCCGGATCGTCGGCGTGCGGACCGGCCCGCGCGGCACCGAGGTGCACGTCGTCGTCTCCGCCGAGGACCCGGTGCCACGGACCGTCGCCCGCCTGCGCCGCGCGCTGGACGGTGTCGCCCCGGGGCCGATCCACATCCACGTCGAAGACCTCCAGGTCCACGACGACGAGTGAGCCGCTCGGGACACCCGGGCACCCACCCGCCGACGGGCCGCAGTCGCACCACCACTCGAGGAGCAAGACATGCCAGCAGCCGTCGTAGGACTGTTCACCGGGCTCGCGCTCACCCTCATCGCCGCGGTGGGCGGCGGGGGCGCGTTCCTCCTCGCCCTCGTCCTCGGGTCGGTCGGGCTGGTCGTCGGCCTGGTGATCGACGGCCGGATCGATCTCGCGTCGATCCTGTCGGGCTTCCGTCGTGGTTGATGCCCCGGGCCGGCACGCCGAGCCGGGCGTCGTCGACCGACCGGCCGATCCGGACGCCGGTAGCCGTGGGAGCCTGGAGATCGCCGACCGGGCCGTCGCCACGATCGTGCGCCGGTCGATCGTCGACGTCCCGGGCGTCGCCCCGACCAGCGCCTCGGGAACCATGAACCGTGCCGTGGGACGGGGCTACCCGCGCGTCTCGGTGCAGCGCGCCGGGCAGCACGTGCGCGTCGGTGTCGACCTCGCCGTGCTGTGGCCTGCCCCGGCGGGGACGATCGCCGGCCGCGTCCAGGAAGCGATCGCCCACGGGCTGGCGGAGCTCGCCGGGCTCGTGGTCGACGGGGTCGACGTGACCGTGCGCACGGTGCAGCGCGCCGAGGTCGCGTCGGAGGGGCGCGTCCGGTGACCGATCTCCGGAACGAGCAGGCCCGGGAGACCGGGGCGATGGCCCCTGCTGGCGAGCCGAGCCGGGCAGGGCTCGTCGTCGTGGTCGCCGCCGTCCTCGCCCTCGGTCTCGTCGCACTCGGAGTGGTCCTCGTGCGCGAGGTGCTCGTCATGCGCGTCCTCGACGGCTCACCGTGGATCCCCGGGCTGCTCTCCGCCGTCGACGGGATCGAGCCGAGCATCGGCTCGTCGGTCGTGGGCGGCCTCGCCGTCGCGCTCGGGCTGTGGCTCGCCGTCCTCGCCCTGCGCCCGCGGGTCCGCCGCAGCCTCCGGGTCGGCTCGCCGACCGGGGTGTGGATCGGCCGCTCCGACGTGGCCAAGCTGGCGACCCGCGCCGCCCTGGACGTGGACGGCGTCATGGCCGCACGCACCCGCGTGAGCCAGCGCACCGTGACCGTGACCATCCGCACGCTCGGTGCGAGCGAGGACATCGTGGCGGCCGTGAAGGCCTCCGTCGAGCCCTTGCTCCTTCCCGTCGTCGGCATCGGCGTCCGAGTCGTCTCGCGGCGCGCGTGACCGGCCGCCACCAGAGAGGACCGTGATGATCCAGCGTTCCGTCGTCGCCGTGGACCGGGCCGTCGTGCTGCTGCTCGCCGTGGCCCTGGTGCTCAGCGGCCTCGCCCTGCTCGCCTGGCACGCCGGTTCCCTTCCGCAGGTCTGGCCCGCCTCCTGGCCGCCGGTCCAGGACCAGGTGCGCCTCGACACCCGCTTCCTCGAGTCGGGCTGGTGGCCCTGGGCGATCGGCGTCGGCGGGGTCCTCGCCGTCCTCCTCGGTCTCGGGTGGCTGCTCGCACACGTCCCGAGCCGCACGGTGGGCACCGTCGTGCTCCCGGGTGGGCCGATCCCGGGGACCCTGCGGATCGACCCGACGCCGGCCGTCAGGACCGCAGCGGAGCAGCTGCGCCGGAACCCGGCCGTCCGACGGGCGAGCGCTGCCGTCGTCCGGGAACGGCGGGAGGTCGTCGCCAGGCTCCGGGTGACCCTCGAGCCGAGCGGGAACCTGCACGATCTCGTCACCGCGATCGACCAGGTGAGCACGGACCTCCGGCGGGTGCTCAGCACCGACCGGATCACCGGCCGCGTCGAGATCGAGGTCGCCAGGGGGACGGGGCCCGTCGAGCGGACGAAGTGAGGCCGAGGCCCGGCACACGGCCCTTCCCGTGATCGCGCCCCACGCGGGCGCGCCCACCGGTCAGTCGCGACGCAGGCCCCAGCGCGAGCGGGTGCGCCCGGCCGCAGCCCCACCGGCGGCCTCGTGCGGCCCCGCTCCCGCGCCGCCCTCGGCCGGGCGCACGAGCTCACGGACGAGCGGGCGGATCGGATCACCGTCGACGAACGGGATCCGGCGGATCACGTGCTCGGCGAGCAGGTAGACGCTCTCCTCGTCCTGCGTGTGGACGACCTCCAGGACCGGGTCGGACGGGACCGAGCGCGTCCCCACCATGGCGAAGGCCATGGACTCCGTCAGGACGACGAGGAAGGACTGCCTGCGCAGCGGGTCGCCTCCCGGCACGGCGACGTACCGCAGACCTGCGAGCTCCGTCGCCGGTGCGTCGTAGCCGAACAGCGCGCACAGGACGGCCGACTCCCGCACCTGCGGCATCGGGTCGGTGTCGAAGTAGCCGTCCAGGGGTGCGCCGTCGCCCTGGCCGACGAGCACCACGGGCGAGGAGCCCGTCGCGACCGCGCGTCGAAGGAAGAACCCACAGATCTGGATC
>NZ_JBFHHB010000168.1:0-7106 GCF_041597215.1 Actinotalea sp.
GGTGAAGAAGGTCTCCGGGTCGGCCTCTTCGACGATCTGCCCTCCGTCCATGAAGACCACCCGGTTCGCGGCCTTGCGGGCGAAGCCCATCTCGTGGGTGACGACGACCATCGTCATGCCCTCGTGGGCGAGCGAGACCATCACGTCGAGGACCTCGTTGATCATCTCGGGGTCGAGGGCGGAGGTCGGTTCGTCGAAGAGCATGACCTTGGGCTTCATCGCCAGGGCACGGGCGATGGCCACGCGCTGCTGCTGGCCGCCGGAGAGCTGCGCGGGCAGCTTGTTCGCCTGGTCGGAGACCCCGACCCGCTCGAGGAGCTCCCTGGCGAGGGCCTCCGCCTCGGAGCGCTTCATCCCCTTGGCGGTCGTCGGCCCGAGCGTGATGTTCTCCAGGACGGTCTTGTGCGCGAAGAGGTTGAAGGACTGGAAGACCATGCCCACGTCGGCCCGTAGCCGAGCGAGCGCCTTGCCCTCCGCCGGCAGCGGCACGCCGTCGATGGTGATGAGGCCGTCGTCGATCGTCTCCAGCCGGTTGATGGTCCGGCACAACGTCGACTTGCCGGAACCCGAGGGGCCGATGACCACGACGACCTCGCCGCGGGTGATGGTCAGGTTGATGTCCTGGAGCACGTGCAGCGCGCCGTAGTGCTTGTCGACGTGCGAGAGCACCACCAAGGGCTCGTCCGAGCGGTCGCCGGACAGGGCGGAGTCGGCGAGCGAGGGGTCGGCCGACGAGGAGTCGTCGGGCACGGGCTGCGATTCCATCCTTCGAAGGTAGGCCGATCTGATCACCCGGGCACGTCGGGGAGGTGTCGGATCGGTTACGGATGCGGAGCACCGACGGACGCCCCGGATCCGTGGCGACGCGGACGGACCGCGGCGTCGTACCCTTTCCGGGATGTCTACGCGCCCCGACGCAGCCCTGCGCACCTATGCCGTGCGCACCCTCGGCTGCCAGATGAACGTCCACGACTCCGAGCACATGGCAGGTCTCCTGGAGGCGGCCGGGTACGTCGCTGCCCCCGCGGAGGACGCTGCGCGCTGGGAGGCCGACGTCGTCGTGCTCAACACCTGTGCGGTGCGCGAGAACGCCTCGACGCGGCTGTACGGCAACCTCGGTCAGCTCGCCTCGATCAAGGCGGCCCGTCCGGGGATGCAGATCGCCGTCGGGGGCTGCCTCGCCCAGAAGGACCGCGGCCAGATCGTCGAGCGAGCGCCCTGGGTCGACGTGGTCTTCGGCACCCACAACCTGGACGTGCTCCCCGCGCTCCTCGAGCGGGCGCGGCACAACCAGGCCGCGCAGGTCGAGATCGCCGAGTCCCTCCAGGTCTTCCCCTCCACCCTGCCGACCCGGCGGGAGTCCGCCTACGCGGGCTGGGTCTCGATCAGCGTCGGCTGCAACAACACCTGCACCTTCTGCATCGTGCCGTCGCTGCGTGGCAAGGAGCGCGACCGTCGCCCCGGCGAGATCCTCGCGGAGGTCGAGGCGCTGGTGGCCGCCGGCGCCGTCGAGGTGACCCTGCTGGGCCAGAACGTCAACACCTACGGGGTGGGGTTCGGTGATCGTGGGGCCTTCGCCTCCCTGCTCCGGGAGGTCGGTGCGGTCGAGGGGATCGAGCGGGTCCGGTTCACCTCGCCGCACCCCGCGGCGTTCACCTCGGACGTCATCGCCGCGATGGCGCAGACGCCCACCGTCATGCCGCAGCTCCACATGCCGCTGCAGTCGGGCTCGGACCGGGTGCTGCGCGCGATGCGCCGCTCGTACCGCTCCGCCCGGTTCCTGGCGATCCTCGAGGAGGTGCGGGAGTCGATCCCCGAGGCCGCCATCACGACGGACATCATCGTCGGCTTCCCTGGCGAGACGGAGGAGGACTTCGAGCAGACCCTGCGCGTGGTCGAGGAGGCGAGGTTCAGCTCGGCCTTCACCTTCCAGTACTCCCCGCGTCCCGGCACCCCGGCCGTCGACCTGCCCGACCCCGTCCCGGCGAACGTGGTGACCGAGCGCTACGACCGGCTCGTCGCGCTCCAGGAGCGCATTTCCGCGCAGGAGAACGCCCGGCAGGTCGGGCGCACCCTCGAGGTGCTCGTCTCGGAGGGTGAGGGGCGCAAGGACGGGGCGACCCGTCGCCTGAGCGGACGGGCTCCGGACAACCGCCTCGTGCACCTCTCGCTCCCGCCGCACGCGCAGGGCGGCCGGCCGGGCGATCCCGACGTGCCACGTCCGGGCGACGTCGTCACGGTGGAGATCACCCACTCGGCTCCGCACCACCTCGTGGCGGACTCGGGGCTGACCGGCGGCACGTACGAGGTGCGCCGGACCCGCTCCGGGCAGGCGTGGCAGGAGCGGACGTCCGGCGGTCACGACCACGGACCCGCCACGGCTCCCGGTGGTGCCGTGCTGCTCCCTGTCCCGACGCTGCGCGGCTGAGCCGGGACGACCCCGGGGGCGCCGTGGCGTTCGGTGCCCCGGCAGGTCCCCTCAGGAGGGCAGCACCGGGAGCAGGCTCTCCAGCCCGGCGAAGAACTGCACGCAGGTCCCCAGCCCGCAGTCGACGATCTCGGCGAGCTGCGCGTCGGTCACCCCGTGCTCGAGATCGGCCGAGACCTCGCCGTACACGGCCAGTCCGCCGTCCTCCGGGCGCAGGTACGCCTTCGGCCAGATCCGGTCGCGGTTCCAGTCGTTGAGGGCCAGCAGCGCCTGGGCCCGCTCGTCGACCGGGACGAGCCGGTTCCACCGTCCGCGGACCTGGAGGATCTCCTCGCTCTCACCCATGACGATGAACCAGAACCGGTGCGAGTTCCACACGCCGGTCAGGTCGCCGTCGTCGTCGTGCACGGACTCGTAGCCGCAGGACCGCAGGTAGGCCTCGATCCGGGCGGTGGCCAGCGGGGCGGGCGGAACCGGGGCGCGGGCGCTCACGGTGCCATCCCTGCCGGGTCGGGGTACAGGTCGTCGAGGGTGTCGAAGAAGGCGGCGGCGGAGGCCAGCCCGCTGTGCAGGAACTGCCCGAGCTGGGTGTCGGTCACTCCGTGCTCGAGGTCGGTGGCCGACTCGCACACCGCGTGCACCCGGCCGTCGTCCCTGACCCGCAGGTAGGCCTTGGGCCACACGCGCTCGGCGTTCCAGTCGTTGCAGACCTCGAGTACCTCCCCGAGCCGTTCGATGGCGAAGGTCCGGTTCCACTGGCCTCTGACCTGGAGGATCTCGTGGCGCTCACCCAGGGTGAAGAAGTAGAAGAGCCGGCCCCGCCAGAGGCCGCCCAGGTCGCCGTCGACGTCCGTGAAGTAGCCGTAGTCGGAGCGCAGCAGCCAGCTGCGGACCCGCTCAGCGGTGAGCGGCGCGACGAGATCGGGATGGTACGGGCCCGGGTCGGGCTGGGCGCCGGGACGTCGTCCGGAGTCAGCGCGTGGCTCGCGTCGTTCGCGTCGCCAGGAGAAGAGGGCCACCGACCAGAGACTACCGGCCATCGCCGGTACCGTCGTGGGGTGCTCCGCGCTGCCGCCCTCCTCCCACCCACGGCCCTCCTCGTGCTCCCCGGCGTCCCCGCGGACCACGAGGACGTGCGCCGGGAGGCGCGGTCGGCGGTCCGTCGTCTGGCGGCGTGCGGTGCCGGACGGGTCGTCGTCGTCGTCCCGGCTGGGCGCGGGACGGGCCTGCCCCCGGACGAGCCGGCCCGGCCGGTGGTGCGACGGTGGTCAGGACGACTGCACCCCACCTTGGCCGCTGCCGGCGTCCCGGACGCCGTGGCCGGTCTCACCGGGGTCCGGGTCGGCGTGGCAGCTCCCGGCGAGACCGGTGGCGCAGCCGCTGATCGGGCGGCGTCGAGGACGGGCGTGCGGGGCTCCGGCGACGAGGTGGTCGACGACGTGCCCGCGGCCGTCGCTCTCGCCCTCCTCGCCGACGCGGGGTGGACGGCCGCGGTGGAGGTCCTCGCGGTCGCCGAGGGGGAGGCCCCCGCGTTGCACCGCGTGGGACGGGAGCTGGCGACGGACGACGTGGCGCTGCTCCTCATGGGAGGGCTGAGCGCACGGCGCGGCCCCGACTCCCCGCTCGCCGAGGACCCGCGGGCAGCGGCATTCGACGAGGCGGTGGCGGCGGACCTGGCCCTGACGGGCCGTGGACCGCGATCCGGCGCTCCCGCAACGACGCAGCACGACGCGACCGGGGCCGGAAGTGCCCGGGAGGAGGCGGCCCACCGGCTCGCCGCCGTCGACCTCACCCTCGCCCAGGCGCTCGCGGTCAGCGCATGGGGACCGTGGCAGGTCCTCCTCGGCGCACTGGCGACCCCCGGACCGGCCATGGACGCCACCGTCAGCGTGAGCGTCCCCGCCGGGGCGACGTACGCCGTCGCCGGCTGGGACGCGCGATGAGCCCGCTCGTGGTGGCTGTCGTCGGGCCGACCGCGACCGGCAAGTCCGACCTCGCCCTCGATCTCGCCGAGCACCTCGGTGCCGACGTGCTCAACGCCGATGCGATGCAGCTGTACCGCGGGATGGACATCGGCACCGCCAAGCTCGCCGTCGATGAGCGTCGGGGGATCGAGCACCACATGCTCGACGTCCTCGACGTCGAGCAGGACGCCTCGGTGGCCGCCTACCAGCGTGACGCGAGGGCCCAGGTGGACCTCGCGCACGCGAGGGGGCGGCGGGTGGTGGCCGTCGGCGGGTCCGGTCTGTACGTGCGGGCGCTGCTCGACCACCTCAGCATGGCGCCCTCGGACCCGGTGGTCCGGTCCGCGCTGGAGGAACGGGCGGAGCGGGACGGGCCCGGTGTCCTGCACGACGAGCTCGCCCGGCTCGACCCCCCGGCCGCGCACCGGATCCCGCGGACCAACACGCGCCGGATCGTGCGTGCGCTGGAGGTCATCGCCCTCACCGGCGAGCCGTGGACCGCAGAGCTCCCCGAGCCGCAGTACGAGGTCCCGGCGGTGCAGATCGGCCTGGACACCGATCGAGCCATGCTCGACTCGAGGATCGCGGTGCGGGTGGAGCGGATGTGGGAGCTCGGCCTGCTCGACGAGGTGCGGGGGCTCGCCGGGCGGCTGGGCCGCACGGCGTCGCGGGCTGTCGGCTACGCCCAGGTCCTGTCCCTGCTCGCCGGGGAGTGCACCGCCGAGCAGGCGCGGACCGACGTCGCCGTGGCGACCCGGCGCCTGGCCCGCAAGCAGATGGGCTGGTTCGGGAGAGACCCCCGCGTGCACTGGCTCGACGCACGCCGACCGGACCTGGTCGAGGAGGCGCTCCGGCTCGTCGCGAGAGCGGACATGGGCACGCTCGTCGACCCTGGTACCCGACGACGTACCCTCGGCTCATGACGCGCTCGCTCGCCGTGACCAAGGGCCACGGCACCCGCAACGACTTCGTGCTCCTCGACGACCGTGACGGCGAGCTCGAGCTCGGCGAGGGGCTCGTCCGGGCCCTCGCCGACCGTCGGTCCGGCATCGGCTGCGACGGCGTCATCCGGCTCGTCGGGACGCACCGGCTCCCGGAGGGCGCCCAGAGCCTCGCCGAGGACCCGCGCGCCCGATGGTTCATGGACTACCGCAACGCCGACGGCTCCCTCGCCCAGATGTGCGGGAACGGAGTCCGCGTCGTGGCGCGGTTCGCCGAGCGCCTCGGCCTGTGGGACGGCACCGGCACCTGGGCCGTGGGCACCAGGGCAGGGGTGCGGTACGTGACACGTGTCGCCTGCCCGACGGGCGCGCAGGAGGAGTGGTACGCCGTCGACATGGGTCCGTGGCACCTGCCCGGCGGTGCGGAGTCGTCGGCTGCGGGCTCGGACGCGCAGGTGGAGGTCAAGGGCCTCGACACCGCGCGTCCGGCGCTGCGTGTCGACCTCGGCAACCCGCACACCGTCCTGGCGCTCGCCGACCCGGCAGAGCTCGAGGCCGCTGACCTCGGCTCGGCCCCGGTGGTCTCGCCGCTCGCTCCGGAGGGCACCAACGTCGAGCTCGTCGTCCCGCTCGGCGAGCGGACCACCGCCGAGGGAACGGTCGGGGTGGTCCGGATGCGCGTCCACGAGCGCGGCGTCGGGGAGACCCAGTCCTGCGGGACGGGAGCGTGCGCCGCGGCGATGGCGGTACGGACCTGGATGGGTGCCGAGGCTCCCGAGTCCTGGCTCGTCGAGGTCCCCGGTGGCGTGGTCGGGGTGCGGCTCCTCCCCGAGGACAGGGTCGAGCTCTCCGGGCCCGCCGAGCTCGTCGCGACGGTGACCGTCGACCTGGATGCGTTGCTGGACGGGGACGAGCGCGTCTGAGCCGGCGCGATCGGTCGGCGCGGCCATCGACCTCCGCTCGGCCCGCGGCCTCCGACGTCGCCGGTCGTGCCCGCGGCTCAGTCCCGGGTGACGCGCAGGACCCGGAAGCCCTTGGAGCTCGCCACCCGGTTCACGGGCATCCCGAGCTCCTGCTCGATCCAGCCCTGAAGGGAGTCCGCCCCGAGCGACTTCTGGACCACGAGCCAGGCCGCGCCCCCGGGGGCGAGCCGCGGGAGCCAGTCGTCCAGCAGGGCGTGCAGGGCAGGCTTGCCGATGCGGATCGGCGGGTTGGACCAGATCGTGGCGAACCGGAGGTCCGCGGGAACGCCGTCGGGCTCCGCCGTGCGGATGCCGTCGAGCCCGAGCTCCGCCGCGTTGCGGGCGACCAGGTCGAGCGCCCTGCGGTTCACGTCGACGGCCCAGACCCGCGCCCCGGGGGAGAGCATCGCCAGGCTCAGGGCGACGGGCCCCCAGCCGCAACCGAGGTCGAGCAGGTCACCCTCGGCGGGCGGAGCGGGAACGGAGCGCAGCAGCACCTGCGTGCCGGGGTCGAGCCGGCTCCCGGAGAACACTCCCGGCGCGGTCTGCACCGCCACCTCGCGGTCGACGAGCCGCACGGTCAGCCGCCGCCGCTCGTCGGCTGACGCCGGCTCGGCCGTGAAGTAGTGGTCCTCGGTGCCTGACACGCACGGAACCCTACCGATGGCAGGGGTGCGGGAGGGTGGCCCGCGAGGTGCGCCGTCCGCGAAATGGTTCGCCGACGTGCCGGCTGCATGTCACGCTGAAGGTCGACCGAAGGGCACAGATGACCGACACCACCTCCCCGTCCGAGCAGCGCGACCTCGCCGAC
>NZ_JBFHHB010000169.1:0-7043 GCF_041597215.1 Actinotalea sp.
CTTCGAGTCGATGGACGACCTCACGAGCCTCCTGCTGATGCTCGGCATCGACGACCAGGTGGTGCCCTTCCCGATGAGCAGCGGCGGGGCCAACCGGCTGTACTTCCGCGGCCACGCCTTCACCAACGCCGAGGCCGCGGCGGACTCCTTCGCGATCTGGAGCGAGCTGTACGACCTCTCCCCCGCGGAGCGCGGGATCGACCCCCGGTCGATCGTCGACACCGTCTTCGAGCGCATCCTGGCCGCGAACCCGCAGGTCACCCCCCGACCCCACCCGCGACCACCGGAGTTCTGGCAGTCGTTCCGGCTCGACTGCGCGTGGGCGGGCGTCCCTCTCAACGAATGGACGCTCTGGGGCCTGCTCGACGCGATGGGCTACTCCCAGGAGTGCATCACCCTGCTGTCCCGCCTGCTCGGCTTCAACGGCACCGTCCTGTCCGAGATGAACGCAGGCGAGGCCTTCCAGCTGCTCGGCGGCTTCACCGCGGAGCCGCGGTTCGCGACGCTGGAGAACGGCTTCAGCACCCTGCCCGACGCACTCGCCCGCGAGCTCGGCGACGAGCACCTGCATCTCGGGACGACCGTCGACCGGATCGAGGCCCGCGAGGGCGGCGGCTACACGGCGACCTGCACGACCCGCCACGGGGAGAGCGTCGTGACAACCGAGATCGGCGCGCCCCTCGTCGTGCTCGCGCTGCCCCGCCTCGCCCTCGAACAGCTCTACGGCGCCTCGGAGGTGATGCAGCGCTCCGACGAGCGGGACGCACACCGGCTGTGGAACGCGCTGCAGGCCACGACCAACCAGGCACTGCTCAAGATCAACCTGTACTACCCCACCGCATGGTGGGGCGAGCGGGCGGACGGCGGTCCGCCGATGAGCTTCGGGCCGAACCTGTCCGATCTCCCCCTGGGCACCGTCTACCCGTTCTACGCGATCGACCCGGCGCTGTTCGCCGCCGCGGAGTACGAGGCATGGCTGCGCCACTCGGGCCACCGGCCGTCGCCGGAGGTCCGCGGGCGGCTCGAGGCGATCGCCGCCGCCAAGTACGCGAGACCCGCGGCACTCACCATCTACTGCGACCACCTCAACATCAGCTTCTGGCGAGCGCTCCAGCAGGGCGGTGGTGACCTGTTCGACTCACCGATGCAAAGGGCAGTGGCCGACCGCGGGCCGCAGACGATCCACCCGGCGACCGAGGCCGTCGTCGAGGCAGCCGGCCGCCTGCTCGCCCGGCTCTTCGACACCGACGAGGTCCCGCGCCCGCTCCTGACCAGCGCCCGGATCTGGAGCGGGACGACGCGGGTCGACGCCGGCGCCGGGGAGCAGATCGGCTACGGGGTCCATCAGTGGGGGCTCCACGCGGACGACCGAGCCGTCATCGAGCACCTTGTCGAGCCGCTTCCCGGGCTGTTCACCTGCGGTGAGGCCTACTCGGACTACCAGGGGTGGGTCGAGGGTGCGCTGCGATCGGCCGACACGGTGCTGGCCCGCGGGTTCGGCCTGCACCCGATCAGCACGGTCTACCGCGAGGAGCACCACCGCAGCCCCTTCGAGGCGATCACGGCGCGCCACGCCGCTCGCGCAGGGGTGCTGATCCGCACGCACGTCGACCCGACCTTCGAGACCACTGCACTGACCAGCACGGACCGCACCGGGAGGCCTTGACAGCGACATCGCCGCTGCCCACGCTGGGGTCGACCGCGACAGCGACGTCGCGGGCCGCTGCGTCTCATCAGTCCGTCGACTGGACGATCGGGGAGGAGCATGGCCGCGGTCGTCGATCGGCTCGGCCCAGCCGTGGCGCGGGACCTGCGACACTCGGCCACCTCGCCGCACCGTCGCGTGGTCCGGCTGGTCGTCGCGGCGTGCATCCTCCTGAGCCTTCCGGTCGTCCTGCACAAGGTCCACGGTCACGCGATCATGCCGGCCCTGGACCTGGTGCTCGACACGACCGCGACGGTGGTGCTCGTCACGCTCACGACGCTCGCCTGGGCCCGATTCCGCGAGCGGCAGGTGATCGCCGCCGCCTTTCATGCCGGGGCCTTCGCGGCACTCGCGAGCGCCTACGGTGTCGCCGTCGTCGTGAGCCTCGTGCGGGCGCCGGGCGTCGGCGACCGTGTGGCTCTCGACAGCGCCCAGTCCTTCGTCTTCGCGCTCGCCCGGCTCGCCGCAGCGTCGCTCTTCGTCCTCGCCGGTGTCCTGACCCGGCGCTCCCTCGCGTCCTGGAAACCGCCGTGGATCCTGGCCGCGCCGCCCCTCGTCGTGCTGCTCACCGCTGCCGTCGGCAGCGTGTTCGACCCGCCCGATGTCCCGATCCTCTTCACGTTCCCCGACCAGACCGGACTTCCGCACACGACGCCGTTCGGGATGGCACTGCATGTGGTCACGGCAGTCCTGTTCTTCGTCGGCGTCTCGGTGAGCCGACGCCTGTGGCACTCGGAGGGCGCACTGATCGACTCCTGGATCGCCATCGGACTCGTGTTCGCCGGCTTCGCCGAGCTGCACGCCGCGATCTACCCGAGTGCCCATCCCGGCCAGGTCTCGCTCGGGGACATGCTCGACCTGATGTGCTCCCTGTGCCTGCTCGCGGGCCTGTCGAGCGCCTTCCGTGCCAGCCAGCGGGGACTGCGTGCCGCGAACGCCGAGCTCGCCACGCTGCGGGACAGCGAGGTCGAGCGTGCCGCGATCGAGGAGCGCTCGAGACTGGCGCGGGAGCTGCATGACGGGCTCGCGCAGGACCTGTGGCTCGCCAAGCTGAGAGCCGGTGAGGTGGCGAGCACGGAGGGCCTGTCGAGCGAGGCGCGGCGGGCCGCCGCCGACGCGCTCGCCGCCATCGACGTCGGGCTCACCCACGCGCGCGACGCTGTCGCTGCCCTGCGCAGCCTCCCGAGCTCGGAGTCCGGTTTCCACGACCTGCTCCGGCGTGCCGTCGAGGAGCACGCCGGCCGGTTCGGCCTGCGCGTGGAGTTCACCTACGACGGCGACCCCTCGGCGACCATCGCCCCGAAGACCCAGGTCGAGGTCCTCCGTATCGTCCAGGAGGCGCTGGCCAACGTCACTCGGCACGCCGAGGCCACCGTGGCAGGGGTGAGCCTCGTGCTGGGGGACGGCCGGATCCGCCTTCGCGTCGCCGACAACGGGCGCGGCTTCGTGGTGGCCGCGGCCGGCGGTGCCGGATACGGGTTGTCGTCCATGAGGGAGCGAGCCGCTCTTGTCGGCGGCACGCTCAGGGTCGACTCCACACCCGCGAGGGGCACGTTGATCACCCTCACGGCGCCCTTCACCCGGGCGACGGCGCGGGTCGCGGTGGACCGGTCATGACGACCTCGCCGCGGGTGATCCGCGTGATGGTCGTCGACGACCACCCCCTCGTCCGGTCGGCCGTCACGCGCGCGATCACCGCCGAGGACATGGTCGTCGTGGCCGAGGCCGCGACGGCCGAGGAGGCACTCGTCCTCGCACCGCGAGTCGCACCTGACGTCCTCCTGCTCGACATCGCGATGCCGGGCATGTCGGGACTGGAGCTCGTCCGGGAGCTGGCGCCCCGCCTCCCCGCCGCAAAGATCCTCATGCTCACCGTGTCGTCCACCGATCGTGACGTGGCGGAGGCGATGCGCTTCGGTGCGAGCGGGTACCTGACGAAGGACCTCTCCCCGGAGGCACTCGTCCGTGCGGTGCGTGCCACCCAGAACGGCGAGCTGGTCATCCCCCGACGACTCGCGGCGCGCCTCCTCCTCAAGGCCCTACGGCAGGCCGTTCCCTCGTCTCCGGCGGGAGACGCACCGATGGACCGGCTCACCACCCGGGAGCGGGACGTCCTGCGCCTGATCAACGACGGGCTCAGCGACCGCGACATCGCCACGGCCCTCACGATCTCCCGGCGCACGGCCGAGTCGCATGTGAGCAGCATCCTCCGCAAGCTCGAGGTGCGGAACCGCACCGATGCCGCACGCCACTACCGGGACCAGAGCTGACCCGTGCCCGGCACGAGCTCCCCGAGGCGGCGTCAGGATCGGGGCCGAGGGAGCGTCGATCACCGGGTTTTGCACGCCGTACTCCGGTCATCACGGAGATCGAACATCCGTAGTCGCCCCCGTGGAAACCCGGATGGGCCGGTCACGGCGCAGGGCTAGTTTCGGCCTCGTGTCGCTGCGGACCGCCGTGGAGAACGCGTCGTCCGCAGCGCGATCGACGCTCACCCGCGGCCGACCGCCGTCCGTGAGTCGTCGCGGGGACGACCAGGGAGACCTCGGATGAAGCACAGAATGGCGGCCAGGGCCGCTGCCTTCGCACTCCTCGTTTCGGCCGCAACGCAAGGCGCTACCGTCGTCCGGACGTTCAGCCCGAGCGCCGCCGCCCTCCCGGCGAGTGCCGTCGACGAGTCGCAGGTCCCGCACTACTTCGGGCCGTACCCGAACTGGGCCAACAGCCCGCTGACCCGCCCGGACGTCACCGTCACCATCACGGGCACGGCCGTCTCCGACGTCACCGTCGGGAACCCGCTCGTCAGCCGCGCCTTCGCGACCGACTCCGCCACCACGGTGTTCGGCGTCGTGCACGATCCGGGTGCTGCCCTTCCTGCCGGCTCGCTGACGAGCTTCTCGACGTGGAATCAGCCCGGCTCGGCCGGGAACGTCTTCCACGCCTACGTGCTCCGTCCGACGGCCACCGCCGACGAGTACACGATCGCCTTCGACAGCGGCCCCCTCACCGTCCCCGCACCGACCGACCCGGCCGGCGAGGTCTCCCTCTTCCCGGTGGGCCCGTTCGACACGCAGCAGGGCGACCTGATCGGCTGGTACGGGCAGGGCATCCCCGTCGACGTCGACACCGGGACCGATGTCATCGCGTACCCGGGACCCGCCTCCGCACCGGCCGCGGCTGACACCGTGACCCTCGGCTCGGCGACCTTCCCGATCTACCCCCAGCCGCGCACCTACTCGATCTCCGCCACGGTGACACCTCCCGCCGCCGGACCAGGAAGCGGCGCGACCGCAGAGGCGACGGTGGGCGCCGACGGAGCCCTCACCGGACTCACCCTCACCGACCCTGGTTCCGGCTACTCGGCCGCGACCGTCGCGATCACCGGCGCCGGGAGCGGAGCCACCGCGACCGCGGACGTCCAGACCTCGGGCGCCGTGACCAGCGTCGCGATCGACGCGGGCGGCAACGGGTACACGGCACCCTCCGTGACCCTCAGCGGCGGCGGCGCGAGCACCGACGCGACCGCCCATGCGCTCGGGGGTGTCGACCAGGTGAGCATCACCACCTCAGGGACGGGCTACACGTTCCCGACCGTGGACTTCGACCTGCCGGACGACCCGAACGGGGTCCAGGCACAGGGCCACGCCACGTGCGCGGACCCGCACCCCGACTGCACCCTGACGGTCGCGACGGACGTCCTGACCGTGACCGGCGTGGTCGTGGACTTCGCCGGATCGGGCTACACCACCGCCCCGTCGGTCGTGGTCCGGGACGGCACGCAGTTCGAGCCGGTCAGCCACGGGACCAACCCGTTCACCGCCGCCGTCGCGACGTCGACCCTGACGATCCAGTCCGTCGTCCTCGACAGCTACGGCGTCGGCTACACCTCCTCCCCTGCCGTCGCCTTCGGCGACACGGGAGCCGGCTCCGGTGCCGCTGCGACGGCGTCGACCGACGTCGGCGCGGTCGTCGCGCTGCACCTGCAGACCCCCGGCTCCGGCTACATCACGCCTGGCGGGATCAAGAAGTTCCAGGACACGCTTCCGGGCCTCGGCGAGGCAGGAGCGAACAACCTCGGGCAGTACATCCCGGTCGCCGTGCCCGACACGACGACCTTCCCGGGAACCGACTACTACGTGATCGCTGTCGTCCAGCACCGCGAGCAGATGAGCTCGAGCCTCCCTGCCGAGGGCACGCTCCTGCGTGAGTACGTCCAGCTGTCGACCAGCACCGTTCCGGGCAAGCAGGTACCGCTGATGACGGCGCTCCTGGACGGCACCGAGGTGCCGACGATGATGCCGGACGGGGTCACCCAGGCCGTCGGCGTCGACGAACCGCACTACCTCGGCCCGACGATCGTCGCGCAGAAGGACCGCGCGGTCCGGATCGTCTTCTACAACCTGCTGCCCACGGGTGCAGACGGAGACCTGTTCCTCCCGACCGACTCGAGCATGATGGGCTCCGGCATGGGGCCGATGTCGATGATGGACCCGGTCGACGAGGGCGTCGTGACCGACGCGATCCGCAATCCTGAGTGCACGAACGACCCGAAGCCCGACGGCTGCTTCAAGGACGACCGGGCCACGCTGCACCTGCACGGCGGCATCACTCCGTGGATCAGCGACGGCACCCCGCACCAGTGGATCACGCCCGCCGACGAGACCACGCCGTGGCCGCAGGGAGTGAGCGTCGGGAACGTGCCCGACATGGCGCCCGTGGCCGGCGTGCCGGACTGCACCGCCACCGATGACGGCTGCCAGACCTTCTACTACACGAACCAGCAGTCGGCGCGGCTGATGTTCTACCACGACCACGCGTGGGGCATCACTCGCCTGAACGTGTACGCCGGCGAGGCCGCGGCGTACATCATCACCGACGACACCGAGCAGAAGCTGTTCGGGCCGTCGGGGACCTACGCGGACATGGGTGAGGGCATCCCGCTCGTCATCCAGGACCGCACCTTCGTCCCGAGCACCGAACAGCTCGCCGGGCAGGACCCGACCTGGGACGCGACCCGATGGGGCGGGATGGGCAACCTCTGGTACCACCACGTCTACATGCCAGCCCAGAACCCCGGCGACCCCTCCGGCATGAGCGCCTACGGCCGGTGGATGTACGGGCCGTGGTTCTGGCCGCCCGCCACCCCGCAGCACGGACCGATCGCCAACCCGTACTACGGGAAGGACCCGGCGACGAACTTCACGACGGACCTGGCCACACCCTGCCGGATCGACGACCCGTCGACATGGCAGTACCAGGTCACGCCCTTCTGCGAGCCCGAGCTGATCCCTGGCACGCCGAACATCAGTGTCGGGATGGAGCAGTTCAACGACACGCC
>NZ_JBFHHB010000170.1:0-6983 GCF_041597215.1 Actinotalea sp.
ACGCCTCCCGGTGTACCTGCTGCTCACCGGGCTCCTGGTGCCGGATGACGCGCGCTGGGGGCCATTCGGTCTCCAGGGCCTGGCGCTCTTCGCCCTGTACCTCCTGGGTGGCGTGTCGGCGATGGTCGTCGCCTCGGTGCTGCGGGCGACGGTCCTGCGTCGTGGCGGGCTGCCCTTCTACCTCGAGCTCCCGCCGTTCCGCGTGCCGACGGCGCGCAGCGTCGTGCAGTCCGTCTGGGCTCCGGTCCGGGTCTTCCTGCGCAAGGTCGGCACGATCATCCTGCTCGCGAACCTCGTGCTGTGGGCCCTGCTCACCTTCCCCGACCGCAGCGCGGAGACGGAGGCGATGGCGCCGGCGGAGGCCGCCGCGTACACCCTGGACCACAGCTACGCGGCAACGGTGGGCAAGGCCGTGGAACCCGTGTTCGACCCGCTCGGCTTCGACTGGCGGATCAACATCGGCCTGGTCAGTGCGATGGCCGCCCGAGAGGTCTTCGTCTCCACCCTGGGGCAGGTCGCCGCTGCCCAGGACCCGGAGAACCCGCAGGACGTCCTCCGCACGATGACCTTCACCGACGGCGAGCGGGCGGGGGAGCCGGTGTTCACGGCGCCGACGATCGTCGCGCTGCTCGTGTACTTCGTGTTCGCCATGCAGTGCGTCTCGACGCTCGCGGTGATGCGGCGCGAGTCCAACTCCTGGCGCTGGCCGGCGTTCTCCTTCGTGAGCCTGACCGCCCTGGCCTGGGTCGCGGCCTGGCTCGCGCGCGCGGTGACCCAGCTGGTGATCTGAGTGACGGGGACAGCCCCCGACGGGCCGCAGGACGAGGGGGAGCTCACCGTCGTCGCCGTGCACCCCGAGCGCACGGGCGACCCGGCGACGCTGCGCTGGCACGTGCCCGGACCCGCGCTGCCGGCCACCGACGAGCCGCATGGCGGGCCGGCGCTGGCGGGCCTCGTCGAGACCCGTCTGCTCGCCACGGCCCTCGTCGGGGCGCAGGAGGTCACGACGACCCTTGCGGAGGGGCAGTCGTGGACGATCGCCGGGCCTGCCGTCCGCCGTGCCGTCCAGGAGACGGTCGCCGCGCTGCGCTCCCGGCCGGCCCGTCCGGTGGCCGAGCGTGACGCCGCGCTGCGCGAGCTGGCCGAGCTCGTGGTCGCGGGCGCCGGGCCCTATGCCGCGAGCCACGGCGGCCGGATCGAGCTCGTGGCCGTGCAGGACGACATCGTCTCGGTGCGCCTCGGTGGTGCGTGCCACGGGTGCCCGGCCCAGTCCTTCACCGTGCACCGACGGCTCGAGGAGGACCTGCGCCGTGGCGCGCCGTGGCTCCGTGAGGTCCGGGTCGTCGACCGCCGGGGAGCGTCGGACCAGGGTGCGGAGGCTGCCGACTGCGGAGCGGGGGACGGCTCGACGACCGGCCGACCTCTCGTCCTGTTCCGCACTCCTCCCGCGCGCCGCTGACCGTCCTCCCGGCTCCCTCTCGCAGCAGGAGGCGTGAAGCGGTAGACCTGAACCGGAGGTGGTCGCCGTGTCCGCTGTCGTCGTCCAGGGCCTGCGCAAGACCTACGGGGAGGTCGTCGCGGTCGACGGGCTCGACCTGGTGATCGAGCCCCATGAGGTCGTCTCACTGCTGGGCCCGAACGGTGCGGGCAAGACGACGACCGTCGAGGTCCTCGAGGGGTACCGCCGGCCCGACGCCGGAAGCGTCTCGGTGCTCGGCACGGATCCGATGGTGGGCGGGCGCGCCTACCGGGAGCGGATCGGGGTCGTCCTGCAGGAGGCAGGGTTCGAGGAGTCCTTCACCCCGCGCGAGCTGATCCGCCTGCATGCCGGCTACTACCCGCACCCGCGTGCCGTGCAGGAGGTGATCGACCTCGTCGACCTGGGGGAGAAGGCCGACGCGCGGGTCAGGACGCTCTCGGGCGGACAGCGTCGACGGCTCGACCTGGCGCTCGGGATCGTCGGCGACCCGCAGATGCTCTTCCTCGACGAGCCGACCACGGGCTTCGACCCGTCGGCGCGACGACGGGCCTGGGAGCTCATCGACCGGTTGCGCGACCTCGGGACGACGATCCTGCTGACGACGCACTACCTCGACGAGGCCCAGCACCTGGCCGACCGCGTCGTCGTCATCGACCACGGAACGGTGATCGCCTCCGGGACCCCCGAGGCGCTCGCGGCCTCGGCAGGGGCGTCGACGGTGATCTCCTTCCGGGTGCCGGAGGGGGTGACGACCGCCGATCTCCCCGAGGTGGGGACCGACCTGCGCGTGGCAGGGACGACGGTCGAGGTCCGCACTCCCGACGCGACGAGGGACATCCACCTGCTCACCGGGTGGGCGGTGGGACGCTCGCTGAGCCTCGACGGGCTGACGCTCACCCGGCCGAGCCTCGAGGACGTGTACCTGGACCTCGTCGGGGAGCCGTCCCCGACGGACGAGACGGCTGCGGACGCACCATGAGCCGCGACCTGCGGATGCTGGGCCGCCAGATCCGGCACGAGTTCGCCGTCCTGCGCGGCACCCCGATCGTGATCATCCTGGCGGTCGGCTTCCCCCTGCTCTTCTTCGCGCTGATCTCGGCCTTCGTGGGGAACGAGACGCTCGACGAGCGCTCAGGCGTCCGGGTGGCCCAGTTCCTCGCGCCGGCGTTCGCCTCCTTCGGCATCGTCATGGCGACGTTCTCGTTCCTGGGCGTCGGCCTCGCGGAGGCGCGCGCGAGAGGAGTCGTCAAGCGCCAGAACGGCACCCCCCTGCCCCGCTGGGTGATGCTCGGCGGGCGGATGGGGGCCGCGATGCTCCTGGGGCTCGCGTCGACCGTGCTGGTGCTCGGTGTCGGCGCTGTGTTCTACGACATCCAGATCCTCGGCAGGACCCTGCTCGCAGCCCTGGTCACGATCGTGACGGCCTCGCTCGCGTTCAGTGCCCTCGGCATCGCCGTCGCGGCGCTCGCCTCGACCCCGCAGGTCGCCCAGGCGCTGACCAACGGCCTGGTGATCCCCCTGGCCTTCGTCTCCGACATCTTCAACTTCGGGGGCTCGGCGATGCCGTCCTGGCTCTCGAACATCGGCTGGGCCTTCCCGCTCAAGCATCTGGTCAACGCGCTCGGGGACGCGTTCAACCCGTTCCTCGCCGGATCGGGGTTCGCCTGGGGGCACCTCGCGGTGATCGCCGGATGGGGCGTCGCCGGAGCTGTCGCCGCGGGCTGGCTGCTGCGGGCCTCCCGCGAGACCGCCGCCCGCCGGTCGGGAGCGGTCGGACGAGCGCCGGCGGGCGACCGGTCTCCGCGCCGCAACGCACGACCCTCTGCGTGGGCGCTCGTCCTCGACCAGGTGCGGCACACGGCAGCGGGGCTCGTCCGTGAGTTCGAGGCCGTCTTCTTCTCCGTCGCGTTCCCGATCCTGCTCGTCGTCCTCATCCCGGCCACCAGCGGCGGCGGAGGGGCCGTGCTCGACAACGGACTTGCCCTTCCGACCTTCCTCGCGGGCACCATGGCGATCTACGGCGCGGCCGTGACCGGGTTCGTGAGCATCGCCGAGGGCATCGCCGACGAGCGGGGGAGTGGCGCCCTCACCAGGACCCACGGGACACCGCTTCCCCGATGGGCGCTGCTCACCGGTCGGGTGGTCGGGGCCGTCGTGGTCTCGCTGGTCACCGTCGCCGGCTGCTACCTGGCCGCCGCCGTGGTCCACGGTGCGCCGTTCCCGGTCGCCTGGCCGGCGATCCTGTTCGTCGTCGTGCTGGCGGCCATCTGCTTCGCCGCCCTCGGACTCGCCGTCGTCTCGCTCGTGCGCTCGGCGCAGAGCGTCATCGGCATCTCGCTCGGGTTCCTGCTCCCGCTGTCGTTCCTCTCGGACGTGTTCATCGTGGGAGTGCAGTACCCGGCAGCGCTCGAGGCCGTGTCCTGGGTCTTCCCGCTGCGGCATGCGACGGCCTCGATCACCGAGGCAGCCCTCCTGCCCACGCTCGTCGGCGGCCTGGACCCGGGGCACCTGGGCATGCTGGTGCTGTGGACCCTCGTCGCGCTCCTGGTCGTGGCGTGGCGCTTCGCCTGGGAGGGCACGAAGGCGCGGGCCCGGTTGCGGCCCGTGGGCTGAGCGCCCGGCTCAGGCGCTGGTGGTCTGCCGGCCCTGGATGTCCTCGACCCGGCTCCAGCGGCCCGCGGCGATCTCGGTGCGCCAGGCGCGCAGCCACGAGGCCGCCGCTGCGGGCGGCAGCGGACGGGTGAAGACGAAGCCCTGGGCCGCGTCGCAACCGGCGGCGCGCAGGGCGAGGAGTCGGCCGTCGTCCTCGACACCCTCGGCGACGACCCGGAGCCGGAAGGCCCGGCCGGCGTCGAGGATCACCCCGACGAGCGTCTGGATCCCGGGGTCATCCGAGGAGACGAGGCTCTGGTCGATCTTCAGGACGTCGACCGCGAGCCGCGGCAGCTGGAGCACACCCGTCGAGCCGGTGCCGAAGTCGTCGATCGCGATGCGCACGCCCGTGGCACGCAGCGTGCGCGCATGTGCTGCCGCGGGCCCGGTGTCGACCCGGACCGTCTCCGGCACGTCGAGCTCGAGCTGGTTGGGCACGATCCCCGTGCCGTGCAGGGCGTCGCGGACGTCGTCGAGGATCGCCGGGTCCGCCAGGTGCGGGGCGGCCACGTTCACCGCGATGCGCAGCTCAGCCGCCGGGTCGAGCCCCTCGGCGGTCCAGGCGGCGAGCTGACCGACCGCCTGCCCCAGCACCCAGCGGCCGAGCTCGCGGACCAGCGTCGAGCCCTCGGCGATCGCGAGGATCTCCGCTGCCGCCAGGGGCCCGTGCTCGGGATGGTCCCACCGCATGAGTGCCTCGAAGGAGGTCGCGGCCCCGGTGCGCAGGTCGATCGTCGGCTGGAACTCGAGGTGGACCTGACCCGCGGCGACGGCGTCGGCCAGCTCGGCCACCGCCTCGGCACGCTCGTCGAGCGACTCGTCCCAGGCACTGGCCAGCAGCCGGGTCGAGGCGCGCGCGACGCTCAGGGCCTCGCCGGCACGGCTGCGGAGCACGTCGGGATCGAGGCTCACCTCCAGGTGGGAGGACGTGGCCGTACCCACGCGTGCGGTGAGGCCCGTCGCCTCCGGAAGGCGCAGCGCCCCGATGACGGAGACCAGGCGGTTCGCGACGGCCAACGCGCCCTCCTGGGCGACCCCGGGGAGGACCAGGCCGAGGGCGCGTCCCCCGAGGTGGGCCAGCACGTCCCCGGCGCGTTGACCCGAGCGGCGCACGGCGAGGGTGACGGCGCGGACCGCCGCGGCCTGCTGAGGCGAGCCAGGGGCCTCGTCGATCCCCTCGACGTCGACGAGCAGGACGGACAACGGCTCGAAGGACCGTGCACAGCGGCGCGACTCGGTGCGCAGCGCCGCCTCGAACTCCTGCGCACCGGGCACCGGAGGGCCGTGCTCCCCGGGGGGAGCGGGCTGTGGGGGGATGCTCATGAGTCGCTCCTCCGTGGCCGTGGGGTCGAGGGGTGCTGCGTCCGGCCGGGGACATCCGTCTCGGGCTGCGGGGCGCGCGTCGCGCCGAGCAGCCAGCCCTCGCCCGGTGCGGGAGCGGGGCCCGGGCGACCGAGGAAGTACCCCTGGCCCTGCTCGCAGCCGAGCACAGCGAGGGAGGTGAGCTGGGACTCCCGCTCGATCCCCTCCGCGATGCAGACGGCGCCGAGCGCATGGGCCATCTCGATGATCGCGAGCACGAGGCTCGAGCACCGTGGGTCCGAGTCGACGTTCGAGACGAAGGCGCGGTCGATCTTGATGATGTCGATCGGGAAGTCCTGGAGGTAGGCCAGCGAGGACTGGCCCGTGCCGAAGTCGTCGAGGGCGATCCGGACGCCGAGGTCGTGTGCCGTGCGGACCGTCGTCAGGGCCGCCTCGGGGTTCCGGATGATGGCACTCTCGGTGATCTCCATGCAGAGCTGCTCGGGGCGCAGGCCGGAGGCGGCGAGCGCGGTCGAGAGGTCCCCCAGGAACCCGCGGTCGGAGAGCTGGTCCGCCGAGACGTTGACGTTGACGACCAGGTGGCCCAGGTCCTGAGCGCTCCACTCGGCGCACTGCCGGGTCGCCTCGGCGAGCATGAATCGACCGATGTCGAGGATGACGCCCGTGCGCTCGGCGACCGGGATGAAGGTCGACGGCGGCACGGCCTCGCCGCTGCTGTCCCGCCAGCGCCAGAGGGCCTCGGCACCGACGACCCGTCCCGAGCGAAGGTCGACGATCGGTTGGACGTGCGCGGCGAACCTCCGCCGCTCCAGTCCGCGGCGCATGCGCCGCGCGGCGGCACCGTCGAGGAGCGCAGCGGTGAGCGGGTACCGCGACTGGCCGGCGAGGGTGGCGATCAACAGTCCGATCGCCACGTACATCACGGCGCGGACGAGCCAGGTCGGATCGGCGGCTGCGGATGCCCCCAGCAGCACCGGGCTGAGAGGGCCGGCGAGCAGCCCTGCTGAGCCGGCGGCGCCGATCGCTCCGCGCCAGCCCATGACCGAGGCCGCGTAGGCGATCGGCACGTAGTAGAGGTTGAGCACCGCGTGGGGTGGGCCACCGACGGCGAGCAGGACGGCCGTGACGAGGGCGAGCTCGAGGGCGACGACGACGATCGCGACGGGCGCGGAGTCGCTCAGACGGAGCAAGGTCGAGGTCGCTGCCCCCAGGCCTCGCGTCCCACGCCGTCCGGGACCACCGTCGGGGACGTCCCGCGACGGGTCCGGGGTCGAGGGGCGCACCCCGGGTGTATCGGCATCCCTGGCCGGACCATGAGCATCCGGGGCGAGGTCCTGTCATTCCCACGGACTCGGCCGGGTGGCCGGCGGCGCCGCGACGACCGTGGCCGCTCATGCGGGAGAAGCCCGGTACCGGGCTGTTCGAGGAGGGCTCCCGCGACTGGACTCGAACCAGTAACCGTCCGATTAACAGTCGGATGCTCTGCCAATTGAGCTACGCGGGATCGCGGCTCAGATGCTACCCGATG
>NZ_JBFHHB010000171.1:0-6755 GCF_041597215.1 Actinotalea sp.
AAGGGTGACGCCGTCCCGGCCCAGGCACCGCCCGTCGAGCTCGTCCCTGAGCCGGAGGAGGAGCCCACCCCCGCCCCCCGGGTCATGGGAGAGGCCGTGGAGTCGACGTGGGGCGACTCGCCGGTGGTCATCCGCGAGAAGCTGCACCACGCCGAGCCGATGACCCTCGACGACGCCCTGTACGAGATGGAGCTCGTCGGACACGACTTCTTCCTGTTCATCGACGCCGAGACGGCGCTGCCCTCCGTGGCCTACCGGCGTCGCGGATGGAGCTACGGGGTGATCCGGCTCGACGCGCCGGTGGCCGCGACGGCGGACGCCTTCTGACCTGGGACCTCGTCAGGCACGAGACCTGCGGCCCGGTGCCCCTGGCGCCGGGCCGCAGGTCTGCCCGATGACGTCCTGGCGAGCAGCCGACGACGCGGAGCGAGCGATGTGGGTACCGGCGGGCAGGATGGGCGCATGGTGCAGCGAGCCTCGTCCCCACCGGCGGCCGTGACGGCCCCCCCTCCCTCGGGACCGGGCGCTCGCCCGCGGGGCACTCGTCGCGAGGTCCTCTCGCTCGCCGAGGCGAGGCGCATCGCGTTGCGCGCCCAGGGGCTCGACGCGCGCCGCCGCCCCGCGGGTCCCGTGACGATGCGGCACTTCCAGCAGGTGGTCGACCGGCTCGGGCTGCTGCAGATCGACTCGGTCAACGTCCTCGCCCGTGCTCATCTGATGCCCGCGTTCTCGCGGCTCGGTCCGTACGACACCGCGCTGCTCGACAGGGCCTCGGGGAGCGCGCCGCGCCGGCTGGTCGAGACCTGGGCGCACGAGGCGAGCTTCGTCCCGCCCGCGACCTACCGGCTGCTCGGCTGGCGACGGCGCTTCTACGCCGAGCGGGACTGGGGGACGGTGGCGGGGGTGCGGCTGCAGGACGCGCCGATCCTCGAGGAGGTCCGGGCGCTCGTCGCACAGTCCGGTCCCGTCACCGCCCGGCAGGCGCACGAGGTGTACGAGGCCGAGCACCCGCGCACGCGCAGCGGGTGGTGGGAGTGGACGGTCGCCAAGCGAGCCCTCGAGTACCTCTTCTTCGTCGGAGAGGTCGGCAGCGCTCGCCGTACCGACTCCTTCGAACGCTGCTACGACCTCACCGAGCGGATCCTGCCGGTCGAGGTCGCCTCCTGGCCGGAACCCTCCGACGACGAGGCGGTCCGCGCGCTGGTGGAGATCGGGGCCAGGGCGCACGGGATCGGGACGGCCGCCTGCTTCGCCGACTACTTCCGCCTGAAGCGCACGCATGTCCGGGATCACGTGGCGACGGCGATGGCCGAGCTCGTCGAGAGCGGGGTGCTGGTGCCCGTGACCGTGCGCGGCTGGGACCGACCCACCTTCGTCCACCGTGACGTCGTCCTCCCGCGGTCGGTCTCCGGGCGAGCCCTGCTGAGCCCCTTCGACCCGCTCGTCTTCGAACGGCGTCGGCTCGAGGAGCTCTTCGGGACGCGGTACCGCATCGAGATCTACGTGCCTGCCGCCCAACGGGTGCACGGCTACTACGTGCTCCCGTTCCTCCTCGGCGACAGCATCGCGGCCCGGGTCGACCTCAAGGCGGACCGGCGTGCAGGGGTCCTGCGCGTCCAGGGCGCGCACCGTGAGCCGGGGGCGCCGTCGTCGACGGCCGACGAGCTCATCGATGCTCTGGGGGAGATGGCCGGGTGGCTGGGTCTCGACGGCGTCGAGATCGCGCCCGACGCCCCGGGCGACCTGACGACCGACCTGCGGACGGGCACGGCGGGCTTCGCGCCGGCTCTCTAGCCTGTGGCGGTGGATCCCGAGCGCACCCCGGCGACGTCCGTCGGTGCGCGCAACGCTCCACCGGCCGCGGGGATGGCGGGATCGGACTTCCTCCTGGTGGCGCTGGGGGCGGTCCTGTGGGGGACGGGTGGTCTGGCGGGCGCGACGATCGCCGCGCGCGGGGTCGACATGCTCACCGTGGCCACGCTCCGCCTCGGCATCGGCGGAGGGACGCTGCTGCTCGCCCTCGCCCTCGCCGGGCGCCTGCGGTCCCTGCCGCGCACCCGCGTCGCGGCCCGTCGGCTCGCGGTGACCGGGGCGCTGGCTGCCGTTTACCAGGCCTGCTACTTCCTCGCCGTGCAGCTCACCTCGGTCGGCGTCGCGACCTTCGTCGCGCTGGGGGCCGCTCCGGTGATCGTCGCGGCCGTCACGGCGGTGCGTACCCGCAGCGTCCCGGACGGTCGCACGCGCGCCGCGATCGTGCTCGCCCTTGCCGGGCTGGCGCTGCTGGTGAGTCCCGGTTCCGCCGCACCGGCCGGCGCCGTGCTGGCCCTCGTGGCCGCGGGTGCCTTCGCGGCGATGACCCTGGTGAACCGGGTCCCTGTCGCCGGCCTCGACTCCCTGACCCTCACGGGTGTCTCGTTCAGCCTCGGTGCGGTCCTGCTCGCGCCGATGGCGCTGCTCACGGCGAGCGGCGGGCTGCCGACCGGGCCCGACGGCTGGCTGACGGTCGCGTACCTCGGCATCGGTCCGACGGCGTTGGCGTACACCGCGTTCTTCGCCGGGCTGCGTACCGTACCCTCCACGACGGCCAGTCTCCTGGCACTGCTCGAGCCCCTCACCGCAGCGGTCGGCGCCTACCTCCTGCGGGGTGAGTCGCTCGGGGGCGCCGGGGTCCTCGGTGCCGTTCTCCTCGCCTGGGCCGTGGTGGTGCTCCGTCCGCGGCGGGTCTCGCCTACGATGGCTGCTGGTCTGCACTGACGCGCGCCTCGGCGCGTGCTGCGACCGTCCCGTGCCACACGGCCCGGGGGACGGACGAGTCTGGAGTTGCGCGTGCCCTCGATCCTCGATTCGATCCTGCGGCTGGGCGAAGGTCGTGTCATCAAGCGCCTCCAGGGCCTCGCCGAGCAGGTCAACGCCCTCGAGAGCGGGTTCACCGCACTGAGCGACGAGGAGCTGCGCGAGGAGACCGACCGGTTCAAGGAGCGCCTCGCGGGCGGCGAGAGCCTCGACCACCTGCTCCCGGAGGCCTTCGCCGCCGTGCGCGAGGCCAGCCGGCGCACCCTCGGCCAGCGCCACTTCGACGTCCAGCTCATGGGTGGTGCCGCCCTGCACCAGGGCAACATCGCGGAGATGAAGACCGGTGAGGGAAAGACCCTCGTCGCGACCCTCCCTGCCTACCTCAACGCCCTGACCGGCAAGGGCGTGCACGTCGTCACCGTCAACGACTACCTCGCCAGCTACCAGAGCGAGCTCATGGGCCGCGTGTTCCGCATGCTCGGCATGACGGTCGGCTGCATCGTCTCCGGGCAGACGCCCGACCAGCGCCGCGCGGAGTACGCGGCGGACATCACCTACGGGACGAACAACGAGTTCGGCTTCGACTACCTGCGCGACAACATGGCGTGGAGCCCGGCAGAGCTCGTCCAGCGCGGCCACCACTTCGCGATCGTCGACGAGGTGGACTCGATCCTCGTCGACGAGGCACGGACCCCGCTGATCATCTCCGGCCCCGCAGGCGGCGACGTCAACAAGTGGTACGGGGAGTTCGCCCGCCTGGTGCAGCGGCTCTCGCGGGAGTCGGACTACGAGGTCGACGAGAAGAAGCGCACGGTCGGCATCCTCGAGCCCGGCATCGCCAAGGTCGAGGACTACCTGGGGATCGACAACCTCTACGAGTCGCTCAACACCCCGCTCATCGGCTTCCTCAACAACGCCATCAAGGCCAAGGAGCTCTTCAAGCGCGACAAGGACTACGTCGTGATGCAGGGCGAGGTCATGATCGTCGACGAGCACACCGGGCGCATGCTGCCCGGCCGTCGGTACAACGAGGGGATGCACCAGGCGATCGAGGCGAAGGAGGGCGTGGTCATCAAGGCCGAGAACCAGACGCTCGCCACGATCACGCTGCAGAACTACTTCCGCCTGTACGACAAGATCTCCGGGATGACCGGCACGGCCCAGACCGAGGCCGCCGAGTTCCAGAGCACCTACAGCCTCGGCGTCGTGCCGATCCCCACGAACCGCCCGATGCTCCGGATCGACCAGGCCGACCTCGTCTACAAGAACGAGGAGGCCAAGTTCGCGGCCGTCGTGGAGGACATCGTCGCGAGGCACGCTGCGGGTCAGCCGGTGCTGGTCGGCACGGTGAGCGTCGAGAAGAGCGAGCACCTGTCCCAGCTGCTGCGCAAGCAGGGCGTCCCGCACGAGGTCCTCAACGCCAAGCACCACGCGCGTGAGGCCTCGATCGTCGCCCAGGCCGGCCGCAAGGGCGCGGTCACGGTCGCGACGAACATGGCCGGCCGTGGTACCGACATCATGCTCGGCGGGAACGCCGAGTTCATGGCCGTCGCCGAGCTCGCTTCCCGGGGCCTGGACCCCGCGGAGGGCCCCGAGGAGTACGAGGCCGCCTGGCCCGCTGCGCTGGAGGCAGCCAAGCAGGCCGTCGCGGCCGAGCACGACGAGGTCCTCGAGCTCGGTGGGCTCTACGTGCTCGGGACCGAGCGCCACGAGTCGCGCCGGATCGACAACCAGCTGCGCGGCCGGTCCGGACGCCAGGGCGACCCGGGCGAGTCCCGCTTCTACCTGTCGATGACCGACGACCTCATGCGGCTGTTCGGCTCCGGCATGGCGGAGAGCATGATGAACCGCGCCGGGTTCCCGGACGACCTGCCCATCGAGTCCAAGATGGTCAGCCGCGGGATCCAGAGCGCGCAGAGCCAGGTCGAGGGTCGGAACTTCGAGATCCGCAAGAACGTCCTGAAGTACGACGACGTCATGTCCCGCCAGCGTTCGGTCATCTACGCCGAGCGTCGCCGCGTCCTCGAGGGCGAGGACATGGCCGACCAGATCCAGCACTTCCTCGTCGACGTCGTCACCTCCTACGTCCAGGCCGCGACGGTCATGGGCACGCCGGAGAGCTGGGACCTCGAGGCGCTGTGGACCGCGCTCAAGGCTGTCTACCCCGTCTCCGTCACGATCGAGGAGATCGTGGAGGAGGCCGGTGGTGCCACCCGCCTGAGCACCGAGATGCTCACCGAGGAGCTCGTCTCGGACGCGAAGCTCGCCTTCGCGGCCCGCGAGGAGGCCATCGGCTCGGAGAACATGCGCCAGCTCGAGCGCCGCGTCGTGCTCTCCGTCCTCGACCGCAAGTGGCGTGAGCACCTGTACGAGATGGACTACCTCAAGGAGGGCATCGGCCTGCGCGCCATGGCGCAGCGTGACCCCCTCGTGGAGTACCAGCGCGAGGGCTACCAGCTGTTCCAGGCGATGTCCGAGGCCATCAAGGACGAGTCCATCACCTTCCTGTTCAACCTCGAGGTCAAGGTGGCCGAGCCCGAGGCGGCGGAGGACGCGGCGGGGGCCGGGACCGAAGCGGCGACACCGGAGCCGGAGGCCGGGACGCCCGCGAAGGCGGCCGACTCCGCGCCCGCTGCGGCCGCTGCGCCTGCCGCTGCCGCGCCCCGTCGGCGGACCCCGTCGCTCATCGCCAAGGGTCTCGACGGACCCGAGCGCCGGGTCCCGCTGAGCTACTCGGCGCCCAGCGTCGACGGCGACGCCGCCCCGGTGGTGAGGGCGGAGGAGGCCTCGACGGCGGAGAAGGACGGTCAGACCTTCCCCGGCACGGGCCGCAACGAGCAGTGCCCCTGCGGCTCGGGCAAGAAGTACAAGGTCTGCCACGGCAAGAACGAGGAGTGAGCCCGGTCCGCCGGTCCCGGTGACGGGCCGGCGGCGGGTCAGCCGATCTGCAGCACGCTGACCCGCCACGAGCGGCGGTGCACCTCCAGGCGGACGGCCGCCGCGCGCACCCGGTCGCCGTCGTGCAGCACCACGGTCCCCTCGGCGACGGTCGGGCCGAGGCGGGACACCCGGACCGACCGGACGCGAGCGCGCGCCGCCGGCGCCGGGGGAGCGGAGGGGCGCGGGCCGGCTCGGTTCGCCGCGGCGGCGACCTCTGCCGCGCGCCTCGCCCTGGCCGGCGCCAGCAGCCGTTGTCGGCCGGCGAGCTGGTCCAGGAGGCCCGGCGTCACCCATCGCGTGAGCTGGGCCAGCGGCCGGGTGCCCGCCAGCACCTCGACGGCGGCGAGTGCGACGGCCCCGCACAGCTGGACGGGATCGGGTAGCGGCCCGACGGGTGCCGACTGCGGCCCGGCGACGGGCCAGCAGGTCTCGGTGGGAGCCCGCAGCACCGATCGCGCGTCGGGGGAGAGCAGCACGACGTCCTGCGGTCGGGGCGTGGTCGGCTGAGGGACGGGCGGCAGCAGGAGCCGCGGCCCGGAGGGGAACCGCCGCACCGGGGAGCCGTCCAGGGGCCGGGCCGGGCGTCGTGGGGCCGGATCGGTCGTCGATCGCCTCGGTCCCGAGCGGGTAGCGACGTCGCGGAGGCTGACGGCGCTCATCGGTCCGCACCGTCCTCGGCGGGTGCGTGCAGGACCTGTCCGGGACGGATGAGGTCGGGATCCGCGCCGATCGTCGCCCTGTTCGCCTCGTACCACCGGGGCCACTCCCGCGCGACCCACCCAGGGTCGGCGGTGCCGAGGTGCTCGGCGGCGATCGACCACAAGGAGTCCCCGGGCTCGACCTCGACGCTGCCGCTCGGGCCCGTGCGCTCCCGAGTGCGGTCCTGGGTGGAGGCGGCTGGGGCCGCCCCGGCCGTGTTCTCGCCATCGACGACGATCGGCGAGGCGGGCGCGTTCGGGGAGGGCGACGGGTCGTCGGGGCCGCCCGGCGACGGGTCCGGCGAGGGCGCGGTGGTGCCGGTC
>NZ_JBFHHB010000172.1:0-6718 GCF_041597215.1 Actinotalea sp.
ACGACGGCGAGTGGCTGGAGTCGGCGCGACTGTCCATCGTCCCCATCCATGCCACGCACGGTGCACGCATCGACCTCGACGCGCTGATCCGCGACATCGCACGCTGGAAGCCCAAGGCTGCGGCGAAGGTCACCAGTGAGTCCGCGTTCGTCGCACCGATGGGCGATACGCAGGTCGGCAAGATCGAGGGCGGCGGCACCGAGGCAGCCGTCCCGCGCATCCTCAACGAGATCGAGCGGGGCGCGCAACGGTACAGGATGCTCGCCCGAAACGGTCGCGTGGGCGACGCGGTACTCCCCCAGCTCGGCGACTGCATCGAGGGCAACGTCTCGCAGAAGGGCGGCGTCGTCGGGCGCACCGACCTCGGCATCACCGAGCAGGTGCGCGTGTACCGGCGGCTCCTGTGGGCGCAGGTCCGCACCTACGCGAACCTTGCCCCCCGCGTCCTGGTCCCCGTCGTCCCCGGCAACCACGACGAGACCACCCGCTTCCCGCTGACCACGTACACCGACTCGTGGGCCATCGAAGCGGCGTCGGCTGTGCAGGACGCGGTCGCCGAGAACCCTGAGATGGCCGACCGGGTCCGCTTCTTGTTCCCCGAGCACGACGAACTCACCGTCACAGTCGACGTCGCCGGCACGGTCCTCGGCTTGGCGCACGGGCACCAGTTCCGCGGCGGGTACGAGAAGTGGTGGGCGGGCCAGTCCGCAGGCAGGCAGCCCATCGGCGACGCGGACGTGCTGCTCGCCGGACACCTGCACCACCTGCGCGTGCAGGACTACGGCGGCGGGCGACTGTTCCTCCAGGTCCCCTCGCTCGACGGCGGCTCCAACTGGTTCCGCCACACGAACGGCGCGGACACCCCATCGCGGGCTGTGACCTTCCGCACCGAGGGCGGGCGCGTGTTCGACCTCGACCCCGTGCTCTGACCTTGTAACCCGAGCTACAACCCCACCAGAAGGAGAACCACCATGGCTAAGGCTGTCGACAACACGGTCCTCGATGGCGCGTTCGCCATCGTGGACAACGCGATCCGCATGGCTGTCTGCTCGGCTGAGCCGGCGAACTACGCGGGCATCGCTGCGGTGACGCTCGCCACCGCGACCGTCTCCGGCGCCGACTTCACCGTGGCCGACGGTGACACGTCCGGCCGCAAGGTGACGATCGCCGCCAAGTCCGGCGTCTCGATCACCGCATCGGGCACCGCGACGCACATCGTCCTCCACGACAACTCGTCCACGCGCCTGTACGTGACGACCTGCCCCTCGCAGGCGCTCGTCTCCGGCGGCACCGTGGACATCGGCTCGTGGAAGATCGAGATCGCGGACCCGGCCTGATCTGATGGCTCAGTCACCTGACGTCAGGGCGGCAACCGAGGCGAACGTGCCCGAGGTGTGGGCGGCGTCGTGCGTGGTGCTCGTCACGACCGGCTCCGAGGCGCGCCCATCCGTGCCGACGACCGTCCCCGTGCTGTGGGTCGGCGGGTCCACGGAGCCGACGAACATGGGCGCCAACGACCTCTGGTTCGCGGCAGCATGAGCGTCGTCCGTGCGAAGGGCGGTGCCGCCCTGACCGTCCGCGCGAAGGGCGGCGCCGTCCTGACCCCGCGGATGCTCGGGGAGTCGGTCGGCACGCCGAGCACCTTCCCCACGCAGGCGACGGTCGGCCTCGCAGGGGTCGGCCTGACCGTCGGCGACCTGTCGTCCGGGTGGGCGCCCGGTGACTTCTACGGGTCCGCCGATGGGGCCGTGTGGACCGGGTACGACATCACCTGCACGTACCCGATGGAGTTCCCGGTCGGTGACGCCGGCAAGACGATCACCTTCCGCAACTGCCGCATCTACGGCGGTCCAGCTGAGGACCCCTACGTGTACTGGTCGGTGCTCACCGAGCGCGGCGTGAAGCTCGTGTTCGAGGACTGCGACCTGATCGGCGGGCTCGACTCGGCGATCTCCGGGTCGAACTACACGCTCCGCCGATGCCTGGTCTACGGCGGCGGTGACGGGCTCAAGTTCGCCAACGACGTGCTCATCGAGGACTCCTACGTCAAGGCGTACATCAACCCGTCCAACCCGGACCCGCACGCCGACGGGATGCAGTCGCTCGGCACGAACGGCACCGGCGCCGTCGGCTCCGGCGCGACGATCCGCCGCAACTCGATCGTCATGCCCAACGACTCGACCTCGGCGATCATCCTGTCGACCGGGTCCGCGTCCGACATGCGCGACGTGCTCATCGAGGAGAACTACCTCGAGGGCGGCATCAACTGCATCTACGGCGGCTACCAGTCCGGCGTCGACACGCTGTCGAAGGTCTCGAACATCATCATCCGCAACAACCGGTTCAAGCGTGGCAACAACACGGTCGACGCGATCACGTCGGCCGACTCGCCCGTAGTCCAGACCGGCAACGTCTGGCACGACACCGGCCTGCCGGTCTAGGGATGGGATGACCGATGGCAGCTCCGACCCTCGTCTCCGCGACCACCCTCGGCGCGTACAACAACACCGACACGACCTACCCGAAGGCGACCGCGTCGATCTCCTGGGACGCTGGGGACCGGATCGTCGTCGTGTTCGGCGTCGAGTGGGACGACAACGAGATCGGCACGCCCACCGCAACCGGGCTCACGTTCTCCGAGGTCATCCGCGCATCCGAGGCTGACGGAGGCGACGCGACCGAGGTCGCCATCTTCGAGGCCGTCGCCGGGTCGGGCGGGTCGGGCGCAGTGTCGATCACACTGTCGACCACGGCGAGCGGCGGGTACTCGTGGGGCGCGGGCATGGTCTACGTGTTCCGCAGCTCCTCCGCGGGTGCGTCCGCGAAGGCTGCCGCGTCGACCGTCGGCATCACCACGCTCGGCGACAACTCGGTCATCATCGGCAACGTGTCCTCGTGGCAGAACGACGCGACGATCACCGCCGACGAGGGCACCGCCGGCACGATGACCGTCGGCAACTCCGGCGCAGACACCGACCACGGCAACCTCTTCTCCTTCCGCTACGCGGACACGGGGACGGCCGGGGCCAAGACCGTCGGCGGCACCGAGACGTGGTCCTCGCCGCGCATCGCGGTCTACGAGGTGCAGGGCGTGGCCGCTGGCGACACCACCGCACCCACCGCCCCGACGTCGGTCTCGACGAGCTCGCCCACCTACAACGGGGGCACCGTCTCGTGGACGCAGGGCACGGACGCGGTCGGCGTCACGCAGAACGTGATCTACGTGGACGGGGCACCGCACGCGACGATCGCGGCGACCACCTCCTACGCGATCACTGGGCTGTCGTCGAGCACCACGTACACGGTCACCGTTACCGCGAAGGACGCCGCGGGTAACGAGTCCACGCCGTCGACCGGTGCGAGCCTGACGACGACCGCACCCGACCCGACGGCGACCTACGTCACCGCGTCGACCCTCGTCTACGGGTCCACGTCCGTCGTCGGCACGCTGCCCGCCGGGATCGCGGCAGGCGACTACCTGCTGCGGTTCGTCGGCACCAAGCCCGGAACCAACGCGCCATCGACCCCGGCCGGGTGGACGAGCCTCGGCACCATGCTCGGCACCACTGGCACCACGGGCGTCGACACCGGACCGATGCGGATCTCCGCGTTCGGGAAGGTCGCAGCAGGAACCGAGACCGGCACGATCACGCAGACCATCACCTCCGGCAACTCCTCGTGGACGCAGACCTACCTCCTGCGCAACGAAACCGGGCTGTGGGACGTCGCGGTCGCCACCGGGCAGGACACCGCTGGCGGCACGTCCTGGTCCGCCGTGCTCGACGCCGTCTCGTTCGCAACCGGCGACCTGTGCATCGTCGGGTCCGCGATCCCGACCGACGTCACCACCCCGGCACAGTTCACCGCCGAGGCGATCACGGCGAGCGGCATCACGTTCGGCACCATGACCGAGATCTCCGAGCCCGACACGACCACGGGCAACGACAGCGGCGGGTTCGTCTTCCGGCAGGCCGTCACCGCTGGCACCGCGACCGTCGCCCCGACCGTCACCGCGACCGCCAGCGGCACGACCACCAACGTCTACGGCCCGACCGCCCTCGTGCGCGTCCGCGGACTGTCAGCCGTCGCTGTCAGCGTCACCCCCGCCGCGTCCACGCACTCGCACGCCGCGACGAGCCCGACCCTCTCGGCGACCCTGCCGGCCTCAGGAGTCACCCCGGCCGACGCCACGCACACCCACGCCGCCACGTCGCCCACGCTCGTGCAGCACCACACGCTCGCACCCGCCAGCTCGACGCACGCGCACGCCTCGACGTCACCGACGCTCGTGGCAGACAACCCCCTGTTCACCCCCGGCGCGACGCTCTACACCTACGCCGACACCGACGGGGCGCCCTACTTCTCCGAGACCGGCCCCGGCGACCTGTACTGGTACCTCGACACCGACGGCGTCCCGTACTACTCGGCGACCGGACCCGGCACCGTCACATGGACCGCCGACCTCGACGGCAACCCGTACTACACGGGCGTCGCGACCATCACCCCGGCCTCCAGCGCGCACGGGCACGGCGCGACGTCGCCGAGCCTCGTGCAGCACCACGTCATCGCACCCGCATCGGCCACCCACGCCCATGCCGCCAGCGCGCCGACGCTCACCCAGCACCAGGCGCTCACCCCGGCATCGGCCACCCACGCGCACGCGGCCACGCAGCCCGCGCTCGTGCAGCACCACGCCATCACCCCCGCGAGCACGACGCACAGCCACGCGGCCACGTCACCCACGCTCAGCACGGCGGCACCGACCTACACGATCACGCCCGCCGGCACGAGCCACGGACACACGGCCACCTCCCCCGCGCTCGTCCAGCACCACACGCTCCAGCCCGCCAACGCGAGCCACGGGCACACCGCGACACCCCCGTCCGTCACCCCGGCAGGGACGATCGCACCAGCCACCGGACTGCACGCCCACACGGCCACCAGCCCCACGCTGACCCAGCACCACGCGCTCGTCGTCAACGACGCGAGCCACATGCACGTCGTCACCAGCCCCACGCTCGCAGCCCGGTACGCACTCACCCCGGCGAGCACGACGCACGCGCACACCGCCACCTCCCCGAGCCTCGCGGTGAACGGGTCGCTGAGCCCCTCGTCGACCACCCACGCGCACACCGCCACAGGTCCGACGCTGACGCAGCACCACATCCTCACCGTCGCCGACGCGTGGCACGAGCACACCGCAACCGGGCCCGTGCTCACCGACCCCGACGCCTACCGCGACATCACCCTGCACCTGACCGGCCCCACCGCGCGACCCCGCACCATGACCGGGCCGACCAAGCACCCGCTCACCATGACCGGCCCCGCACTCTGACCCTGGGAGCACCATGAACCTCGACCGCACCTCCCGCGAGTACGCGCATTGGGGATTCACCGACCTGCCCGACGCACCCGGCACACCACAGGTCCAGCTCGACGGCGAGACATGGGTCGACGCCGAGTGGTGGAACGTGACGGACGCCACCGGGTGGGCATCGGTCGCCACGACGCTCGGCATCACCGCCGCCGACGTCATCGCAGGGACCGCAGGCATCGCACGACTGCTCATCGCCGGACCTGACGCCGTGAGCAACCCCGTCGGCACCGTCGTCCTCGCGGCAGGATCACACCAGGACAAGGTCCGACTCACCGACATCCCCGAAGCGCCCGCACGCGCAGGCTCCGGGATTCGCGTGCACTAGCCCCGGCACGACTGACGCCCCCGCTCGGCTCCGGCCGGGCGGGGGCGTCTTTGTCGTCCGTCAGCCCTTCCCGAGAGCCTTCCGCACGGTCATCCGGGTAACGCCAGCGCGCCGAGCGAGGTCGACCTCGGTGCCGCCGCTGGCGATGATCGCGCCGGTGAGCGCCGCTCGTGCCGCCTGCTCTCTTGCGCGGGCGTCACGCCAAGCCTCGGCCAGCGCTTCGAGCGTCTCGTCCCCGAGGGTGACCATCGCGGCGGCGTTCAGCGCGTCCCGTCGGCTGTCGGCCATGTCCGGGTCGGGCCAGCGCGCCCCGATCGCGTCGGATGCTGCCTGGATCGCGGCCCGCTGCTCGTCGGTGGCCTCGGCGTCCCCGAGCCATGCGTCAATGTCGTAGGCGTTCATGGCGGTCCGTCCTTTCTTGGCGGTCTAGGTCAGACGGCGAGTTCGATGTGGCGGACCAGGCCCTCGCGTCCGGCCTCGGGGCGCACCGAGGCGACAGCGATGATCTCGCGCCCGAGGATCGCGTCGGCGATGTAGCCGACCGGGGAGATGAGCGCCTGGACGCTTGTGGTGAAGGTGTCGCCATCGGTGAGGGTGACGGTGCGAAGCGACCGGTCGCTCTCGTAGACGCTGAAGGACTCGACGGTGCCGGTGTAGGTGGCGAGAGTCTCGACGACCTCGCGGCTGCCGTTCCAGCCGGTGACGGTGCGGGTGGTGGTGGCCTCGGTGCGCATGGTCCCTGTCCTTCGCTTCGGTGTGCCCTGCTGATGTATAGGACTATACACGCACCGGGTGGGGACTGTCTACCCCTAGACGCCGGTCGTCCGTCATGCAACCAGCGGGGCCCCGAGTGTGCAACTCGCAGGGGCGGGTGCTTTCGGGGCCATAGGGTGCACTTTTGGGTGCACTAGCCAGTGATTCCCGAAAGCCATTTCGTGCATTCCCGCAGGTCAGCCGGTGTGGGCCAGGTGGGGCTTGAACCCACGACCGACGGATTATGAGTCTGTCGTTTGGTA
>NZ_JBFHHB010000173.1:0-6714 GCF_041597215.1 Actinotalea sp.
CGGAGCACCTGCGACGAGCTGCTGGTGCTGTACGCGGGGCAGGTGCTCGAGTCCGGCCCGGCCGCCCAGGTGCTCGCCACCCCCGGTCATCCGTACACCCGGGCTCTGCATGCGGCGAACCCCCCGCTCGACGTCCGGCTGGCCCACCTCCCCGCGGTGGAGGGATCGGTCCCCCGGCCGGCGACCGTCCTGGACCGCTGCCCGTTCGCGGCGCGTTGCCCTCACGTGCACGAGGAGTGCACGGCCGAGCGACCCGTCCTCTTGCCGATCACCCCCGAGCGGTCCAGCGCCTGCGTGCTCGGTGCCGAGTACCTGGCCATCGACGCCGCCCCCGACCAGGGGCCCGCCGCCACCGGGGACGAGGTGGGGCACGAGGCCCTCGTGTCGATCAGCACCCTGACCAAGACCTTCCCCGGGGCGCGCCGCCCGGCACTCGGCGGCGTCGACGTGGAGATCCGCGCCGGGGAGTGCGTCGGGGTCGTCGGCGAGTCGGGGTCGGGCAAGACGACCCTCGCCCGGTGCCTCATCGGCCTCGAGAGCGCGGACTCCGGCAGCATCGAGTTCCACGGCGCCCTGCGGAACGGTCGGCCCACCGACCGCCCACGGCACACCGCCATGCAGATCGTCTTCCAGGACCCCTACTCCGCGCTCAACCCGGCCCTGCGCATCCGGACGACGCTCGCCGAGGCCCTCGCCGTCGCCGGGCGTCCGGCGAGCGACGTGGCCGAGCTGCTGACGATGGTCGGCCTGCCCGCGCACTACGCCGACCGACGGCCGAGATCGCTGTCGGGAGGCGAGCGCCAGCGGGTCGCGATCGCCCGCGCCCTGGCCACCCGCCCCACCCTCCTGGTGTGCGACGAGTCGGTCTCGGCACTCGACGTGACCGTCCAGGCCCAGGTGCTCAACCTCCTCGCGGAGCTGCGTGCCTCGCTCGGGCTCTCGATGCTGTTCATCTCGCACGACCTCGCCGTCGTGCGCCAGGTGGCCGACCGGATCTACGTGATGCTCGACGGCGAGGTGGTCGAGCAGGGCCCTGCCGACGGGGTCCTGAGCGCCCCGGAGCACCCGTACACCCGCCGACTCATGGCGGCGGCCCCCGGCCGCGCCGGGCAGGAGGAGCGATGACGATCCAGGTGCAGGTCACCCCCCTGGCGGGCGAGCAGACGGTGGACGATGTCCTGGCCACCGCCGGCATCGACCCGGGAACGGGCCGCGCGGTGGACCGGTGGCGCCGGTCGGGAGGGGTCCAGGAGCGCGTGGTGCTCACCGCCGAGCAGGACGGGAGCGCGCTCGGCGCGGCGATGCTCGTGAGCAGGCCCGGCACGGCGTCCAGCACGCTCAACGGCTGGCTGTCGTGCGGGGACGCGGCCGCGCGGACCCTCGACGCCCTGCTCGCCGCCGCGGAGGACGCGGCATGGGGACGTGGGAGCATCCTGCTCAAGGTCGCCGTCGACGCCGACGACGACCTGAGCCCCTCCGTGCTGACCGACCGGGGATTCACCGCGCTCCCCGACCCGCACGTCCCGTCCCCCTTCCCGCACGACAGCGCCGACATCCCCCGCGGCTTCGTCCGGCACCGGGAAGGGACGCCCGTCCCGACGATGGGCTACATGCGGCAGACGACCGAGTTCACCTGCGGGCCGGTGGCGGTCTCGATGGGCATGGCGCACCTGGGCCTCGCCCCCGCCCCGGACCGGGCGACCGAGATCGGCTTGTGGCGGGAGGCCACCCTCATCGGCGCCTGCGACCCGTACGGGCTCGCCCTGGCGACCGCGACACGGGCGGTACCGACGCGCGTCGTGATCAGCACCCGCGGACCCATCCTGCTGGAGGACGTCACCCAGAACGCGTCCACGACCGAGCTTCGCTCCGCCATCCAGGCCGACTTCGCCGTCCGCGCGGTCGAGGCGGGCGTCGAGGTGGAGCACCGGAGGTTCGCGGTGGAGGAGATCGGCCGGCTGGTCGCGGCCGGCGCCGTGGTCACCGTGCTGATCGACCAGTCACCGATGCACGCGGACGCCGATCCGCACTGGATCGTGGTCCACGGCGCACTCGGCGAGGTGCTGCTGGCCAACGACCCCTGGACCGACGAGTACCTGGGCGAGACCTGGGTGGACGGGACCGACGTGGCGATCCCGCCCGACCTGATGGACCGGCTCGCCGGGTACGGCGACCCCCGCTACCGCGCGATGGTCGTCCTGGGCTGAGCGCACCGCCTACGCGGTTCGCGGCGGCCCGGCCTCCAGGTCGCGGTCGTCGAGGAGGGCGCTGAGCGCACGAGCGAGGGCGATGTCGCGGGCGGTCAGCCCACCCTCGTCGTGCGAGACGCTCGTCAGCCGCACCGTCGGGTAGGCGAGCAGGACGTCCGGGTGGTGCCCGAGCTCCTCGGCCACGCGCGCCACCTCGACCACCAGGTCCAGGCCGGCGAGGAAGGTCCCCGTCGAGACGATCGACTCCAGCCGACCGTCCACCACACCCCAGTGGCGCGCGTCGACGGCCCGTGCCACGGCCTCCGGGTCGAGGATCATCGCCCCACACTCCCATCCCGGCCGGCGCATGACCAGTAGGGACCGCACGTCACAGCCGTCACGCCCGAGGGCCGCCGCCAGCCCCCGCGCGCCACTCCTCGGCGAGCAGGCCCATGTCGATGACGTCGCACCAGTGCTCACCGTCGCGGTGGGCCTCGCGCAGTCGACCCTCCGTCACGAATCCGAGGCTCTCGTACAGCGCACGCGCACGCGGGTTGATGCTGAGCACGTCGAGTGAGATGCGGTGGAGCCCGAGCCCCTCGGGTGCCGGCGCGAAGGCATGATCCAGCACGAGGGAGATCGCCTCGCCGCCGAAGCCCCGGCCGCGGTGCCCCGGGCGGATCGAGAGCCGCAGGTTCGCGTTCATCGAGTGGTGGTCGATCGAGTTCACGACGATCTCGCCGAGGTACTCGTCCGAACCGTGGGTGATCGCCCAGTCGGCCCGCCCGTCACGATCGGCGACAGAGGCGCACCACTGGTCGACCTGCTCCCTGGTGAACTCCACGACGGTGCCGGTGAGGCGGTTGCCCTCCTCGTCCTGGCACATCTCCCACATGGCGTCCGCATCCTTCGCACGGATGGGACGCAGGACCACCATCTCGCCGACGAGGATCGGCATCCCCTTCACGAGGTCACTCCTGCCCGATGCGTTCGAGCACGAGCTCCCGGACCCGGCCGGCATCGGCCTGGCCACGGGTCGCCTTCATGACCGAACCGATGATCGCGCCGACGGGGCCGAGGTTGCCGCCCCTGACCTTGGCGACGACGTCCGGCTGAGCCGCGAGGGCCGCGTCGATCGCCTCGAGCAGCGGACCGTCGTCCGAGACGATCTCCAGGCCGCGGGCCGCGACGACCTCGGCGGGGCTGCCCTCGCCTGCGAGCACCCCGGCCAGGACCTGGCGGGCGAGCTTGTCGTTGAGCCGGCCCGAGTCGACCAGGCCCTGCAGCTCGCCGATCTGCGTGGGGGTGACGGCGAGCTCGGTGAGCTCGAGGCCCTCCGTGTTCGCCGTGCGGGCGAGCTCGCCCATCCACCACTTGCGAGCGGCGGCGGGCGAGGCCCCGGCAGCGATCGTGGTCTCGATGAGCTCGACGGCGCCGGCGTTGACGACATCGCGCATCTCGGCGTCCGCGTAGCCCCATGCCGCCTGGAGCCGGCGGCGCCTGACGCTCGGGACCTCGGGCAGTCCTGCCCTCAGCTCCTCGACCCACTCGCGGCTCGGAGCCACCGGCAGCAGGTCGGGCTCGGGGAAGTAGCGGTAGTCCTCGGCGTCGGACTTGACGCGCCCCGCCGTGGTGATCGAGGTGTCCTCGTGCCAGTGGCGGGTCTCCTGCGTCACGGTGCGGCCCTCGTCGAGCACGGCGGCCTGGCGGGAGATCTCGTAGCGGACGGCCCTCTCCACCGAGCGGAAGGAGTTGACGTTCTTCGTCTCGGTCCTCGTCCCCAGAGGTGACTGGGGCGTCGGGCGCAGCGAGACGTTCACGTCCGCGCGGACGTTCCCCCGCTCCATCCGCGCCTCGGAGACCTCCAGCGCCCGGAAGATGTCCCGCAGCGTCTGGACGTAGGCGCGGGCCACCTCCGGGGCGCGGTCACCGACGCCCGTGATCGGCCTCGTGACGATCTCGACCAGGGGGATGCCGGCACGGTTGTAGTCGACGAGGGAGTGGTCGGCGCCGTGGATGCGTCCGGTGGCACCGCCGACGTGGGTGTTCTTCCCCGCGTCCTCCTCCATGTGCGCCCGCTCGATCTCCACGCGCACCACGGTGCCGTCGTCGAGCTCGACGTCGAGGTGCCCGTCGAAGGCGATCGGCTCGTCGTACTGGGAGGTCTGGAAGTTCTTCGGCACGTCCGGGTAGAAGTAGTTCTTCCGGGCGAAGCGGCAGACCTCGGCGATCTCGCAGTGCAGGGCGAGGCCGATCTTGATGGCCGACTCGACCGCCGTGCGGTTGAGCGCGGGCAGGGCACCCGGCAGGCCGAGCGAGGTCGGGGTCACCTGGGTGTTCGGCGCGGCACCGAACTCCGTCGGCGCGCCGTCGAACATCTTGCTCGCCGTGCCCAGCTCGACGTGGACCTCGATCCCGATGACCGGGTCGTAGCGGCGCACCGCCTCGTCGTAGTCGACGAGGGTCGCGGGCTCGTGGTTGCTCATCGGGCACTCCCCTCGGTCGTCGGAAGCTCAGGTGCTCGGTCGAGCAGCGGGCCGCCCCACTGCGCCTCCAGGAGCGACTCCAGTGCCGCGCCGACCCGGTACAGGCGGTCGTCGGCGCGCGCCGGTGCCAGGATCTGGAAGCCGACGGGCAGTCCGTCGTCGGAGAGCCCCGACGGCAGGGACATCCCGGGGATGCCCGCGAGGTTGGCCGGGATCGTCGCGACGTCGTTGAGGTACATCGCCATCGGGTCGTCAAGCTTCTCGCCGAGCCTGAAGGCCGTGGTGGGCGCCGTCGGGGAGACCAGGACGTCGGCCTGGGCGAACGCCGCGGCGAAGTCCCGCTGGATGAGCGTGCGGACCTTCTGCGCGCTCCCGTAGTACGCGTCGTAGTAGCCGGCCGACAGGGCATAGGTGCCCAGGATGATGCGGCGCTTGACCTCGTCACCGAACCCGGCACCGCGCGTGGCGGACATCACCCGCTCGGCGGTCACCGGTCCATCGGAGGGCTCGACGCGCAGGCCGAAGCGCATCCCGTCGAACTTCGCCAGGTTGCTCGAGGCCTCGCTCGGCAGGATGAGGTAGTACGCGGCGAGGGCGTACTGGAAGTTCGGGCAGGAGACCTCGACGATCTCCGCACCGGCCTTCTGCAGGAGCGTCAGCGCCTCGTCGAAGCGCGCGCGCACGCCCTGCTGGTAGCCCTCACCGTTGAGCTCGGTCACCACGCCGACGCGCACGCCGGTGAGGTCTCCCGTCATGCCGCGTCGAGCGGCGCCCACGAGATCGGGAAGCGGCTCGTCGAGCGAGGTCGAGTCGTGCGGGTCGTGCCCGCCGATCACCTCGTGCAGGAGGGCCGAGTCCAGGACGGTGCGCGTGACGGGGCCGGCCTGGTCGAGGCTCGAGGCCAGGGCGATCAGCCCGTAGCGGGAGACGCCGCCGTAGGTCGGCTTCACGCCGACCGTGCCGGTGACGGCGGCCGGCTGACGGATCGAGCCACCGGTGTCGGTGCCGATCGCGAGCGGGGCCTCGAATCCGCCGACGGCCGCCGCGCTGCCACCACCCGAACCGCCGGGGATCCGGTCCAGGTCCCAGGGGTTGTGCGTGTTGCCGTAGGCCGAGTGCTCGGTCGACGAGCCCATCGCGAACTCGTCCATGTTCGTCTTGCCGAGGATCGGCAGACCGGCGGCCTTGAGACGCTCGACGAGCGTCGCGTCGTACGGCGGGATCCAGCCCTCGAGGATGCGCGAGCCGGCCGTCGTGGGCATGCCGCGGGTGACGACGACGTCCTTGACGGCGATCGGCACGCCGGCGAGCGGGTGCAGCTCCTCTCCCGCCGCGCGGCGCGTGTCGACCTCACGGGCCGTCGCCAGCGCCTTCTCGCCGCTGACGTGCAGGAAGGCGTGCAGCGCGCCGTCGACGGCGGCGATGCGGTCCAGGTGGGCGGTCGTCGCCTCGACACTGGAGAGCTCGCCGCCCGTCAGTGCCTCGGCGAGCGCCGCCGCTGACATGCGGGTGGGATCCGTCATCACTCCTCCCCGAGGATCTGCGGGACGGAGAACCGGCCGGAGTCCGCGTCGGGCGCTGCTGCCATGACCTCGTCGACGTCGAGCGTGGGCTCCACGACGTCCTCGCGGAAGACGTTCGTCAACGGGAGCGGGTGACTGGTGGCGGGGACCTCGGGCCCGGCGACCTCCTGCACCCGGGCAACCGAGTGGACGATCACGTCGAGCTCACCGGCCAACCGGGTCAGCTCGTCCGGGGACAGGTCGATCCGAGCGAGCGCGGCGACGCGCGCGACCTCGTCGCGAGAAAGAGTGGACATGGCGCAGAGTCTAGGTGCAGCCGGAGCCGAGTCATGGGACGGACCAGGTGGCGGGACCGTCGAGCCGCCCGGAGCGGGTGGATCGCGCCCTGGGCCGGCTGCTCAGGTCGAGGCGCCGTCCGTCGCCCGGGCGACGAGGTCGAGCAGCGCCATCGCATAGGCATCGGCCGCGGCGTCGGCCCGGTAGGTGGTCTCGACGCCGGCCGCCGTCCGTGTCGTC
>NZ_JBFHHB010000174.1:0-6666 GCF_041597215.1 Actinotalea sp.
AGAAGTACGGCGTGGAGATGATCGGCGTGAACACCGCGTCGATCCACCTCGCCGAGGACCGCCAGGCCTTCAAGGAGGTCGTCGAGCGTTGCGGGGCCGAGAGTGCGCGCAGCGTCATCGGCCACACGATGGACGAGGTGCTCGGCGCCGCCGAGGAGCTCGGCTACCCCGTCGTCGTGCGTCCCTCGTTCACCATGGGCGGCCTCGGCTCCGGGATCGCCTTCGACGAGGCCGACCTGCGGCGCATCGCCGGGGCGGGCCTGCACTACTCGCCCACCACCGAGGTGCTCCTGGAGGAGTCGATCCTCGGCTGGAAGGAGTTCGAGCTCGAGCTCATGCGCGACCACGCGGACAACGTCGTGGTCGTCTGCTCGATCGAGAACGTCGACGCCGTCGGTGTGCACACGGGCGACTCGGTGACCGTCGCCCCGGCGATGACGCTGACCGACCGTGAGTACCAGAGGATGCGCGACATCGGCATCGCGATCATCCGCGAGGTCGGCGTCGACACGGGCGGCTGCAACGTGCAGTTCGCGGTCGAGCCGAGCACCGGCCGGATCGTCGTCATCGAGATGAACCCGCGCGTCTCGCGGTCCTCCGCGCTGGCCTCCAAGGCGACCGGCTTCCCGATCGCCAAGATCGCCGCGCGCCTCGCCGTCGGGTACACCCTCGACGAGATCCCGAACGACATCACCGGGTCCACCCCGGCCTCCTTCGAGCCCTCGCTCGACTACGTCGTGGTCAAGGTCCCGCGCTTCGCCTTCGAGAAGTTCCCCGGTGCGGACCCGACCCTGACCACGACGATGAAGTCGGTCGGCGAGGCCATGGCCATGGGCCGCAACTTCGCCGAGGCGCTCGGCAAGGCCCTGCGCTCGATCGACAAGCCGGGCGCGACCTTCCGCTGGGGCGGGCCGGTGCCCAGCGGTGGCGCGCTGACCGAGCTGCTCGAGCAGGTGCGCACTCCGACGGAGGAGCGGCTCGTCCAGGTGCAGCAGCTGTTGCGCTCGGTCGGTCTCGAGGGTGGGACCACCGTCGAGGAGGTCGCAGCGGCGACCGGTATCGACCCGTGGTTCCTCGACCAGATCGTGCTCGTGAACGAGATCGCCGCCGAGGTCGCCTCGGCACGGGAGCTCGACCGCGAGCTGCTGAGGGACGCGAAGCGGCACGGGCTGTCCGACGCCCAGATCGCCGGTCTGCGCGGGATGAGTGAGGAGACGGTGCGTCATCTCCGGCTCGCGCTCGGCCTGCGACCGGTCTTCAAGACGGTGGACACCTGCGCGGCCGAGTTCGAGGCACGCACCCCGTACCACTACTCGAGCTACGACGAGGAGACGGAGGTCTCCCCGCGCACGCGGCCGGCCGTCCTCATCCTCGGCTCGGGGCCCAACCGCATCGGCCAGGGCATCGAGTTCGACTACTCCTGCGTGCACGCGGCCCTCGCGCTCAAGGACCGTTTCGAGACGGTCATGATCAACTGCAACCCGGAGACGGTCTCCACCGACTACGACACGGCGGACCGGCTGTACTTCGAGCCGCTGACCTTCGAGGACGTGCTGGAGGTCTACGACGCGGAGTGCGCCGTGGGGCCCGTGGCCGGGGTGATCGTCCAGCTCGGCGGGCAGACCCCGCTCGCGCTGGCCGACCGACTCGAGGCGGCAGGCGTCCCGATCCTCGGCACCCCGCCGTCCGCGATCGACGCGGCGGAGGACCGTGGCGTCTTCGGCCGGGTCCTGGCCGAGGCGGGTCTTCCCGCCCCGGCCTTCGGCACGGCACGCACGCTGGTGGAGGCGACGGCGATCGCCCACCGGATCGGCTACCCGGTTCTCGTCCGCCCCTCATACGTGCTCGGTGGGCGGGGGATGGAGATCGTCTACTCCGACGAGCAGCTCTCGGGATACGTCGAGCGAGCCCTTCAGGGCGCGCGGGACGCAGGGCAGGGACGCCAGATCCCGCCGCTGCTCATCGACCGCTTCCTCGACGACGCGATCGAGCTCGACGTCGACGCCCTGTACGACGGCGAGGAGCTGTACCTCGGCGGGGTCATGGAGCACATCGAGGAGGCCGGGATCCACTCGGGCGACTCCGCATGCGTGCTCCCGCCGGTCACCGTCTCGGTCGCCGAGCTGGACCGCATCCGGGCCTCGACGCTCGCCCTGGCCCGTGGCGTGGGGGTGCTGGGTCTGATCAACGTCCAGTACGCCCTCGTCTCGGACGTGCTGTACGTCCTGGAGGCCAACCCGCGGGCCAGCCGCACGGTGCCGTTCGTCGCCAAGGCGACCGGCGTCCCGCTCGCCCGTGCCGCGGCCCTGGTGATGACCGGCTCGACGATCGCCGAGCTGCGCGCCTCCGGGGTGCTCCCCAGCCACGGGGACGGTGGCCGGATGAGCATGGACGCGCCGATCGCGGTCAAGGAGGCCGTGCTGCCGTTCCGCCGGTTCCGCACGGCTGCCGGGGTGATGGTCGACAGCGTGCTCGGTCCGGAGATGCGCTCGACGGGCGAGGTGATGGGCTTCGACGTGGACTTCCCCGCGGCCTTCGCCAAGTCGCAGGCCGCCGCCTTCGGTGGTCTGCCCACCTCCGGGCGGGTGTTCATCTCGGTCGCCGATCGCGACAAGCGGTCGATCACCTTCCCGATCAGGCGGCTCGCGGAGCTCGGTTTCGAGATCCTCGCGACCGAGGGCACCGCCGCCGTGCTGCGGCGCAACGGGATCAGGTCGACGGTGGTGCGCAAGCACTCGGCCGGTCGCGGGCCCGACGGGGAGCCGACGATCGTCGACCTGATCACCGCGGGTGAGGTCGACATGGTCGTCAACACCCCCTCGGGTCAGGGCGCCAAGGCCGACGGCTACGAGATCCGCACCGCGACCGTCTCGGCCGACCGGGCGATCGTCACGACGGTGCAGCAGCTCGCCGCAGCCGTGCAGGCGATCGAGTCCGCACGCGGGGGGTCCTTCACCGTCTGCAGCCTTCAGGACCACGTCCTGGAGCTGCGGGACGCCCGGCTCCCGAACGTGCTGCCGGCGGCACAGTGACCGGGTTCGGGGACCGCCTCGCGGCGGCGATGGACGCGCTCGGGCCCGTGTGCGTCGGGATCGACCCGCACCCGGGGCTGCTGAGGGAGTGGGGCCTGGCGGACGACGTCGAGGGGCTGCGCACCTTCGCGCTGACCGTCGTCGACGCCCTCGCCGGACGGGTCGCCGCCCTCAAGCCCCAGTCGGCCTTCTTCGAGCGCCACGGCTCGGCCGGAGTCGCGGTGCTCGAGGAGGTCATCGCCGCGACCCGGGGCACCGGCTCCGAGATGATCGTCGACGCCAAGCGCGGGGACATCGGCTCGACGATGGCGGGCTACGCCGACGCCTACCTGCGTGAGGGGTCCCCGCTCGCCGGGGACGCCGTGACGCTGAGCCCGTACCTGGGCGCGGGGAGCCTCGCTCCGGCCGTCGAGGAGGCCCTGGCGGCCTCGCGCGGGCTCTTCGTGCTGTGCCTGACGAGCAACCCGGAGGGGGAGTCGGTGCAGCACGCCGTCGCTGCCTCCGGGGAGTCGGTCGCGGCGGGGGTCGCACGATGGGCCGCCGAGCAGAACGCCTCCCGCGGGGAGGTCCTCGGGCCGGTCGGGCTCGTGGTGGGCGCGACGGTCGGTCGGGCACCCGAACGGCTGGCCATCGACCTCTCCGCCGTGCGTGGGCCGATCCTCGCCCCAGGCGTCGGCGCGCAGGGTGCCGGAGCCGCCGAGCTGCGCTCGGTGTTCGGGCTGGCGCGTTCCGCCGTGCTGGCCTCGACCTCCCGCGGTGTGCTCCGCGCCGGCCCGGAGCGGTCCGCGCTGCGCGCGGCGGCCGCCGAGGCCGTGTCCGAGGCGGCCGCCGCCCTGCGCTGAGGACGGTCCTGCGGGCACCTCCCGGCCCTCCCGTCGTGCTCCGCAGGCGCTGTGCGTTGCCGAGCGACCCTCCGGCTCGCTAGGTTCGTCTCCGATAACCGTCGTGACCTGCGAAGAGGTGACCCGCGTGGCCCTACCCCCGCTGACCCCCGAACAGCGCGCCGCAGCGCTGCAGAAGGCCGCCGCCGCGCGGCAGGCACGTGCCGAGGTGAAGGCGCGCCTGAAGTACTCGCAGGGCTCGCTCGCCGAGGTGATCGAGCAGGGCCGCACGGATGACGTGATCGGCAAGCTCAAGGTCTCCGCTCTGCTCGAGTCCCTCCCGGGCGTCGGGAAGATCAAGGCGCGCGCGATCATGGCCGAGATCGGCATCTCGGAGACCAGGCGGCTGCGCGGGCTCGGCCCCCACCAGGCCGAGGCCCTCGTCGCTCGGTTCGGCTGAGCCGGCCGGTGACGCAGCAACCCACTCCCAGCGACTCCTCCTCGCCGTCGGGCCGGCCGGGCGGTCCCGCACGCCTCACCGTCCTCGCCGGACCGACGGCCGTCGGCAAGGGCACCGTCTCGGCGGACATCCGTCACCGCTACCCCGAGGTCTGGCTCTCGGTCTCCGCCACGACGCGGCCGCCGCGGCCAGGAGAGGTCGACGGCACCCACTACCACTTCGTCGAGGGCGCCGAGTTCGACCGCCTGGTGGAGGAGGGGGAGCTCCTGGAGTGGGCGTGGGTGCACGGCCGCAACCGGTACGGGACGCTGCGCGGACCGGTCCTCGAGCAGCTCGCCGGTGGACGGCCCGCGCTCCTGGAGATCGACCTCGCCGGTGCCCGTCAGGTCCGTGAGGCGATGCCGGAGGCGCGATTCGTGTTCCTCGCGCCGCCGAGCTGGGACGAGCTCGAACGACGACTGGTCGGCCGGGGGACCGAGGACGCGGAGGAGCGCGCCCGTCGCCTGGACACGGCGCGCGTCGAGCTCGCCGCGGAGTCGGAGTTCGACCACGTCGTGATCAACGACGACGTGCAACGCGCCACCGACGAGCTGGTCACCCTGATGGGACTGCCGACACGCTAGGATGGCTCCTAGCCTGATTCGTGCGCTAGCCGCTCTGCCGGCAGGCGCCAGCTGCAGGATCTCCCACGACCTCACGGAGCACACACATGGCCGGAACCGTCGCCGCCCCCGAGGGCATCACCGACCCGCCGATCGACGAGCTGCTCGCTGCCGCCGACTCGAAGTACGCGTTGGTGATCTACTCGGCCAAGCGCGCCCGCCAGATCAACGCGTACTACTCGCAGCTCAACGAGGGTCTCCTGGAGAACGTCGGCCCGCTCGTCGAGGCGCGGCACCAGGAGAAGGCGCTGTCGATCGCCATGCGCGAGATCAACGCCGGCCTGCTCACGGTGACCCCCACCGAGGGCTGACTTGCGCATCCTGCTCGGCGTCGGCGCCGGGATCGCCGCGTACAAGTCGGCCTTCCTGCTGCGGCTGTTCACCGAGGCAGGTCACGAGGTCCGCGTGGTGCCGACGGCTGCCTCGCTGGAGTTCGTCGGCAGGGCGACCTGGGAGGCCCTGTCGGGGCATCCCGTCTCCACGGGCGTCTTCGAGAACGTCCCGGCCGTCGAGCACGTGAGCCTCGGCCGGTGGGCCGACCTGGTGGTGGTCGCCCCGGCGACTGCCGACCTGCTCGCCCGAGCGGCCTCCGGTCGGTGCGACGACCTGTTGACGGCAGCTCTCCTGACGGTGCGCTGCCCGGTGCTCCTCGCCCCGGCGATGCACACCGAGATGTGGCAGCACCCCGCGACCGTCGCGAACGTCGCCCTGCTGCGTGAGCGTGGCGTCCACGTGCTCGACCCCGAGGACGGTCGGCTCACCGGAGCGGACTCCGGTCCCGGTCGGTTGCCCGAGCCGCCGAGCATCGCCAGAGCCGCCCTGGCCCTCGTGGCACCGCAGGACCTCGCCGGGCGCCGGGTCGTGATCTCGGCCGGCGGCACCCACGAGTCGCTCGATCCCGTCCGGTTCCTCGGCAACCGGTCCACCGGCCGGCAGGGCTACGCCATCGCCGCGGCCTGCGCGGCCAGGGGAGCGAGCGTCGAGATCGTCAGCGCGAACGTCGCACTGCCCGCACCGACCGGAGTGACGGTCGTCCGGGTGGAGACGGCCGAGCAGCTGCGCTCGGCGATGCACGCGGCAGCCGCCGACGCCGATCTCGTGGTCATGGCAGCTGCCGTCGCGGACTTCCGACCGGCTCGGCGCTCGGCGGCCAAGCTCAAGAAGGACGGCGGGGAGCCCGAGCCGCTCCGGCTCGAGCTCAACCCGGACGTCCTCGCCGAGCTCACCGCGGCACGCCGGCCGGGGCAGGTCGTCATCGGCTTCGCTGCGGAGACCGGCGACGCCGAGACCGTGCTCCGCCTCGGTCAGGAGAAGGCGCGACGCAAGGGCGCGGACCTGCTGGTCGTGAACCCCGTCGGCGAGTCGACCGGGTTCGGGGACGTGGGCACCACCGTGACCTTCCTCGACTCCCGCGGTGAGATCGTCGGCGCGGCCGAGGGCAGCAAGGACCAGGTGGCGGCCGCCCTCGCCGACGCGGCGGCGGCCGTGCTCACCGACCGTCTCACCGAGCCCGGCAGGACGGTCGCGCGAGGCGGGCTCGACTAGGCTCGCGGCATGACTGCTGCCCTGCGCCTCTTCACCTCCGAGTCCGTCACGGAGGGCCACCCCGACAAGGTCTGCGACCAGATCTCGGACGGGATCCTCGACGCGATGCTCGCGCAGGACCCGCATGCGCGCGTCGCCGTGGAGAC
>NZ_JBFHHB010000175.1:0-6641 GCF_041597215.1 Actinotalea sp.
AGGTCGCGCGCCGTCTCAGGCAGGTCACGCGGGACGAGGACACCGTCGCGCGGTTCGGCGGCGACGAGTTCGTCATCCTGTGCGATCCGCTGCCGGACGGCGTCCGGGTCGAGGACATCGCCGCTCGGCTCGTCGAGGCCCTGACCGCGCCCGTCACCACCGACGTGGGCGAGGTCCGGCTCTCGGCGAGCGTCGGCGCCGCCACCGCGGACGACCCCCGACTGACCGCCGCGATGGTGCTGCGCCACGCGGACTCCGCGATGTACGCCGCCAAGGAGCGCGGCCGCAACGGCTTCACCGTGTTCCTCGACGGCAGCAACGTGCTCGCCCACCCCTGAGCGCCGTGACGGCATGAGGGTCCAGGCCTGCCACCCTGCGTCGGCGCCGGCGCCGGGCCCGCGCGGTCCGGGACATGGCGCCGACACCTTGGGTGAATCCATGGCACCAGAGGTCTGCCTGCTCCGACTGGTCGCACAGCACGTCGCCGGTCCACCTCTCGCGGACCCGGTCACCGCTGCCCGGCACCTCCTCGCCGCGCAGGGACAAGACGCAGCCGGGGTCGTCCGCTCCCTGGCCGTGCGCAGCAGGGCACGCTCCGGCCAGGAGGTCCTCGACGCCTACGACGCCGGCACTCTCGTGCGGTCCTGGCCGATGCGCGGCTCCCTGCACACCGTGGCCGCCGAGGACCTCGGGTGGCTCCAGGCGCTTGCGAGTGGCCGTCCCCGCGCTGCCGCGGCGCGACGTCGCGGTCAGCTCGGACTCGAGGAGAACGACGTGACGACGGCCGAGCGGGTCAGCGAGCGAGTCGCGGTCGACGGCATCGTTCGCGCCGACCTGCTCGCTGCCTTCCGCTCGGCTGGGCTCCCTACCGACGCCGGGCGCGGCTACCACCTCATCGTGGAGCTCGCCCAGCGCGGGCGGCTGTGCCTCGGGCCCCTGCTGTCAGGTGAGCAGGCCTTCATCCTGGCCGACGCCTGGATCGGGTCACCGCGTCGGCTCGAGGGTGAGGAAGCGCTCGCCGAGCTCGTGCAGCGCTACCTGCTCGGTCACGGGCCGGCGACGGTCGCGGACCTCGCACGCTGGGCCGGGCTCCCGCTCGGGTCGGTCCGGAGTGGCCTCGCGGCGGTCCGCGACCGGCTCGAGCTGCTCGAGGTCGACGGCACCGAGTACTGGCTCGACCCCTCGGTCCCCGACCGGCTCGCGACGCACCGAGCCGACGCGTGCCGGGTGCACCTGCTGCCGGGCTTCGACGAGATGATCCTCGGCTACGCGGATCGCACGGCAACGGTCCCCCCGGAGCACAGCGAGCGCATCGTCCCCGGGGGCAACGGGGTGTTCCGGCCGACGGTGCTGGTGGACGGCATCGTGGTCGGCACATGGCGGCGTACCCGCACGGGGGTCGAGGTGGAGCCGTTCGGCACGTGGCGGCCGGAGGTCCAGGACGAGGTGCGGCGCGCGGTGGACGCCCTGCCCTGACCAGTGCCGTCGGGCTCCCGGTCTCGTCGCTGCTACCACCCTTCCCGCTACCAGGGTGCAAGACTGAGCGCTCGTGCCCGGCGACACGCCCGGCGCGAGCGCCACACGACCCGAGGCACCGTGCTCGAGGCGCAGCACCCCGACGGCGGGAGACGAGGACGCGTGGACGCTTCGACCGGGCAGCCGGGCCTGCGGCGCGCGGATGATCTCGCCCGCCTCGCCCGCCGCGTGGTGGCCCTCGGGATCGCCGTGTGCGCACCGTTCATGGCCGCGATCTGGGTGATCGACTCCGCACAGGACCCCTGGATCCGTTGGGGCTTCCCTCCGCTGGGAGCGGCACTCCTCGCCTTCGCGTGGATCCTGATCCGTCGGCCCCGGTGGGCCGTCCGGGCCGCGATCACCGCCCTGGTCCTCCTCGAGGCGTGGTGGCTCCTCCTCGCGACGGCCAGGATCGCCGAGTCGGCGGATGCTGCCGACGCGTGGCTGGCGCTGCTGCCCACCCCCCTCCTGGACGTGGCGGTGTGCCTGGTGGTCGGCTTCCTCTTCCAGAGCACGCGGACCGCCGTCCTGCACGGCGCGGCCTACTCGGGTGCGGTCACCGTCGTCCTGGCCGCGGCGCTGGGACGGCTGCCCGGTGGCGAGGAGTACGTCTGGCTCGCCGTCCGCTACGGCGTCTACCTCGGGGTGTTCCTCGTGCTCCTGCTCGCGCTCTCCCGCGCCAAGGAGCACGTCGCCTCCGCCATGGCCGACGCGGCACGCGCGGATGCGACGGCCTCCCGGATGCGCGACATGGCCTACCTCGACGAGCTGACGGGCCTGGCCAACCGGCGCCGACTGCGCGAGGAGCTCGGCCACCAGGCCGGGCTGGCCGACCCCGCAGCGCCCGTGTGCGTCGTGTTCTTCGACCTCGACCACTTCAAGCAGGTCAACGACACGCACGGGCACGAGTTCGGCGACCAGGTCCTTCGCGCCGTGGGAGAGATCGCCGCCCGAACCGTCCGCGAGGGTGACCTGGTCGCCCGGATCGGGGGCGAGGAGTTCGTCCTCGTCGCGCCGGCCACCACACATGACGAGGCGGTCCGGCTCGCCGAACGGCTTCGAGCCGCCCTGCCTCGCGAGCTGGGGACGACCCTGGGGGTGCGGCTGACGGCGAGCTTCGGGGTGACCGAGCTGGGCCGTGACGAACCGGCCGACGCGGTGCTGCGCCGGGTCGACGAGCTCATGTACCTCGCCAAGGCCGAGGGTCGGGACCGGGTGCGCGCAGGGGCCTGAGCGTCGAGGGCGCACATCGAGCGGGGCGCACTTCGGCTCCCCCGTGCCGGGCCCGTCCTCGACCCTCGTCCGGGCGTCAGCTCGCGAACAGCGTGGTGTCGAACACGTACCGCGACGCCCGGTAGACGTGCTGCCCGAACTCGATGGCACCGCCCGACTCGTCGAAGGCCGTCCGCTCCATGGTCAGCAGGGCCGCCCTGGACGGCTCCTCGAGCATCCGTGACTCCGCGGCGGTCGCGATACGCGCTCCGATCCGTTGGCGCGCGATGTGCAGCCGCACGCCACGGCCGCGCAGGCAGTCGTAGAGCCCGTCCTTCTCGAGCTCCTCCCGACTCGGCGCGATGGCGACCGGGAGGTAGTTCGTCATGATCGCGAGCGGCTCCCCGCCCGCCATCCGGAGCCGACGCAGCCGCACGACCTCTGTGCCCTCCGGCACCTCGAGCGCCGTGGCGATCTCGGACGAGGCGGCCACGTCCTCGAGCTCGAGCACGACGGTCGAGGGCTCCTGGCCGCCCTTGGCCAGGTCGTCGTAGAGGCTGGTCAACTCGACCGGACGGCGGATCCGGGCGGGTGCGACACGGGTGCCCGCACCGCGTCGACGGACGAGACGCCCCTTGTCCACGAGCACCCTCAGCGCCTGACGAGCCGTGGGTCGCGAGATCCCGAGCCGGGCCGCCATGGCGATCTCGTTCTCCAGGAGCTCACCGCGCTCCAGCCGCCCGTCGTCGATGGCCGCCTGGATGGCCTCGGCCACCTGGTGGTAGAGCGGCACGGGGCTCGTCCGGTCGAGGTCGATGCGCAACGGCTGGGTCACTGGGCTCCTCCTGGGTGTCGCGCCCTCCGTGGCCCCGGGGCCGACGCCGACCATGACAGCATATCGCGCCCTTTCTAATGACAGTATGAGCGAATGTCCTGACAAAACTTGACGAGAGATGTCCTCGCGGTGCACGCTCGTGGCGAGCCTCCGCCGCGAGATCGGCGGAACGGATCTCCAACGTCGGAGACGGGGTACGAGGTGGCGCCGAACCTGACGCCGGTCCGTGTCACCGGACGCGCGAGGACTCGGCATGACGGCCGGCGCGCCGCCCAGCGCCACGACCTGTGACAACCACGAAGGAGTTCACGATGACGACCACCGTCCCGCACTGGCTCGATGGGAAGGCCTTCCCCGGCGACCTGGCGAAGACGTCACCCATCCACGACCCGGCCACCGGGGAGGTCATCGCCGAGCTCGCGCACGCCACGCCCGACGAGGTCGAGCGCGTCATCGCGAGCTCGAGTGCCGCCTTCGAGACGTGGTCCCAGGTCTCGCTCAGCAAGCGGAGCTCGATCCTCTTCCGCTTCCGCGAGCTCCTCGTCGAGCACACCGACGAGCTCGCACGGATCGTGACCCGTGAGCACGGCAAGGTGATCTCCGACGCCAAGGGCGAGATCGCGCGCGGTCTCGAGGTCGTCGAGTTCGCCTGCGGGATCCCTCAGCTGCTCAAGGGCGAGTTCTCCGAGCAGGCCGCCACGGGCATCGACGTGTACTCCTTCCGGCAGCCCGTGGGCGTCGTCGCGGGGATCACCCCGTTCAACTTCCCGGTGATGATCCCCTTGTGGATGAGCCCGGTCGCGATCGCCACCGGCAACACCTTCGTCCTCAAGCCCGCGGGGCGCGACCCCGGTGCCGGCATGCTCATCGCCGAGCTGTGGAAGGAGGCAGGGCTGCCGGACGGCGTCTTCAACGTGGTCCACGGCGACCGCAGCGTGATCGGACGCCTCCTGACCCACCCGGACGTCGCAGCCGTCTCCTTCGTCGGGTCGACTCCCACCGCGAAGCTCATCCACGAGACCGCTACCAAGAACGGCAAGCGGTGCCAGGCGCTCGGAGCCGCGAAGAACCAGGGCATCGTGCTCGCCGACGCCGACCTGGAGAACGCGGCGAACAACCTGATCGCCGCTGCCTTCGGCGCGGCCGGGGAACGATGCATGGCCCTCCCGGTCGCCCTCGTGCAGGACGAGATCGCCGACGAGCTCGTGTCACTCCTCGTGGAGAAGGCCAAGGCCGTGAAGGTGCTCCCTGGTGACCACCCGGACTCGGACATGGGCCCGATCATCACCGAGCAGGCCAAGGCCCGGATCACGGCGCTGATCGACTCCGCGGAGGAGGAGGGGGCCGAGGTCCTGGTCGACGGACGGGGGCTCGTGGTCGAGGGATTCGAGAACGGCTGGTTCCTCGGGCCGACGGTGCTCGACAGGGTGCGCCCGGACATGCGTATCAACCAGGAGGAGGTCTTCGGACCGACCCTGGAGATCATCCGGATCAGCGGCCTCGAGGAGGGCATCGCACTCATCAACGCGAGCCCGTACGGCAACGGGACGGCGCTCTTCACCTCCTCCGGCGAGGCGGCGCGCACCTTCCAGCGGGCGGTCCAGGTGGGCATGGTCGGCATCAACGTGCCGATCCCCGTCCCCGTCGCTTGGCACTCCTTCGGGGGCTGGAAGGACTCGCTCATCGGCGAGACGCACATGTACGGCCCCGAGGGCGTGAAGTTCTTCACCCGCGGCAAGGTGATCACCCAGCGCTGGCCGCACCGTGAGGACGAGGCGGCGAAGGTCTCGTTCCACTTCTCCGGCGACTCCCAGAAGTAGCAGGACGGGGCGGCGGGGAGGGAACACCTCTCCGCCGCCCCGGGCGGCGCCGGGCGAGCGCCGGACCCGCACCCGGGTCGTTAGCCTTGGTCCGTGACCATGTTCCGGATCCGCCACGCCGCGGAGCTGCTCGGCGTCAGCGACGACACGATGCGCCGATGGGCGGACTCCGGGCGGCTGACCGTGCACAAGGACGCGTCGAACCTGCGCGTCGTGGACGGAGCAGAGCTCGCACAGCTCGCCCTCGAGCTCGCCAAGACCTCGCCGATCGAGCAGCGCCCGGCAATCGCGCAGTCCGCGCGCAACAGCTTCCGTGGTCTGGTCACCCGAGTCGTCAGGGACACCGTCATGGCCCAGGTGGAGCTCCAGGCGGGGCCGTTCCGGGTGGTCTCGCTGATGAGCCGGGAAGCGGCGGACGACCTCGGGCTCGAACCCGGTGTCCTCGCCGTCGCGAGCGTGAAGTCGACCGACGTCGTCGTGCAGATCCCGCCGGCCTGAGCCGGCCCGGCCACCCCCACGCCTCAGGGCGCCGAGTAGCCCGTCACGTCGGTCGCCTTCACGCTGAGCCACACCCGGACGCCGTCGGCCAGCCCGAGGTCGGCGACAGCGGCCGGGGTGACGTCGACCGCCGCGTCGATCTCCCCGTCGACCGACAGCCGCACGCGGTCGGCGAGCAGGTCCATCGCACTCACCCGCCCGGCCCAGACGTTGCGCACCGACCCGTGATCCGGCTCGCGCGTGTGCACGGCGATCGACATGGGCCGGACCGCCACGAGCACCGGCGCACCGGCGGCGAGCGCACCGAGATCGAGGTCCGTCGGCCCGCCGCCCGCCGCGACCAGACGCCCTCCCCCGTCGAGCTCGACCTGACGGGACCCCGGGTCGGCGAGCGTGCCGCGGTACAGGTTGAGCCCCACGAGCCGCGCGACGTAGTCCGTGGCCGGTCGCCGCGCGACCTCCGACGGCGTCCCCTCCTGCACCGCACGGCCGTTCTCGATCACCAGGATCCGGTCGGCGAGCACCATGGCCTCGAGCGGGTCGTGCACCACCAGCACCGTCGGCCCGTCGAAGCCGGCAAGCACCTCACGCAGCACGCTGCGGATCTCCACCCGGGTCCTGGCGTCGAGGGCCGCCATCGGCTCGTCGAGAAGCAGGACGGCCGGATCGGCGGCAAGGGCGCGGGCGAGCGCCACGCGTTGCGCCTGACCGCCGGAGAGCTCGCGGGGCCGCCGGCCCGCCAGCTCGTCGAGGCCCAGCCG
>NZ_JBFHHB010000176.1:0-6598 GCF_041597215.1 Actinotalea sp.
GGGCACAACCCCCAGAAGATGACCTCGGCCCGCTCCACGGCGAAGCCCTGACGGTCGGCGAGGTGGACGCACGGCCCGTCCTCGGCCGAGCAGTCGACGTCGACCAGGTGGCCGCAGCCGCGGCAGGCGAGGTGGTGGTGGGCGGTGGCCCGGCGCTCGTACCGGGCAGGGAAGCCGGCGAGGTCGACCCGGTGCACCAGACCCGCAGCGGTCAGTGCATCGAGCAGGTGGTAGGTCGCCTGGACCGAGACCGAGCCGATCCGTTCGCGCACGGCGGTGGCGATCTCGTCGGTGGACAGGTGCGCAGCGGTGTCGAGGACGTCGAGGGCCGCGACCCGGGCGGCCGTCACCCGCAGGCCCTGCTCGCGCAGCAACGTCGAGGCGGTCGTCACGGACCCAGTCTCTCCTCTATATTGGAATTGGTCAAATATAAGAACTGGTCACTTCCGGAGGAATGATGACGACGACGACCCCCGTCGAACCGGTTGCGGAGCCGGTGCGCGCCCCGCGACTCGCTCACCTGCCCGTCACCTTCTTCGCGACGGTCATGGGCCTGGCGGGCCTCGCCCTTGCCTGGCGCAAGGCCGCCGCGATGGGTGCGCCCGAGGCGGTCTCGACGGTGATCTTCTGGATCGCCCTCGCGGTCGGGGCTGCCGTGGCCCTCGCCTACGCGGCGAAGATCGTGCTGCACACCGACGCGTTCCGAGCCGAGATCCGTCATCCCGTCCGGCTGGCCTTCGTCCCCACCTCGACCATCGCCCTGCTCCTCCTCGCGGCGGCGGGGCGGGAGATCGTCCCCGGGCCGGCGACGGTCCTGTGGTGGCTCGGTGCCGTCGGTCAGGTCGCGTTGACGCTCGTCGTGCTCTCCGCGTGGATCAGTCGCCCGACCTTCACCAGCACCCATGTCAGCCCCGCATGGTTCATCCCCGTGGTGGGTCTGGTCGTCGTGCCGATGGCAGGGGTCGACCTCGGCCCGATGTGGCTGAGCCGGTTCGCCTTCTGGGCCGGGATGCTCCTGTGGCTCGCTCTGCTGCCGATCGTGCTCCAGCGCCTCTTCGTCCACGAGCAGCCGCTTCCCGCACCGCTGCTGCCGACCCTTGCTGTGCTCGTCGCCCCGCCCTCGGCCGGGTTCCTCGCGTGGACGGCGCTGAACGGCGGGACGATCGACGTCGCGGGGGAGGCGCTCCTCGACGTCGCCGTGCTCTTCGGGCTGCTGTTCGCCGCGCTCGCCCTCCGGCTGCGTCGGCTGCCGTTCTTCCTGTCCTGGTGGGCCTTCGCCTTCCCGCTCGCCGCCCTGTCGGCGGCCGTCACCACGGCGGCAGCCACGCAGGCGGTCGCCGCACTCACCGTCGTGGCGTGGACGCTCCTGGCGGCGGTCAGCGCGCTCGTGCTCGTCCTGGCCTGGCGTACGGCCGGCGCGATGGCGGCCGGTCGGATCTGCGTCCCGGAGTGACCCGGCTCAGACGGTGAAGCGCCCGACGAGCTCGCGCAGGTCCGCCGACATCCGGGCGAGCTCGCCCACCGCCCGGGTCGACTGCTCGACGCCGGCAGTCGTCTGGACGGCCGAGCCGGCCACGCCGGCGATCGTCTGGGCGATCTCCTGCGATCCCGTGGCCGCCTCCGCGACGTTCCGGGTCATCTCGGAGGTCGTCGCCGTCTGCTCCTCCACCGCCGAGGCGATGGTCGCCTGGAAGGCGTGGATGGCGTCGATGATCTGCGAGATCCTGCCGATCGACTCGACCGCGCCGGTGGTGTCGGACTGGATGGCCTCGACGCGGCGGGCGATGTCCCCGGTGGCCCTGGCGGTCTCCTGAGCGAGCTCCTTGACCTCTCCGGCAACCACGGCGAAGCCCCGGCCGGCCTCCCCGGCCCTGGCCGCCTCGATCGTCGCGTTGAGCGCGAGCAGGTTCGTCTGGTCGGCGATCGAGGTGATCACCTTGACCACGTTCCCGATCTCCCGGCTCGACTCGCCCAGTCGCGAGACGGTGCTCGTCGTGGACTGGGCCGCGTCGACCGCGTCGTCGGCGATCCGGGAGGCCTCTCCCGCGGTCCGCGCGATCTCCCGGATCGAGGCACCCATCTCCTCCGCTCCTGAGGCGACGGTCTGCACGTTGCGGCTGACCTGCTCGGCCGCGGCCGAGACGACACCGGCGCGGACGGAGGTCTCCTCCGCCCCCGCTGCGATCTGCGAGGTCGTCCCGGACATCTCCTCGGCAGCTCCGGCCGTGAGGACCGCAGCTCCCTCGATCCTGCCGACCAGCGTGCGCAGGCTCCCGATGGCGTCGTCGAGCGAGGCGGCCATCCGGCCGACCTCGTCCCTGCCGGTCAGCCCGGTGGAGACGGTGAGGTCCCCGCGCTGGAGGGCGCCCGCGACCGACTCGACGGAGCGCAGCCGGCGTACCAGGGCGCCGACCACGAGGGACCCGAGCCACAGCGCCGCGACGAGCCCGATCGTGAGGATCGCGATGACGGCGGTCCTGTCCTGCACGTAGGCGTGCTCGGCCGCATCGGCGGTCGCGGCGATCTCCGCGCGTTCGCTCGCCATGAGCTCGTCGAGCACCAGGGTCATCGTGCCGACGGTCGAGCCGCCCACGTCGCGCGCCGCGGCCCAGGACTCCAGGTCGTTCGCCCTGCCGGCGGGGTAGAGGTGCTGGTCACGGAGCACCAGGTAGGTCTCGAGCTGGGACTCGAACGCGTCGAGCAGGGCCAGCTGCTCCGCGGTGGGGCCCGACGCCCGGTACTCCACGAGGACGGAACGGACCCGGGCCTCCCAGGTCGACGCCGCGCGCTCGAACCTCTCGGCGCTCGCGGCGTCGGTGCCGACGGCCTGGTTGGTGACCGCGAGCCGGAGCTCGGTCGTGGAGCGTTCGAGGTCGCCGGCGAGGGCGACCATCGCCACACCCTCGTCGGCGATCCGCTGCGTCTGCCCGCTGGTCTCGTGCAGCGCGACGAGCCCGTAGGCGCCGACGAAGACCGCCACACCGGCGGCGAGCCCGAGGGCGGTGAGCACCTTGGTCCTGACCCCGAGGTCGCGGAACCACGAGACGGGGTGGAGGGCGGAACCCATTGCTGGCGACTCCTCGGGACGGATGATCGGGCGGGTTGCAGGGCACCGCGCGAGCACGGGCGCCACACCTAGGTCATCGACCGCCGTGGCGGAACCTGAGCCCTTCGGCAGGTCAGACCGCGTCGACCTGGCGCTCGGCCAACCAGTCGTCCAGCGCCTCCTCCGCGACCGGGCGGCAGAGGTGGTACCCCTGCACGGCATCGCAGCCGAAGCCCTCGAGCAGGTCCCACGCCACCTGCTCTTCGACGCCCTCCGCGACCACGCGCAGCCCCAGGGCGTGTCCCATGTCGATGCTCGCGGTGACGATCGCCGCGTTGGAGGAGCTGCTCATCCCGATGACGAAGCTCCGGTCGATCTTGAGCTCGTGCACGGGGAGGCGGTGCAGGTAGGCGAGGGAGGAGTACCCGGTGCCGAAGTCGTCGACCGAGAGGCTCACGCCCAGGTCGGCGAGTCGCACCAGGGCGGTCCTGGCCCGCTCGCGGTCCGACATGATCGAGCTCTCGGTGATCTCCAGCACGAGCGCCTGCCCGGGCAGCCCGTGCCTGGCCAGCGCGGCCTCGACGTCGCGCGTCAGATCGGGGTCCAGCAGGGAGTGCGCGGAGATGTTCACGGCGACGGTGAACGCCTCGTCGACCGTGCGCCGGCGCGCGGCGAGCGCAAGGGCGGAGTCCAGCACGGCGAGGGTCAACGGCCGGATGAGCCCCGTGCTCTCCGCGAGCGGGATGAACTCGTCGGGGGCGAGCAGGCCGTGGACGGGGTGCTGCCAGCGCACGAGTGCCTCCACCCCGTGCACCGCTCCGCTGCCCGCCTCCGCCTGCGGCTGGTAGTGCAGCACGAGCTGCCCGCTCTCGATCCCTCGGCGCAGCTCGCCGAGCAGGCTGAGCCGCGCCGTGCTGTTGAGGTCGTGACGGGGGTCGTAGACGGCAATTCCCGACTGCTTCGCCTTGGCCGCGTACATCGCGACGTCGGCATGCTGCAGGAGGGTCGCCACGTCGACGCCGTGCTCGGGGCTCACAGCGATCCCGAGGCTCGCGCCGACGTCCAGGTCGAGACCGTCGACGGGGAAGGGGCTGTCGAGCGCTGCGAGGAGCCGCTCGCCGACGAGACGTGCGGCGTCGACGTCCGCGACCTGGTGCAGCAGGACGACGAACTCGTCCCCGCCGAGCCGTGCGACGACGTCACCCTCGCCCAGGACGGACCTCAGGCGAGGGCCGACGAGCCTGAGCAGGAGGTCGCCGTGGTGGTGGCCGAGGGTGTCGTTGATCTCCTTGAAGCGGTCGAGGTCCAGCAGGAGCAGGGCGAGCGGGTGACCGCCACGCCGCGCCTCGTCCAGGGCCAGCCGTGCCCGGTGCTCGAGAAGGGTGCGGTTGGCCAGGCCCGTCAGCGCATCGTGCTCCGCGAGCTCACGGTTCGTCTCGGACTGCACGCGCAGCCTGCGGCTCGCGGTCGCCACCAGGCGGAACAGGGCGACGTAGAGCACGAGCAGGCCGGCGCCGAGCCAGCCGAACACGACGGCCGTGTCCGTGCGGACCGCCGCCGCCGTGTCGGTGTACTCCGTGACGATCTCGATGACGAGCTCCGGGGAGTCGTCCCCGGTGGTGGAGAACGGGGCATCGACCACCAGGACGCTCGCGCCGGGGTGCTCGGCGGGGACGTAGCCGTCGCTGCGCACCCGCTCGGGGCCGGCGATCACGGAGACCGGCCGGCCCGCCAGTGCCTCGACGGCGGAGGCCGGAAGCGTCTCGACCGTGCCGATGCTCGCTCGTTCCGTGGAGAAGGCCACGGTGCCGTCCGCGAGCCACGCGGTCGCGCTGAGGACCTCCGAGGAGATCTCCGGGTCGCCGAGGATCTCCTCGGAGAGGGACTGCTGCGCAGGGTTGGCGACCCCGGGTCCGGAGGAGGGGTCCCAGGCGACGCCGGGGGCGAGGAACGTCTCCCTCACGAGGTGGAGGTAGACCAGGGAGGAGCGCTCGGCGTTGTCCAGGGCGCGGTCGGAGATCACCGAGCGCAGCTGGAGGCCGAGGGCGAGCCCGAGGCCGGCCATGACGACGAGGGCGACGACCCCGAACCGGGCGAGCAGGGACGGTCGACGCGCGGAGCGGAACGCTTCTGCGGCCCACAGCCCGCGCTGTTCGAGGTTCACCTCGTGAGCATCGGCGGTCCGGCGCGGACGGTGGATCGACCAGCCGGGTGAAATACGTGAGAGGTCCTCGGGACCATCGGCCCGCGTGTCGGGCCCCCCGGTGTCCGGATGATGGGGTGTCCGTCGGGCCCGGCGGCGGTCCTCGACGACGAGAGGCCAGCGGAGATGAGCGACCTGTCCGCCCTGTTCGCGCCCGGCCGCATCGGGCGGCTCACCGTGCCCAACCGGATCGTCCTCGCTCCGCTGAGCAGCCGGATGACCGGACCGGACGGGGCGATGAGCGCCCGCGAGGTCGCGTTCCTCGCCGCCAGGGCCCGGGGTGGGGCGGGTCTGCTCGTCACCGGTCCCGTCCTCGCCTCCACCGAGCACGAGCCGTTCAGCGGCGCCATGGCCCGGGTGGACGACGACGCCTTCGTCCCGCCGATCAGACGCATGGTCGAGGCCGTGCACGCGGCAGGTGGGTTGGTCTCGGTCCAGCTCTCGCCGGGGAGCGGACGGCTCGGGCCGGCCGAACCAGGGGAGCGAGCGCCCGTCTCCGCCTCCGCGACGCCGTGGCTGAGGGACCCGACGATCGCCTGCCGTCCGCTGTCCGACGGGGAGATCCGGCGGCTCGTCGAGCGGTTCGGGCAGGCCGTCGCGCGGCTGGCCGACGCCGGGGTCGACGCCGTCGACGTGCACGGGCACGGGGGCTACCTCGTCGACCAGTTCCTCAGCGGGCTGTGGAACCTGCGCACCGACGACTGGGGCGGTTCCGTCGAGCGCAGGGCGCGGTTCGCGGTGGAGCTGGTCACCGCCGCACGCGCCGCCGCCCCAGGGCTTCCCGTGAGCTTCCGCCTGTCCACCGTCCATCACCTGCCGGGCGGGCGGGAGCTCGAGGAGTCGGAGCAGATCGCCGACCTGCTCGAGAAGGCAGGGATCGACCTGCTCATCGCGGAGGAGGGCGCGGCCCTGTCTCCGGCCCGGATGGCGCCGGTCGGCTACCTCCCGCCCGCCGGCCACCTCCACTCGGCCTCGGTGCTCGCGCGTCGGCTCGCCATCCCGGTCATGGTCGCCGGCAGCCTCACTCCCGAGCTCGCTGCGACGGCCGTGGCGGAGCGGGACATCGACTTCGCCGGGATGGGGCGGGCCCTGCTCGCGGACCCCGATCTCCCGCGGCGGCTGGCGGAGGGCCGTGCCGATCGGGTGCGGCCCTGCGTGAGGTGCGACCAGTGCCTCGACGCGATCCGTTCGGGCCGGACCCTGCGGTGCGCAGTCAACCCCCTGGCCGGCCGGGAGACGAGCGTCGCCGTCCGGACCTCGCCCCACCCCCGCAAGGTCGTCGTCGTCGGCGCCGGGCCCGCCGGGCTCGAGGCCGCGCGCGTCGCTGCGCTGCGCGGGCACGTGGTCGA
>NZ_JBFHHB010000177.1:0-6560 GCF_041597215.1 Actinotalea sp.
GCTCACCGTGCGTGGCATGGACCTCGCCGCGGCGTCGGGCATCGCGGCTGCCTCGGCCGTCGACGCCGCCCTCACCGCCGGCGACACGAGTGCCGCCGGGCTGGCCGGCTACCGCACGGCCCTCTTCGACTCCTTCGCAGGCAAGGACATGGTGACCTACGGCAAGGCGCCCGCGTTCCTCGAGCGCGAGCGCATGTACGAGCAGTACGGCACCGTGCTGGCGGACGTCCTGCACGGAGCCTTCGACCACGACCTGAGTCCCCGCCGTCACCTGCGTGACGTCGCCTGGACGGCGCTGCGGCGCTCTCCGGTGCGGGTGCGGGACCTGGTCTCCGACGCCTTTGCGGGGGTGCGAGCACTGTGAAGATCGGCAGCGCGGCAGAGCGGTTGGCCCAGAACCGCTTCGAGACCGACGAGCAGGAGAGCCATATCGAGATCGATCAGGAGGTCGCGCGCCGGACGGGCGCCGTCGACCTCCTGGTCCGGGTGTGCCCGTCCAAGGTGTACAGCAAGGAGGCGGACGGCAGTCTCTCGGTCGAGTACGCGGCCTGCTGCGAGTGCGGCGCATGCCTGGCGGTGGCCCCGCCGGGGTGCCTCGCCTGGCACTACCCGCGCGGCGGCATGGGGGTGCAGTTCCGGGAGGGCTGAGTCCCGCGGGTCAGCGCCGCACGCAGGTGAGCCACGTGCGTGCGGCGCGCCCGAGGTCCTCGCGGTTGTCGACCCGGACCTTGCGGCAGGCGGCGAGGATGTGGTTCTCCACGGTTCGCACGGAGAGCACCATCCGGGCGGCGATCTCGTTGTTCGTGTAGCCGCGGGCGACGGCGACGGCCACCTCGCGTTCGCGGGTGGTGAGGTTGACGGCCTGGTCGAGCGGGGTGAACAGACCGCAGAGGTCACGTCCGCGCAGGCCGGCGGTGCTCCACGCGTCGTCGGCGTGGGTGATCGCCGCCGCCATGTGCCCCCTGTCGATGAGGAGCACCGAGCGGGCGACGGCCGTGCGTACCGCCATCCGCCCGAGGCCGACCGCGTGCAGCGCCGCCTGCTGGTTCCCGAGCTCGGTGACGTCCTGGGACACCAGCGCGGTGGCGTAGTCGGCGAGGCGTCGGAGCAGCGGCGAGCCCGACCGCGTCGCCACGTCGGCGAGCGCGAGGGCCCGGTCGGGGTCGGCGTTCATCTCGAGGGCACGCACGCCGGCCACGACCCCGGCGCTGATGTAGCCCGCCTCGAGTCGCTCGTTCGCGAGATCCCACAGGAACCGAGCCGCGTCGTCCTGGCTGGTGCAGGGCGTGCCCTCCCGCCCCTCGGCGGAGTCCATCCAGGCGTGCGGGCCGCGCACCGTCCGCAGTGCCGCGGCCTGCGTGGCAAGGGAGGCGCCGTACGCGAGCTTGTTGCGGGACAGCGCGGCAGAGGCAGCGAGGGCCAGCAGCGCCCCCTCGTCGTGCCGGCGGTGCAGGGGGATGACACCCAGCTCGAGCACGGAGAGCACGAGGTCGTCGAGCTCGACGGCGCGCCCCTGGAGCCACAGGGCTGACGCGGCGACGTACGCGTGCTCGAGGACGGTCGTGGGCTCGTAGGCGGCCATCCCTCGCCGCACCCCGGCCATGCCCTCGCGGACGGCGTCGCCGAGGCGCCCGTCCAGCAGAGCGGTGAACGCTCGCAGCGCGGAGATGTGCTCGTCGGACTCGGGGGGCAGGGTGTCGAGCAGGGCGCGCGCCCTACCGGGCTCTCCCGCGGCAAGCTCGATCTCCGCTGCGACGCCGATGACGACGGGGTGGGGCGCTGCACCCTCGTCGAGGGCTCCCAGAGCCGCCCTGGCCGACTCGATCCCGCCGAGGAGCAGCTCCACGCCGGCGGTACCGGCCCGGAGAGCGGCGTCCGCCGCGCAACCGGCCGCGCGCGCGGCGTCGATCTCGGCGAGTGCCGCGTCCCGGGATCCGCCGACAGCCGCTCGGTAGAGCGCCGCCCAGGTGGCCAGCCGCGCACGGTCCTCGTGCTGCTCGTCGGCGATCCTGGTCCTGGCCAGGACGGCGTCGATCTCGTAGGGACGAGAGCGTGCCTCGAGCATTGCCTCGACGAGCCGGGACGCGGGCGCGGGGGAGGGGTCCTCCTCCCATGCCTTCCGGGCGGCGGCGAGCCGTGCCGAGATCCGCTGGCTGAACATCTGGACGAGGACGGCATGCCCCGAGGCGGAGGTGCCCGCGTCGTCCGGGAGCGGGTCGAGGCCGGCCGCCACGAGCCGCTCCCGTGCGAGGAGCTTGCGTACCGCCGAACCCTCGCGGGTGAGGTGATCCCCGACCAGGGGTGGGAAGACGGCCACCAGGTCGGCCTGCTCGGTCGTGTGGATCTGGAGCAGGCCGGCGTCGTCGAGGTCCGTCAGGAGGTTCGGGTCGAGCAGGTCGCGGGCGGACCTCATCGGGAGCGCGCCGGCAGAGGCGAGCAGGGTGAGCGCGTCGAGCTGGCCGTCGGTGAGGCCGACGAGCATCGGCTCGACGACGCCGGAGAGCGAGGACGTCCACAGCTCGCCGCGTACCGTCCACTGGCCGTCGCGCAGGACGATGCTGTTGCTGCGGCGGCCGTGCTCGACGATGGCCACGACGAGGCCGGGGACACCTCCGGAAGCAGCCCCGATCGATGCGACCGCGTTCGAGTCGACGCCGCCCGGGAGCAGGTGGTGCACGAGCATGTGGACCTGGTCGAAACCCAGGGGGCCGAGGGCGATCCGGGCGCTGGCCAGCGACCCGCCGACGAGCGTCGCGCTCTCGTCGCACCCACGCCCCGTCCCGCGGGTGGTCATCAGCAGGGGGACCTGACGATGGGCCTGGAAGGCCGAGATCGCGCCTGCGCTGGCCGGGTCCAGGTCGTCGGCGTCGTCCACGACGAGGACGGCCGAGCCCCGGGCGCCGACGAGCGACTCCAGGGAGGCGAGGGCGGACGTCAGGGCAGGGAGCTGGCCCTGGGCGGGGGCGACGGTGACGCCGGCCACCACCAGGGCGCCGAGGGGACGGTCTCGCAGGGCGCGCAGACCGCGGACCTGCACGACGGTCGTGCCGGCGCTCGTCAGCAGCTCGACGACATGGCGCAGCACGGTCGAACGACCGGCGCCCTGCCTGCCGGTGACCGTGACGTTCGAGCGTTCCTTCAGGAGAGCCAGGATCCGCGCGACGTCGTTCTCGCGAAGATCGGGCGCCTTCGCGTCGACGCCGACTCGCTCGGTCGTCTGCGTCATCGTTGCGCCACCATGCCTCGATTGTCCCGCGGCCAGGTGCCGAGAACTGGTGCCAGGGTCCTAGGGCGGGCTGTCGTGACGTGCGTCGCGGGTGCCGTGCCCGGCTCGGCCCGCGTCGGCAGGACCGCCCGCCGCCCCACGGGGACGTGACTTGATCCCGGTCAAGGCGGCGTGCTCGTGGCGTCCGTACGTTGAGAGACGACCCGAGTGAAGGAGACCCCGATGAGCATCACCCGCACCCGCATCCGTGCGCTTCTCGCCCTGCTGAGGCCCGCCGTCGTGGACGCCCACTGCGACACGGCCGACGGCCCCGCCGTGAGGGACGGACGTACGGCGTTGGCCACAGGCAACCTCAACCACGCGCTGAAGTGGATCCCCGCCGACGGAGAGGCCGAGCTGCGGTCCGTGTTCGAGAAGGCGCTGCGGGTCCGCACCCTCGGCGCGGAGGCCGCCGAGCTGGCCGACCGGCTCTTCCTCGAGACCCTGGTGCGCATCCACCGGATGGGCGAGGGCGTCGGGTTCACCGGCATCGCGCCCACCGGGGCGCCGATCGACCCGGTCGTGGCTGCCGCCGACGAGGCCATCGCCAGCGGATCGGATGAGGCCCTGCTGGCGATGGTGCCGCCGGAGCGACGCGCAGAGCTCGACCGGCGCTTCCGGGAGGCGCAGGCGCGTGCGGGCTTCGACGTGGACGACGTCGACGCGGGCCGGGACTATCTCGGCGCCTACGTCCGCTTCTTCACCTACGCCGAGGGCGAGGACCACGAGCACGACGGGCATGCCGCCCTGGCGCACAGTGCGCACGGCCACGCCCACGAGCACTAGGAGCTCCCGGTGATCCGCCTGGTCAGGGTGTCCGGTGACTCCATGGTCCCCACCTACCGCTCCGGCGACCTGCTCCTCACGCGACCGGTCGGCCGCGGGGTCGGGGTGGCATCCCGCGGGGACGTCGTCGTCGTCCGACGCGGCACGCTCCGGATCCTCAAGCGCGTGGTGGGCGTCCCTGGCGACGTGGTCGAGCTCGAGGCCGGGCGCCTCGTGGTCAACGGCCGGTCGGTGGACGGGCGCCCCCGGGTCCGTGGCGCGCTCCCGGTGAGATGGTCGGTGCCGGCGGGGAACCTCTTCCTGGCGGGCGACAACGCGGAAGGCTCGGACGACTCCCGGGTGTGGGGACGACCGTTCGTCCCGGCCGGGAGCGTCGAGGCGGTCGTCTCGCGGCGCCTGGTGCGACCGGGTGGTCTCAGACCTCGTCGGCGATCTGCTGCAGCCGGCCGGCCTGCGTGATCGACACCGACCGTCCGGCTCCGGTCGTGATCACCCCCTGACCTGCGAGGCTCCGCAGGGCGCGGCTGAGGCTCTCGGGGGTCGTGTCGAGCAGCGCGGCCACGTCCTTCTTGGCCAGCGGAAGGGTGACGGTGGCGACCGGGCCCTGCCAGGTGCTGGGCAGGCCGATGAGGTACTCGGCCAGGCGGCTCTCGACACCGCGAGAGGTGAGCGCGTTGAGCCGGTGCTCGGTCTCGGCGAGCCGCTCGGTGACCGTCGCGAGCATCCGCAGCCCGATCCCGGGGTGCTCCCGGACGAGCGTCGCGAGGTCGTCGTGGCGGAAGACGCAGAGCGAGCACTCGTCCACGGCCGTGGCGTGGTCGTCGGTCCGTCGCCCGCTGAACACGGCGGTCTCCCCGCTGAACTCTCCCGGGCCCAGGACGCGGATCAGCTGCTCCGACCCGTCCGGCGAGAACCGCGAGATCCGCAGGCGCCCGGTGTGCACGACCAGGAGCCGGGCCGGGTCGTCGGCACCGGTCGCCGGCTCGCCCCCGCGCAGGCGGGTCGGGTGCGCGAGGGCTGCGACCCGTTCCTGGTCGCGCGCCGAGAGCCCGGCGAAGACGGGGACCTGCGAGACGCATGTGTCGGCCACCGTCCGAGCCTAGGCACCCCGCGCCCCCACCTGCACGACCGGGCCGTTGACTCCGCCGCCGATGCGGCGCATCGTGAAGGTGCGACCGCCGCGGGACCACCGACGCGAGGGGGCACCATGAGCACCGAAGGCAGGCACGAGGGCACGGACGGGCAGGCCGCCGTCGACGTCGACGACGACCCGCGCGAGGCGATCGAGGTGGGCGTCCTGAGGGCGAACGGCCGCTTGGTAGGCCGGAGATTCGCCACCCGGGCCGAGGCGATCGCCTGGGCCCGGCCCGAGGAGGGTGAGCAGGTCGTCGAGTTCAACGTCCTGTGCGAGTGCTCCTTCACGTCCTGAGTGATCCGGGTCCCGACGTCGGCGGCCGGTCAGGTCGGGGACGGCGGGGGAGCGGGCCGGAACTCGTCGGCAGGGGCTCGGCCCGAGAGGTGCTCGTCCGCGCCACCCCTCCGCGCGTCAGGCGGACGGGTCGGTCACGACGGCGGTGAAGAGCGGCGACCCCGTCGCGGTGTCCGTCAGGAGGAGCAGGTACGGCCGGTCGAGGACGACGAGCTCCCGCTCGACCGGCGCGGAGCCCGCGACGCCGACCCCGGTGGCCGCCGCCGCGACGGTGCCGTCCTCGTCGACCTCGAGCACGACCTTCTGCACCACGGCCGAGATCGAGAGCCCCTCCACCCCGAGGCGTGCGTAGTCGCCGTCGGCAGGTAGCCCCAGGTCGCGCAGGATGTCGAGCAGGTCGTGGGTCTGCTCGATCCGCACCCTCGGCATCGCCACGGCGACGTCGGCAGGTGCGGCCGCCGCGAGAGCCACCAGGACGCCGTCGTCCACCGCGCACGGGTCGGTGCCGGCCGGCGGCAGGAGGGCAGTCGCGGCCATGGTGCCCGCGCGATAGGGCAGGGTGACGGAGACCCACCCCTCGGCGGACCGGCCCTCGCCCGCCGCACCGGTCATCATCGGCACCGTGGCCGGGCCGGCGGGGGTGGTGAAGGGCATCTCGATCGTGTCGGTGAAGGGCTCGGACCAGAAGGCCCGCAGGTGGAGGGCGTTCGTGAGGACCGTCACGGTGCTCGGCGAGAGCGGCTCGTCGAAGAGCCCGTCGATGAGGCCGTCGGTGTCCCGGCGCACGGCGTCGTTGATCGAGTCCGTCGCGCGGCGAGGATCGCCGGCGAAGTCCACGGACTGCAGACCGGCGTCCAGCGCCGTCGCGACGTCGTCGAGGTACTGCTGCTCGGGTGCCACCCCGAGATCCGCCCAGATCCGGTTGCTCATCCGCAGGCTGTCCGGGGCGTCGGGGCCCTCCGTGGGTCCGTCCTGCGCGAGATCCGTCAGTGCCCGCGTGTGAGCGGCCATGGCCGCGACGAGGTCGGGCGACCAGGCCGGGAGGTGCAGGAGCGCGCCGAGCTCGTCAGAGGTCGACCC
>NZ_JBFHHB010000178.1:0-6560 GCF_041597215.1 Actinotalea sp.
CGAACGGTGGTGCCGGCCGCGGGGAAGGCGGCGTGCTGACGGAGCGTCTCCCAGGTGACCCGGGTCCTGCGAGGTTCGGCGACGGAGGTCCCGTTCGGACCCTCGGTCCAGGTCTCCAGCGTCGCACCGACCGGATCCCCGTCGACGAACCGGCTGACCGTGACGAGGCCTGCGCCGTCCTCGCGCATCCGTACGGTGCGCCCGTCGGGGCAGCCCGCGCGGATCTCTTCGGCGGTGAACGGTGTGGGGAGGGTCATCCAGCCACCCTCGCGCCCCGACCGGGCCACGGCAAGGTCAGACGAGCACCGGCTCCGGCCGGGCGACGCTACGCTCGCCGAGCTTGACCACCACGACCCCGGCGAGGATCAGCACCCCGCCGAGCAGCTGCACCGTGCGGGGCAGCTCGCCGAGCAGCAACCACGCGAAGCCGATCGCCGCGATCACCTCGAGGAGGGCGACGAACGACGCGAGCCGGGACCCGAGGCGCCGGGTGGCGGCGATGCCCGTGGTGTAGGCGAGGCCGGCGGTCACGAGCCCGAGCCCGAGCAGCGGCAGCCACCACGGCACCTCGCGCCCGCCGGAGTACACGGCCGGCGCGGTCGACGCCTCGAGGGGAAGCAGCCCCGCGATGCCCAGCAGCCCGAGCACCACACCGCCGACGACGAGACCTCCGGCGGCGAGCGTCAGGGGCGGCAGCCCGGTGGACTCGTCCGCCGAGACGACGAAGTAGGTGGCCGCGCCGACCATCGCACCGAGCGCCCAGGCGACCCCGACCGGGCTCACCCCTGCCCCGCCCACCAGGTCGAGCAGCAGGACGAGGCCGAGGGCGGCGAGACCGGCGCCGGCGAGCGTAACCGGTCCTGGCCGTTGGCCGTGCCGCAGCCAGAGCCACAGCACGACGGCCGCCGGTGCCGTGTACTCGATGAGCAGCGCGGGCCCGACCTGCATCGAGGTCACCGCCGAGAAGTAGCAGAACTGCGCCCCGGCGACGGCGAGCACCCCGTACAGGGTGATGAGGCCGGCGTTGCGGCGCAGCAGTGACCACCGTCCGCGCAGGGCGATCAGACCCAGCGGCACGACGACGACGGCCGCGATCGCCACCCGGGAGATCGTCGCCGCTCCCGGGCTCCAGCCCGTGTCGAGCAGTCCGCGACCGAGCCCGCCGGAGGCGCCGAACGACAGCGCGGAGACGACGGCGAACCCGAGGCCCGAACGCAGGCGCGAGCCGGGGGCCGCGGCGGCTGCCCGCGGCGCGTCATGGGTCATGGCCGTCATGGGTCGTGACGCTAGGGGCCGGTGATGTAACTTGTCAACGTGGTCTTCACTCATGACACGGAATCGGCTCTCCAGGCGGCCGTCGAGCTCGCCAACAGTGCGCTCGACAGCGACAGCCTCGGCACGACCGAGGCCCTGGCGGAGTTCGTCGAGCGGTGGGGCTACTCCGGCCGGCACGACGGCACCGAGGTCGAGCTCGAGGAGGTCCGCGCCACACGCCCCGCGCTGCGCGCCCTGCTCCTTGCCGAGCGTGACGACGCTGCCGAGCGGGTCAACGCGATCCTCGCCGACGCCCCGGCGTTCCCCCAGCTCGCCCGCCACGGCCGGCACGACTGGCACATCCACGCCGTCGCGCCGGGGGAGTCCCTCGCGCTGCAGATCCTCGTCGAGACGGCGATGGCGATGGTCGACGTGATCCGGGCGGACGAGATGTCCCGGCTCGCGGTCTGCGCGGACGAGTCCTGCGAGGGCATCGTGCTCGACCTCTCGCGCAACCGGTCGCGGCGGTTCTGCTCGACGGCCTGCGGCAACCGCAACGCCGTGGCGGCCTACCGGGCGCGGCAGGCGGAGCGCTGAGGCGCGAGTACGGCGTGCCAGCGCGCTGACGTACCCGCCGGCCCGCCCGGTGACGTACCCGCGGGCCCGCCCGCCGGCGCACCCGCGCCCGGTCGGCCGATCGACGGGTGTCGACCGCCCGGACCGGGCGCGGGTCTCAGGACGACCTCAGATCGCCGCGGGGGTGACGTCCTCCACCGGCGCTGCGTCCTCCACCGGGTCCGCGAGGTCCACCGGCGCTGCGTCCTCCACCGCGCCGGCCGCCTCGCGGGAGCCCCGCGCCGGGATCGCCGCGCTGAGCACGAAGGTGGCCACCACCAGAGCGAGCAGACCCCCGGCCAGGACGACGGACCCGTCGATGAGGGTGGTGAAGTTCCACAGGACGAGGGCGACGAGGCCCATGAGCCCGAGCGTTCCCAGCGTCGGCGCGACCCGGGTGTGCCACAGGCGCCCGTCCACCCCGCTGCGGGCGAAGAAGACGATGACCGAGATGCTCGTGAGGACCATGAGGAGCAGGACGGAGATCGTCGCGACACCGCCCATCCAGGTGAAGAGCTGCAGCACCGGGTCCGCCCCGGCGAGAGCGAAGACCCCGACGGCGACCGCGGCAGACGCCGTCTGCGTCAACGAGCCCATGTACGGCGAGCCGTGCTTCGGGTGGGTGCGGCTCAGCGCCGTGGGGGCCACGCCCTTGCGCCCGAGGGAGAAGAGGTACCGGGCGATCGCGTTGTGGAAGGCGAGCAGCGCGGCGAACAGGCTCGTGAGCAGCAGCACGACCATGATCTGCGCGACGATCGGGCTCACGTAGACGGCAGCAGCCGTGAAGATCATGTCGGGGTCGGCCTGGGCCGCGGCGACGACGTCGCCCGAGCCGAAGGCGAGCACGAAGGCCCAGCTGGCCAGGGCGTAGAAGACCCCGATCAGCACGACCGCGACATAGGTCGCCGCGGGGACCGTGCGACGGGCGTCGCGCGCCTCCTCGCCGTAGATCGCGGTGGCCTCGAAACCGATGAACGAGGCCACGGCGAACATGATGCCGATCCCCGGGGCGCCGGAGAAGAACGCCGTCGGCGTGAAGGAGACGGTGTCGATCCCGCTGGCCCCGCCCTGCGCGAGGACGGCGGCGGCGACCACCGCGATGACGGCGATCTCGAGGGTCAGCGCGACCCCGAGGACCTTCGCGCCGACGTCGATGTTGCGGTACCCCAGCGCGCCGACGGCGAGCATGAGCAGCAGGGACCAGGACCACCACGGCAGGTCGGGCCCGCCGATCTGGATCACGAGCCCCTGGGCCGTCGCCCCGGCCAGCCCGTACACGGCGGCCTGGATCGAGGTGTAGCACAGCAGGGCGAGGCCTCCGGCGCCCAGGCCCATCCGGCGGCCCAGGCCCTCGGTGATGTACGCGTAGAACGCGCCGGCGTCCACGACGTGCCGACTCATCGCCGCGAAGCCGACGCTGAAGACGAGCAGGACGAGCGCGACGACGATGAACGCCGCCGGGCTCCCCGCGCCGTTGCCGATCGCGAGCATGACGGGAAGCGCGCCGCCGATGGCGGTCAGGGGTGCGGAGGCGGCGACGACGAGGAAGACGATCCCGGCGACGCCGATCGAGCCGCGCAGTCCGGAGGTGGGTGGGGAGGAGGTCTCGGTCATCAGGGGTCCTTGGGTTCGGAGGGGGTGGGGCGAGTGCCGTCAGTGGCAGGGGTGCGCGGAGTGGCCGGAGTCCTCTCCGGCCGGTGCTGCCGCCTCGCCTGACCCGCGGGAGCGGCAGTGCGCGCTCGCGGAGGGCGCGACGTCGAGCGTCGGGTTCCGGTCGAAGAAGCCGACGGGCTTGAGGGTGAACCCGGCGTAGTCGACGGGCATGATCGGCCAGTCCTCGGGCCGCGGCACATGCGTGAGGCCGAAGGTGTGCCACAGGACGATGTCGGTGTCGACGACGGGGCGGTCGTCGGCGGTGAAGGCCGGCAGCCCGGCGCCTCCTGCGTGCTGGTTGACGAAGTCGCCGGCCGCGTAGCGCTCGGCGGGGTCGTAGCCGGTGACCCACAGGTGCTGGGTCGCGAAGGCCGCGCGCTGGGCGATCGGGCTCGCCGGGTCGGCCAGGAGAGTCGGCTGGGCCTCGGGGTACAGGGCGTAGGCGACGGGATTCCCGAGCTCGTTCAGACTCCCCGGGGCGGTCACGTGCCAGGTGCGGCCGATGCTCGCATCCGCCTGGCGCTGGGCGGTGAGCTCGCTGGTCAGCACCGTCCGGGACTGGGCGAAGGCGTTGCCGCGCTCGTTGCCGGGGCCCATCGGCACGCGGACGAAGTCGAGCTCCTCGACGGAGTTGCCCGCTCCGTCGAGGTCCATGTCGAGACGAGCGCTGAACAGGTGCTGGTGGAACGGAGCGCCGAGGCCCGGCGCGATCTCGCTCGCGTAGGGGTAGCCCTTCTCCGGCAGGGCGGAGGTGAAGACGACCCCGGTGGCCTTGGCCTCGAACTCGATCGTGCCGTCGAGGTAGAGGTACCAGTAGAAGCCGTAGTCGTAGTTGCCGATCGTGGTGAAGAAGCTGATCACCATGCGGCGCTGACGGCGGGTCTCGGAAGACCCGGTCCACAGGTCCGAGTGCTTCCAGAGGATGCCGTAGTCCTCCTCGTGCATGCAGATCGCGTTGCGCAGCACGGTGGGGTTGCCGAACTCGTCGGCGATGGTCACGTCGAGGTAGGTGATGTCGCCGAGGCAGTCGCAGCCCAGCTCGAGGGCGTTGGCGTACCGGCCGATCAGGTACTCGCCGGTGTCGAAGTAGTTCTGCCAGGACCGCACCGGTGAGGGGTCGGCGTAGGGGACGACCATCTCCGAGATCGAGGCCCGGTGGATGATCTTGCGCAGGCGCTCGCCGTCCTGGAAGGCGATCTGGTGCAGGGTCAGGCCCTCGCGGACGTCGAAGCCGACGCGCAGCTGCCACTTCTCCCAGGTGAGGAGGCTGCCGTCGAGCCGGAAGCTCGGGCCCTCGGGCTGGGTGATCTCCAGGGGTCGCTGGCTGGTGCGCAGCGGGCCGGTGACGGCTGGGTCGTCGAAGTTGCCGGAGCCCTCGGGGACGGGGACGGCGCCGAGGTCGATCACCTGGTCGACGGAGCGGTTCATCACGTCGACGTAGGCGACGAGCCCGTCGATGGGGTGCGCCCAGGCGTGGTCCTTCGGGTGCTCCTGAAGGAACGCCAGTCCGCGCAGGATGCGTCGGCCCTTCTCCTGCTCGTACTCGAAGACGCCGGCCGAGAGCGGGGCGACGCGGACCTGGGCGACGTCCAGCCCCCGGGCCTCGAGGGCTGCGAGCCAGGCGGGGTCGGTGGAGAGGACCTCCTCGACGAGCTCGAACTCCGAGTCCAGGACGGGCAGCTGACCGTCGACGGAGGCGTCGAGGGTGCGGTCCGAGACGACGTGCCCACCGGTCAGGCACAGCACGAGGTCACGGGCGGGGGCTCCGGTGACGTCGTGCAGAAGGATGCGGACGGTGCGGCAGGGCAGCGGGCCGCCGTCCTCGAACGCGGCGAGCTCGGCCTTGGTCGGCTCCTCCAGACCGAGGTAGACGTACCGCGTGTGCTCGCTCGCGAGGCCCTTGGCCGTGAGTAGGGCGCCGGTGGCGGCGATGTCCTGAGCCGTGAGCGGGCTCAGGGGGTGCTGGGGTGCCTCCTGGTCGGCGGATGCGGTCGGGGCGAGGGAGAGGTCGACGGACATGGAGATCCTTCGGTTCGGTTCGGTTCGGCGCGGGGTGGGGCGGGGTGGCGCGGGGTCGGGCCATTCGGGCGGGCCGGGCGGTTCGGGCGGGTCGAGGCGGGAAGGGGCGCTCAGCTGCGGCGCAGCAAGGGGTGGTCCGGGCTCGCCAGGGCGCCGACGACCCCCAGCACGAGACCGATGACGGGGATCGCGATGAGCGCGAGCATCAGGGTCGGGTCCATCGCGGAGTGCCCGAGGGCGCTCGGGGTCGTCAGGGCCTGGTCGACCACGCCCCGATCGACGAGGGCCTCGGCGGCGGCGTGCGCGGAGTGCCCTGCGGTGGCGTCCGTGGCAGCCGTGGCGTGCCCGAGGCCAGGAGTGGCCATGAGCAGACCGTGGACGGCGAGCATGCCGGCGGAGACGGCGGCGTGGACGACGAAGGCCGGGTATCCGGGCCGGCGCAGCAGGTGGACCGCGCAGCTCGCGCAGGCCAGGGCCAGGACCGCCATCGCGACGGACACGGCGATCGAACCCGGCTCCGTGACGAGCGTCGCGACGTGGAGGGTCGCCGAGGCCGCGGCGGTCAGAGCGGCGAAGCCCGCGAGCGTACGACAGGCGGTCGTGGTGGAGAGGCCCGTCGTGGTCGAGGCGCCCGTGGAGGCGCCGGTCGTGGTGGAGGCGCCCGTGGTGGCGCCGGTCGTGGTGGAGGCCCCCGTCGCCGAGGTACCCGTCGCCGTGCGGGCAGGGGATGCGCCGGGGGCCTCGCCCGAGGCCTCGGCGGGAACCGCTGCCGGAACCTCGCCCGGGCGCTCACCCAAGGGCGGGAGGAGGAGGTGGTGCGCGGTGAGGACGGTCATCACGGTCGCCTTCCGGCTGAGGCACCACGGCGGACGTGGTGGCTGGGTGCAGAGTGACGCCGTCGTCGTCATCGGGTCCGACTAGGACCTTGGTCCCGATGTCCGGAAGGTTATTGAGCGCGCGCTCAACGTGGGTTTCGTCCCTGTTTCGAGCGGATCAATTGTTCGGTCCGCGCCGGGAGA
>NZ_JBFHHB010000179.1:0-6535 GCF_041597215.1 Actinotalea sp.
GACGACCGAGTCGACCGGGGTGAGGAAGATGTCGGACTCGCTGGTGCCGGTCGCCCGGAGCGTCGGGAGCCAGGCCGCCGCGGCGAGCAGGGCGATCGCCGTCACCGCCCACACCTGCCGGGGGCGGCGGCCGAGCAGGCCCGAGACCCGGCCCCACAGGCCCGAGCGTGCCTCGAGGTGCGCGAGGTCCTCCGTGACCTCCGCGCCGGAGTCGTCGGTCGCGGCGGGCCGCGGCATCCGGGGCCAGAAGATGAAGCGGGCGCGCTTGCCGCCGACGAGGAGCAGGGCCGGGAGCAGGGTGAGTGCCGCCAGGACGGCGGCGACGATGCCGATGGCATCGACGGGCCCGAGGCTCCGGTTGGACGAGAGGTCCGAGAGCAGCAGGCAGAGCAGACCTGCGATGACGGTGCCCGCGCTGGCGACGATGGGCTCGAGCGAGGCGCGCCAGGCACGGCGCATCGCCAGGTGCGGGGCGTGCACGCGGCGCAGCTCCTCGCGGAACCGCGAGACGAGCAGCAGCGAGTAGTCCGTCGCCGCACCGACGACGAGGATGAACAGGATCCCCTGGCTCTGGCCGTTGAGCACGAGCACCCCGGCCTTGGCGAGCTCGAAGACGACGAGCGCCGCACCCGAGAGGGCGAACAGTGCGGTGAAGAGCACGGTGAACGGGAGGGAGGGCGACCGGTAGACCAGGATGAGGATGACGAAGACCGCTGCGAGGGCCACCAGGAGCAGCACGCCGTCGATCCCGCCGAAGGCCTCCACGAGGTCGGCGATGGAACCGGCGGGGCCCGTCACATAGGCGGTCAGTCCGTCGAGCTGCTCGCCTGCCGCGACCCGGAGCTCGGCCACGACCAGGTTGACGACCCGTTCCTCGTCGACCTGGGCCAGGGCCTTCTCGGAGTCGAGGGACACGGTCACGAGTGCGGCCTCGCCGTCCTCGGACGGGAACGCGACGACGGGTGCGGTCACCAGGTCGGCGAGCGGGGTTCCGTCCACGTCGAGCCCGGCGAGGGTCCCGGCGAAGGCCTGCACCTGGCCGAGCTGCTCGGGACTCAGCGGGCCGTCACCCTCGATCACGACGAGCGCAGGGAGTGTCGTCGACTGCCGGAACGCCGCGGAGAGCTCTGCCGCACGGGTCGACTCCGCGCTCTGCGGCAGGAACGACGCCGTGTCGTTCTCCTGCACCTCGGACAGCCGTCCGACGGACATGCCGCCGACGCCGCCGATGGCCAGCCAGGCGATGATGACCCCCAGCACGGCGAGCCCTCGAAGCAGACCCGACCGCGCACCTTCTCGATTCCTCAGCATGCTGAGTATCATGGATTGCTGCATCGGCGCACACAACTCGGACAGGAGGTGCCGCCGCGATGACCACCCACGACGACGTCGACGCCGCCGGTCCCTCCGTCGAGTCCCCGCGAGCTCTCGACAGCACCCAGGACCCGGCCCCCCGCACCGACCACGCCCCCCGGCTCCCGGAGGACTGGCCGACGGGCCGCCTCATGTCCGCCATCACCCGCCGGGTCGAACGGGAGTGGAACGCGCACCTCGCGCGGTGGGAGCTCAACCACGCCTCGCTCCCCGTGCTCGCCCACCTCGCCGGCGGCCCCCGCTCCCAGCGTCAGCTCGCCGAGTCCTGCGGGGTCACCGAGCAGACCATGAGCAAGACGCTCGCCCGGCTGGAGCGCACGGGCTATGTCGAGCGACCGATCCGCCCGGGTGACCGGCGCCGCCACGACGTCCTCCTGACCGCAGCCGGCTACGGGGCGCTGAGCGCGGCGGGCGCCTCCGACCGGGCGGAGGAGATGGTCCTGCGCGGACTGGACGCCGAGCAGACCGAGCAGCTGCGGCGCCTTCTCCTGCACATGCTGGCCGCCCAGGAGGAGGCCGAGAGCGATGGCGACGAGGCGCTCGACGAGGCCACCGGGTAGCGTTCCGCCGATGGACACCGGTCAGCTGACGTTCGAGCGGCCAGAACCCCGCCTCGTCCCCTACCTGGACGCGTGGGAGACGCAGAGACGGCTGCACGCCGAGGTGGCGGACGGCACCCGCGGCGACACCGTCGTCGTGCTCGAGCACCCGCCCGTCTACACCGCGGGCCGGCGCACGGCCACGGCGGACCGCCCGGTCGACGGGACGCCGGTGGTCGACGTCGACCGCGGCGGCCGGATCACCTGGCACGGGCCGGGACAGCTCGTCGCGTACCCCATCGTGAAGCTCGCGGAGCCCGTGGACGTCGTCGCGTACGTCCGCGCCCTGGAGGAGGCCGTCCTCGCCGTCTGCTCCGACCTCGGGGTGGCTGCGGCCCGCGTGGAGGGGCGCTCGGGTGTCTGGTGCCCCGCCGACGAGACCCGGCGCGACCGGAAGGTCTGCGCGATCGGTGTGCGGGTCGCCAGGGGGGTGACCATGCACGGTCTCGCGCTCAACGCCGATCCCGATCTCACGGCCTTCGGCCGGATCGTGCCCTGCGGGATCACCGACGCCGACGTGACCTCGCTGTCGGCGGAGCTCGGCCGACGGGTCACCGTCGACGAGGTCGACCCGCTGCTGGCCGTCCACCTCGGCAGGGCCCTCGCGCCCCTCCTCATCCCCTCACGTACCCTGGCCCGATGACGATCGCGCCCGAGGGACGCCGCATGCTGCGGGTCGAGGCCCGCAACGCAGAGACGCCCATCGAGAAGAAGCCCGAGTGGATCAAGACGAAGGCCACGATGGGCCCGGCGTACACCGAGCTCAAGGGCCTCGTGAAGGGCGGCGCCCTGCACACGGTGTGCGAGGAAGCCGGCTGCCCCAACATCTTCGAGTGCTGGGAGGACCGCGAGGCGACCTTCCTCATCGGCGGTGACCAGTGCACGCGGCGGTGCGACTTCTGCCAGATCGACACCGGCAAGCCCGCCGACCTCGACCGGGACGAGCCGCGACGGGTCGCCGAGTCGGTCAGCACGATGGGCCTGCGGTACTCCACCATCACCGGTGTCGCCCGCGACGACCTCCCCGACGGCGGCGCCTGGCTCTACGCCGAGACCGTCCGTCAGATCCATGCGCTCAACCCCGGTACCGGCGTGGAGCTGCTGATCCCGGACTTCACCGCCGTGCCCGAGCAGCTGGCCGAGGTGTTCTCCTCGCGACCGCAGGTCCTGGCGCACAACCTCGAGACCGTCCCGAGGATCTTCAAGCAGATCCGGCCCGGCTTCCGCTACGAGCGGTCGCTCTCGGTCCTCACCGCAGCCCGCGACGCCGGCCTCGTCACCAAGTCCAACCTCATCCTCGGGATGGGCGAGACGATGGAGGAGGCCGCCGCGGCCCTCGCCGACCTGCACGAGGCCGGCTGCGACCTCGTGACGATCACGCAGTACCTGCGGCCCTCCGTACGCCACCACCCGGTCAGCAGGTGGGTGCGGCCGGAGGAGTTCGTCGAGCTCTCGCAGGAGGCCGAGCGGCTGGGCTTCCTCGGTGTGATGGCCGGTCCGCTGGTGCGGTCCTCGTACCGCGCCGGCAGCCTCTGGGGCCAGGCCATGCGCCGACGCGGCTGGGAGATCCCGGCCGAGCTCGCGCACCTCGCGGAGGAGCGCACCGCCCGCCAGGAGGCCGCGAGCCTGCTCGCACGCTGAGCGCGCCACCGGTGGTGGGCGGCAGCCGCCGGTCGCGGCGCCGGTCGCCGGCTCTCAGCCGACGGCGTCGACCTCGAGCAGGAGCGCCTGCTGCGGCAGCAGCAGCGGCATCGGGAGCCCCACCTCGGCCAGGACCCGACCGGGAAGGGTCACCCCGCCCTCCAGGACCCACGGCGGAGCGACGTCCTGGATGACCGCCGGACGGTCGACGAGCGTCCACGGGCGCACCCGGTAGACCCTGTCCTGGTCGAGGCCCACCAGGCGCACCGGAGCGGGCAGGGCGTGCTCCGCGGCCGCGAGGGCGACGTAGGCGAACAGCGCGCTGGACCGGTCCGGGGCCACGACTCCGTGCAGCAGCAGGGCGGGGTCGCACAGGTCGGCGCGGACGACGGTCCCCGTGTGCAGCGCGGCCCTGCGCTCCCGGTAGGCGGCCGTCCACGAGGCGATCCGGGCGCGCTGCTCGTCGTCGGCCGCGAGCAGGTCCCACTCGATCCCTGCGCTGCCGAACAGCGCCGTCGCCGCCCGGAAGGAGAGGTCGCTGCTGCGCCCCGTCGTGTGCGCCCGGGGCGCGCCCAGGTGGCTGCCAAGGTACTCCGGCGGGACGAGGATGCCGGTCCACCGCTGGATCTGCTGACGTTCGAGCGGGTCGTTCGTGTCGGAGGTCCACACGCGATCCACCCGCTCGAGGATCCCGAGGTCGATCCGCGCACCGCCCGAGGCACAGGACTCGATCTCGAGCCCCGGTGCCGCGACGCGCAGCTCGTCGATCAGGCGGTACAGCGCCATGGTCTGCCGGTGCGCGACGGGCTCGAGCAGGTCGCGGTTGTGATCCCACTTGAGGTAGGCGATCGGGTACTCGCGGACGAGTGCCACGAGCCGGTCCCGGACGTACGCATAGGCCTCGGGATGGTCCAGGTCGAGCGTGCGCTGGAAGCGCCAGGTCGGCGCGGACGGCTCCCCGAGCACCCACTCGGGATGCGCCCTGGCCAGCGCGGAGTCGGGGCTGACCATCTCCGGCTCGACCCACAGCCCGAAGTCCATGCCGTGGGAGCGGACGAGGTCGACGAGCGGGTGCAGGCCCTGGGGCCATACCGTCGGGTCGACCGTCCAGTCCCCCAGAGCGCGGCGATCATCACGTCGCCCGGTGAACCACCCGTCGTCCAGCACGAACCGCTCGACACCGACCTGCGCCGCCGCCTCGACGAGGCGCCCGAGCACGTCGAGGTCGTGGTCGAAGTAGACGGCCTCCCAGGTGTTCAGCACCACGGGGCGGGGACCACGGACGGTCGAGCGGGACCGGACGTACGGGTGCAGCCGCGCGGAGAGCCCGTCGAGCCCCTCGCGGGACCACGCACCGACCACCCACGGCGTCGTGTACGACTCCCCCGGTGCCAGGCGGATCTCACCAGGGGCGAGCAGCTCGCCGAGCGCGATCACGGCGGGGCCGAGCGGCTGCCGCTCCACGTGGACGGACTTGTCGCCGCTCCACGCCAGGTGCGCGGCCCAGACCTCACCCGACCGGAACGCGAATCCGGCCGTGCCGGCGACCGTGAGGAAGGGGTCGTCGTGCCCGGGTCGACCATGCCGGGTCTGCCTGCTCCACGAGCCGAGACCGAGTGCCGTGCGCTGGGGCCGACGCTCGTGGGTCCACAGGCCGGTGAAGTCGAGCACCTCCCGTGCGCGATCAGGGATCGGGAGGACCGCGTCGAGCGCCGCCAGCTCGAGGCGGTCCCTCGAGTCGTTGCGCAGGCGGTGACGGATCCGCAGGACGCCGTGCTCCGTGAGCTCGACCTCGGTCACGACGACGGCACCGTCGGAGCCGTCGTCACTGGTCACCCGCAGGAGGAGGCCGTCCCGCTCGACCTCGCGGACCTCGAGGGCGCCGATGGCTCTCCCGGTGGCCGACCAGAACCCCTGGAGGGCGGGGCGCCCGGACCAGCCCTCGGCGAGCCCCGGCAGGACCGACACCCGAAGCGGGAGGTCGATCGAGCTGGGGCCGACGGCCGGAACCGCGCTGTCGGCGAGCGCGGTCAGCCCGCGCTCGTCCAGGTCGCCGAGGTCGGCGCCCCAGTGGACGATCGCGGGCAGCCGCGAGCCGCGGGCATCCAGCACGAGGCTGGAGCCCGCGGCGCGCAGGTGGTGGATCAAGCACTCACTCCTTGACCGGGATCGACTGCGACTTCAGCGTGCTGATGGTCGACTCCTGCGCCGTGGTCAGGGCCTCGGTCAGGGTACCGCCACCGGTGACAGCCGCCTTGAAGCCGTCCGAGGCGTCCGCGTAGACCTGGGTCATCGTCGGACCCCAGGTGAAGTCGGGGTTGACCTGGCCGGAGGCCTCGGCGAAGACGTCGTAGATGGCCTGGCCGCCGTAGAACTCCACGCCCTCCTTGAGCGCGGGCAGGTCGGCACCCGCCTTGGTCGCCGGGTACAGGTTGGCGGCCTTGTTGAGGGCGGTGAGCGCCTCGTCGGAGGTGTTCAGCCAGAGCGCGAACTTCGCGGCCTCGTAGACGTGCTCCGAGCCCTTGAAGACGGCGGTCGAGGAACCGCCCCAGTTGCCGGCCGTGGCGTCCCCGGCCTCCCACTGCGGCATCGGGGCGACGGCCCAGTTGCCGGCGGTGTCAGGCGCGCCGCTCGCGATCGAGTTGGCGCCCCAGACCGCGGAGATCCAGGTCCAGTCCGAGCCGGTGTTGTACGCGTTGTCCCACTCGCTGGTCCACGGCGGGTTCGCCGAGACGAGGCCCTGGTCGATCAGGTTCTGCCAGTAGTCGGCCACCATGACCGACTCCTCGCTGGTCAGGTCGACGGTCCACTCGGTGCCGTCGTTCTGGAACCACGAGCCACCGGCCTGCCACACGAGGCCGGCGAACTGGTTGATGTCGCTCTGCGAGAAGTTGGTGATGTAGCCACCGGCCTCCTTGATC
>NZ_JBFHHB010000180.1:0-6498 GCF_041597215.1 Actinotalea sp.
CACGATCCGGCTCGCGATGGACCGGGAGCCCGTCCGTCGCGGCCGTCGACGGGCTCGCCCCGGCCGCGGAAGTCGGTCCCGCCGCGTCAGAGGGCGCGCAGCGCCAGGAGGTACTGACCACCACCGGGCTCCACGCTCGCGCGTACGCGCAGACCGGGGGCGTACCGGGACAACCTGTCGACCAGCCAAGCCGCGGCCTCGTCCCCGTCGGCCTGGGTCGGGCACCGCCCGACGACCTCGCGCCCGCCCTTGCGCGTCAGTCGCTCGACGGTCGCCACGATCGGCGCCGGGTCCACGACGAACAACGAGGACGGCCACTCGACGACGGGCGTGATCGCGCCCTTACGGGTGTTGCAGGCGCGATGGGCGAGCCGTTCCGTTCCGGGCGCGGCCTTCTTGCCCTTCGGCGCCGACCCGCCGTCGACGCTCGGCCCGCGGTCCGCGTTGACCGAGGCGTCCGGGTCGACGGGCTCGTCGCACAGCCAGCACCGCCACGCATCGCGTTCGCCGACCTCGTTCAGGGTGCTCATGGCCGGAGGCTACGGGCCGCAGGACCTCGCACCAACTCGCCGCCCCGGTTGACTACCTGCCCTCAGTGCCCTGCGCCGGCGGTCACCGCACCCGGCCTGGGCCGAGAGACCCGATGGCCCGAGGGGCGTGCCCGCGGTGGCCGGCACGCGGGGAGGGTATGCGGCGACGGCGCCCGCCCCCTACCCTCAGGTGATGGAGATCACATGTGCCGGACATGTCCGATTCCCGACCCGTGGGCTCGCCGCGATCGCGGCACTCCTCCTGCTGACCGCATGCAGCGGCTCCACGGAGAGCGCCGAGGCCTCCGGAGCCGCCGACGACTCCAGCAGCACCGCCGAGGACTCCGGGAGCAGCGAGACGGCGACCGAGGAGACCGGGCAGGAGCCGGCCGAGGCCGCCGCCGGGGGCCCCGGGACAGGGGTGATCACCATGGACGACGGCACCGTCTACACCTTCGAGATGACCACCTGCGACACCTCCGAGACGGTGCCCGACGAGATCCCGCTGACGAACGGCTACGACCTCGCCGGGACGACGGCCGACGGCACGACGGACCTCACCCTCGCCCGGCTCGGCTTCAGCCCGGACGAGGTCGCGGTCACCGTGGGATCCATCGAGGGCGACTACGACGAGAACCGGCAGAACGCCGAGCTGCTCTACGCCGCCAACGTGGAGGAGCTCGACCTCACCGTGAGCGGCGGATCGGTAACGGGGACGGCCACGATGCGCGCCGTCGGCCCGAACCGACCGCACGGCGACCAGCCGACCGCGACGGTCGACGTGAGCTGCTGACCTAGGGCTGCCGCTCGGCACGGGCATGGCTCCCGGCCAGTCCGGAGTCGAGCACGGATACTGGTGCGGTGAGCGACAAACGGGTGGCACTGGTCCTGGGATCGGGCGGCGCGCGGGGCTACGCGCACATCGGCGTCGCCCAGGTGCTCGCCGAGCGCGGGTACCAGGTCACGGCCGTGGCCGGGACGTCGATCGGCGCTGTCATCGGCGGCTTGCTCGCCGCGGGAAAGCTGGAGGAGTACACCGAGTGGGTCACCTCCCTCTCCCAGCGCGACGTGCTCCGACTCCTCGACCCTGCCCTGTCCGGACCGGGCGCGATCCGGCTGGAACGGGTCCTCGCGCGGATGAGCGAGATCCTCGGCGGGACCCTGATCGAGGACCTGCCCATCCCGTACACCGCCGTGGCCACGGACATCGGCGCCCGTCGCGAGGTGTGGTTCACCTCGGGCCCGCTCGACGTGGCCATCCGCGCCTCGGTCGCGATCCCCGGACTCATCACGCCGATCATGGTGAACGGACGGCTGCTGGTGGACGGCGGGGTCCTGAACCCCGTGCCGGTGGAACCGGTGATCGGTGCCGATGCCGACTTCACGCTCGCGGTGTCCCTCGCCGGCGCCCGGACGCTCGGCTTCGCCGGCACCCCGGCACGGGAGAGCTCGGCCGCTCGTCCGGCGAGCGAGTGGCTCGACCGGTTCCGCAAGGGTGCGACGGGGGTCTGGGGGAACGACCTGGCCACCACGGTCCTCTCGCGTCTCGCGGGACGGGCCGAGACACGGACCGAGGGCTCCCCCGCCTTCGACCCTCCCCCACCGGGCCTCGGCGTCGCAGACGTCACCTCGATGTCGCTGGACACGATGGGTGCGCTGATCACCCGCTTCCGGCTCGCCGCGCTCCCCCCGGACGTGCTCGTGACCGTGCCCGGAGACGCTGCCAGGACCCTCGACTTCCACCGTGCGACCGAGCTGATCGCGCTCGGCAGGGTCCTCACGGAGGACGCGCTCGACCGCGCGATCGGCAGCGAGTGAGGCGCGGCACGGCCACCGACGCCCACGTGCCCCGTTCACCGCGGCGAGACACAGTCCGCCCACCTCTACTGAGCCCAGGAGCCCGACCATGACCCCGACCGTCCTGTTCGTCTGCGTCCACAACGCCGGCCGCTCCCAGCTCGCCGCCGGCCTGGCCGCGAGCTATGCCGGGGACGCCGTCCGCGTGCTGTCCGCCGGGACCGAGCCCGAGGCACAGGTCTCCGCGGTGGTCATGGACTCCTTGGCCGAGCTCGGGATCGACCGCACCGACCAGGTGCCGACCCTCATCACCTCCGCCCTGGTCGAGCAGGCAGACGTCGTGGTCGCCCTCAAGCCCGGGCTCGACCTCCCCGGGGCGCCCGCGGTGCAGGTCTGGCCCCTTCCCGACCCTGCCGGGTGGGACGTGGAGGGGATCAGACCGCTCCGCGAGCACCTCGAGGAACGCGTCCGGGCGCTGGTGGACGAGCTGCTGGCCGACTGAGCACCCCGCTCAGGTGCCGACCGGCTCCAGGCTTCCCGAGGCGACGAGCGCTCGAAGCGCTGGTGCACCCACCGGCTCGACGGCCAGGAGCGGCACGATCGCGCACCGGTCCGCCTCGCTCTCGACGACCCGGGCGATCTGGCCGACCTCGCTCGCTGCCCGTCGGGCCAGCAGGGGGTCGCTCGTCTCCGCCGCCGCGAGGGAGGTGTTGACCAGCCACGCCCAGGGGCTGATCCCCGCGCGCTCCAGGTCGGCTGCAAGCTCCGCGGCCTCGAGCACCGGGGTGGCTTCCGGCAGGGTCACGACGACGACCTTGGTGTGGTCGGGGTCCTGGAGCCGCATCATCGGGGTGGTGAGGTTGCCCGCCCCGGTGCCCATCTGACGCACGATGTCGCGGTGGTAGGACCCGGTCGCGTCCAGCAGCAGCAAGGTGTGCCCGGTCGGCGCGGTGTCCACGACGACGAATCGCCGCTTGCCCTCGTTGACGACCTTGGAGAACGCCTGGAAGACGGCGATCTCCTCGGTGCACGGTGAGCGCAGGTCCTCCTCGAGGCTGGCGCGGCCCGCCTCGTCGAGTGCGGCGCCCTTGCGTGCCAGCACACCCTGGCGGTAGCGCTCGGTCTCCACGACCGGGTCGATCCGCGAGACCTCGAGGTTCGGCACCGACCCGTCGAGGGTCTGGGCCAGGTGCGCGGCGGGGTCGGTGGTCGTCAGGTGGACCGGCAGCCCGCGGTCGGCCAGCGCCACGGCGAGCGCAGCGGCGACGGTGGTCTTGCCGACCCCACCCTTGCCCATCGTGAGGATCAGGCCGTGACCCTGAGCTGCGAGCTCGTCGACGAGCGAGTCGAGAGCCACCGCCCCGGACGGGAGGGCTGCTCGCACGGGCGCCGGGACCTCGGAGCCCGTATCGGCCGCGAAGAGCCCCTCCAGCGCCTCGAGCCCGACCATGTTCTGCCCCTTGAGCTCCAGGACGTCACGGGGAAGTCCGGCCAGCGCGGCAGGAAGGTCCTCCAGGGCGGCCTGCTCGCGGGCGAATACCGCATCGGCCAGGGCATCGCCCGGAGCGGGCCGAGGCATGACGGCGTTGATCACCAGGTGCTGGCGTTCCATGCCCAGGGCCGCGAGCTCACCGTAGGTGCGGGCCACCTCGGCCACGGCCGCCCGCTGGGCGCGCGTCACCAGGACCAGCCGGGTCCGCGCCGGGTCGGCCAGCGCCGCGACGGCCTGGGCGTAGACGGTGCGCTGACGGTCCAGCCCCGCCAAGGGCCCGAGGCACGACGCGTCGCCCACACCGTCGTCGAGGAAGTCGGTCCACGAGGAGGGCAGCTGGAGGAGGCGGATCGTGTGCCCGGTGGGCGCCGTGTCGAAGATGATGTGGTCGAAGCCCGCCGTCGACCCCTCGTCGGTCAGCAGGGCCGTGAACTCGTTGAACGAGGCGATCTCGGTGGTGCAGGCACCCGAGAGCTGCTCCTCGATGAGCGCGACCTCGACCTCAGGGAGGATCCCCCGCACGGGCCCGACGATGCGCTCACGGTAGGCGGCGGACGCCTGGTCCGGGTTGATCTCCAGTGCTGAGAGGCCGGGAACGGCCGGTACGGGTGTGATCGTGTTGCCGATGCTCAGGCCGAAGACCTGGCCCACGTTCGAGGCGGGGTCCGTGCTGACCAGCAGCACCGAACGGCCGGCGGCCGCGAGGGCGATCGCCGAGGCGCAGGCGATCGAGGTCTTGCCCACACCGCCCTTCCCCGTGAGGAAGACGTAGCGCGGGACGTCGGCGAGGAAGCTCGGCGTGGGGAGAGCGGGGCCGGTCAGCACGAGCCACCACCACCGCAGCAGCCGCCGGCTGCCGCCATCGGAAGCGGCGACGGGGTCGGCTCTGCCTGGGCCGTGCCGGCCCATCGCGTCAGCTCGGCACGCGAGGGGTAGCGGCCGGCCATGGCGATCGCGCCGTTGACGAGGACGAGCGGAAGTCCCTCCGAGCCCGAGACCTGCAGGAACTCCAGGACCGCGGGCTTGCCGGCGAAGGCCGCCGGCTCGCTCGCCAGGTTGTGCCGTGCCACCTCGGCCCCCTGGCTGCGCAGCCAGTCCAGGTCGGCGGAGAAGCTCACGAGCTCCTGCGGGACCTCCGGACCGCACACTCCGGTGCTGCAGCACATGGCGGGTTCGAAGACTTCGATGGTGCTCACGGACCGGTACCTCCACGACGGGTTGGATCGACGTCTGTCGATTCAGCATCGGCCTTGGATCGACAAGTGTCAATTCAGCGAGGATGCTGAGGGGGTGACACCCCTGACCGAGCTGCCCCTCACCGACCTGTCCGCGTGCTCCCCACCCCTGATCGGCACCCCGATGGGTTCCGAGCAGGCCGCTCCCCTGGCCCTGCGGTTCAAGGCCCTGGGCGACCCGGGGCGCCTGCGCCTGCTGTCGTTGATCGCGGCCCACGAGTCCGGGGAGGTGTGCGTCTGCGACCTGACCGGACCGCTCGGTCTGAGCCAGCCGACCGTCTCGCACCACCTCAAGGTGCTGCGCGAGGCGGGCCTGGTCACCGGCGAACGGCGCGGCACCTGGGTCCACTACAGCGTGGTTCCCGGGGCCCTCGGCGACCTCGCCGGAGTGCTCGGCGGTGGACTGCAGCAGCCGGGTGAGCACACGCCGGGTGGTGGGCCGGTTTCCGCGCGCGACGCCGTGACCTCGACGCTCGCCTGACGAGGGACGCCAGACCACAGGCACCCCTCCGCACTTGCCGCGCGACTCCGGCCCTCCGCGGCTACCTTGCTCGGATGATGACCCGGCGGATGCTGCGGGCGGTGGGCCTGGCCACGGCGTTCAGCGTGCCGACCCTGATCCTGGCGTTCGTCGTCCGTGTCGGCTGGTCCACCGTGGCGGACGCTGACGCGGCGGCCGTCAGGTGGGCGACGGACCTGACGCGGGCACGACCGGCGCTGCTCGACGCGTTGCTCGTCGGCCAGGAGCTCCTCCAGGCCCGGTGGCTCAACCTCGGCTTCGCGATCCTGTGCCTGCTCGTGTGGCGGGCCGCGGGGCTCGGCCGCCGAGCCGTGTGGGCCGCCGGCACGGTGCTGGTCGCCTGGGGTATGGCGAACCTCGCCAAGATCGCGGTCGAGCGCGCACGTCCGATCGTCGACGACGCGGTGGCGCTGGCACCCGGGTACAGCTTTCCCTCCGGCCACACCGCGAACGCCACAGCGGTCGCGGCCGCCGCGGTGATCCTTCTCTGGCCCTTGCTGCGTCACCGCGGCCGGTCGCTGGCGGTGTCCGCGGGCCTGGTGCTCGTCCTCGTGACCGGTGCGGACCGGGTACTGCTCGGGGTGCACTACCCCTCCGATGTCCTCGGCGGTGTGCTGCTCTCCACTGCCCTGGTCGCGGGTTCGGCGATCGGCTTCCTCTCCGCGCCCCGCGAAGGCCCCGGCTCACGTCCCGTCGTCCACCCGTCCCAGGAGTCGCGATGAACCTCGAGACCACCGGCCCCCATCCGACACCCGGGGGCGCTCGTCACTCCCGGGGACGACTCGACAGGTACGCGGCAGATCCGACGCGCCCCACCGTCGCAGAGGCGTGGCACGACCTGTGGCGGCGCGCACTGGTACCGGGTGTCGGGCTGTTCGCCCTGGTGGTCGGCCTCGGTCTGCTCATCGTCGGCCCGCTCGGCGA
>NZ_JBFHHB010000181.1:0-6469 GCF_041597215.1 Actinotalea sp.
CAGGTCGCCGGAGGCGATCACCGACGGCGAGGCGCCGGTCGCGGCGGAGTCGTCGAGCCGAGGACTCGTGGCCACCAGGTCGAACGGTGCGACGAGGGAGGTCCACCCGCCGGAGCTCACTCCTCGGCCGCTCAGGCTCAGTGTCCCGGTGGACTCACCTGGCCCGAGGGCGACAGGGTCCGCCGACATCTCGCTGACCAGCTTCGGCGCGGCGTGGACCGGGACGCGCAGCGTGCTGCCGTCCGGAGCGGTGAGGACGAGCCGGCCGGAGACCGACGAGACGAACTCGCGCGGGACGCCGCCGCCGAAGTAGGCGGACTCGGAGGTCGGGTCGATCTCCTTGGCGAGCGTGCTCGGGTCGGCGCGCAGCGTGAGGGTCACCGTGCGTGACTTCCCGGGCGGGACGGTGATCGACGACGGCGAGACGGAGATCGTGGCCCCGCCGGACGATGTCGACTGCGCGAAGGAGGTGGTCAACCGCGCGGCACTCGTCCCGGTGTTGGTGACGGTCACGGTCTTCTTCTGGACCACGGTCGTCGCGCCGACGGGCACGATCCCGAACGTGACCGAGACGAGTGCCGGGTCGTCGGTCGAGGCGGCGAGCACGGAGTTGCTCGTCGCGGCGAGGGCGTCGACACGACCTGAGCCGACCCGTTCGGGTCCGTAGACGGGGCTCGCCTGGTCGGCGGAGGAGCGGACGTCGTGGATCGCCGTGTTCATCACGTTCGTCTTGACCTGCTGGGCATCCCACTCGGGGTGGGCCGCACGGACCAGGGCCGCGATCCCCGCCACGTGCGGGGTGGACATCGAGGTGCCCGACTTGGTCGACCGGTCGCTCCCCGAGCCGGACGAGGCGGAGGAGATCCCCGTCCCGGGTGCGGCGACATCGGGCTTGACGATCCCGAGCGAGCCGTGGACCCCGCGGGAGGAGCCCGCGTTCAGCGTGTCGGCAAGGCCCTCGATCGAGATGAACGAGGCGTTCGCCAGGGACGGGCCGAGGTGCACCGTGAGGGTGCCGGCCTGGATCTCGGGCATCAGGGCCGTGGTCGCGTCGGCCGTGAGCATCGCCCCGGGGATGAGGTCGCTCCCCGACAGCCCGTAGCTGAAGACCGGGTCGGTGGTCCCGACGATCGCGCCGACCGCCCCGGCCGCCGCGGCGTTGTTCCACTGGGCGGTGCTGCCGCAGGCTCGCGTCGCGGCGTCGTCGTCCCAGAAGAGCCAGACGATCCTCCCGGCGATCTGGTCGGCCTGGTCGGTCAACGGCGTGCAGCCGTCGACGGTCGCGCCGAGGAAGACGACGGGGGCGGTCACGTCCTCGCCGGTGTAGTTGATCGTGTTCTGCGCGGCGTGCAGACCGAGCAGGCTTGCGTCGCCCGCACCGGTCACCTCCACGGCGTCGACGGTCTGCGCGTCGCCGACGGAGTTCGCCACGGTCAGGGCGCTCGTGGCGTTCCCGGGCGTGCCCCCGATGTCGGTGAGGTCCCCGGCGTTCCCGGAGGCGATGACCGAGACCACCCCGAGCGCGCTCAGCTCGTCGATGAAGAGGTTCTCGGGGTCGTCGGCGGGGGAGCCGTCCGAGCCGAGCGAGAGGTTCAGCACGTCGAGGTGGTCGCTGTAGTCGCCGTCCCCGTCCGGGTCGGCAGCCCACTCGAGTGCGTCGATCGTGAGGTTCGTGCTGCCCTCGCCGTCGCCGAAGACCTTGAGCGCGTAGATCCCGGCGCCGGGCGCTGACCCGGGCCCGATCCGCCAGTCCGACACGTCGGTCAGGGCCGCGTAGCTGCCCCTGAACGTGGTGCCGTCGGCCTGGACCCCGTAGCCCGCGGCGGTACCGGCGACATGCGTGCCGTGGCCGCTGGTGCCGTCGGCGCCGTCGATCGGGTTCGCGTCGGGGTTCGGGACCCGGGCCGAGGGCGAGCTCGAGCCCGCGTCGTAGGTGGGGCCGGCGAAGTCCCAGCCACCGAGGTACTTGGCAGGGTCGTAGAGCCCGGTGGGCACCGGGTCGGAACCGTCGGTGCCGTAGGCCTGCGCGTAGGCCTCGGGCGTCCCGGGCCCTCCGAAGTCCGCGTGCGTGTAGTCCAGCCCGGTGTCGATCACGCCGATCCGCACGCCCTCGCCGGTCTGCCCGCTGGCCTCCCACGCCGCAAGGGCCCCGGTGAACGCGTCGGTCCCCTTGTTCAGTGCCGTCTTCGGGGTCATCAGGTGCACCCCGACCACGTTCGGGTCGTCCGCCAGGGCGCGGATGCTGCCCGCGTCCCCGGTCACCACCATCCCCGCGACGAGGTCCGAGGTCACGCTGACGGTCTCGGGGGCAGCGGCCGCCGCGCGGCTCGTCGCCCCGTCCGGCAGGACCTCCTCGGCCAGGGCCTCGACCTCCTCGGCCGCGGCCTCGACGGCGGCGGCATCGCCTCCCGCCTCCGCTGTTTCGACGCCTGACGGGGAGTCGAGCTGGACGAAGGCGGTGACCGGGCCGCTGGCGGTGGCCAGTGCTGCGCCGAGCCGCGCCGCCGCGTCCGCGGGAGCCGCGAGGCCCGTTCCGCGCTGGATCGTCAGGCCTGGGCCGTCGGCGGGTGGCGACGAGGGGCCGGCCGTGGCGATCGGCGCGACGAGGGGCAGGCTGAGGACCGCGCAGGTGACGGCGGCCAGGACGCGACGGGTCATTTCGCTCTCTTCCCGGGAGGGAGGGGCACGAGGTGCCTGGGCTGCGAGGTCGAGCGGGTGGTGCGTCGGGACCGGACGGCCGCGCTCGTCGCACCCTAGTGGCGCCCCATGACACCGTAAAGACCTTGGTCGAAATGGTCGCAGCGGTCGTGACTGCCGGTCAGGATGCCTCTGCCCCGTGCCCGCTCAGCGGGCGTAGCGGCGGGCGAAGGCAGCCAGCAGGCGGCCGGGCGCGTCCACGACCGACTGCTGCACCCTCACGATGACGGACTCGAGCTCGTCCGGGGCGAAGTACCCCGAGTGCCGATAGGTCTGCACCCGCTCGACGATCCCCGGCACGTCCAGCTCGGGATGGAACTGCGTCGCGTAGAGGTTCTCCCGGATCCGGAACGCCTGCACGGGGCAGGCGGGGGAGCTGGCCAGGACGACGGCGTGCGACGGAAGGGTGTGCACGGCCTCCTTGTGGCCGACGAACGCGGAGAAGAGGTCGGGCAGGTCCGCGAAGAGCGGGTCAGCGCGCCCCTCCTCGGTCAACGAGACCGGCACCGCGCCCACCGGTTCGCCGTAGGTCCGGTCGATCACACCGCCCTGGTGCACCCCGAGCGTGCCCACGCCGTAGCAGGCGCCGAGGAACGGGAGGTCGCGGTCGACGATCTCGTCGAGGAGGCCGGCGAGCTCGCGCTCGACGCGGAGCTGGACGCCCGACTTCTCCTCGTCCGGGTCGGAGGCGTTGAACGGGCTGCCCCCGACGATCACCCCGGAGAACTCGTCGAGGTCGAGACGGGGGAGCGGGCCGGCGTCGAGCCGGATCCGGAGCAGCTCGGTACGGCTCAGGCCGGCGAAGCGGCGGAAGGCCGCGTACTCCAGGTCCGCGGTCTCGTCCTCCGGCCGGGTGGCCAGGAGCAGGAACGGCTTCACGAGGAGCGAGCCTAGTCAGCGGCGGGCTCCGGGGCCTCGCGGTCCGCCCGTCGGGCGCGATCGACGGCCTGGCGCCCCGGTCCGGGTCGGGGTGCCGCGTCCTCCCACCGCCCCCGGTCGCCACACCGGACCTCGCGCCCAGGCGCCCGGATGCGAGTTCGAGCGTCCGTGCAAGTCTGGTGCTCGTCACGACACAGACGAGGTGCAGGGGGCACCAGTCGGTCGAGGGTGGGAGTGCAGGTGCGGGACGACGCGTGGTTCGACGAGCTCTTTCGCGCTCATGCGCAGGCCGTGCACCGCTACGTCCGCCGGCGGTGCGCTCCCTCGGACGCCCAGGACCTCACGGCCGACGTCATGCTGGTCGCCTGGCGTCGCCGTCAGGACGTCCCGGAAGGGGCCGAGCTGCCGTGGCTGTACCGGACGGCGTCGTTCGTCCTGGCCAACCACCACCGCAAGGGGCGGCCTGTGCCGGTCGAGCGCGTCCCGGACGAGGCCGACGAGGTCGACCCGGCCGACCTCGCCCTGAACGACGACGAGGTGCGCAGCGTGCTCGCGGCGCTGAGCCCGCGCGACCGGCACATCCTGCTCCTGCACGCCTGGGAGGGTCTCGACGGTGACGGACTCGCCGCCGTGCTGGGGATCAGCAGGGGCGGTGCCGATGCCGCGCTCTCCCGCGCCCGGGCCAGGCTCCGCGCGGTGTGGTCGGAGAGCGATGCCGTGCAAGCGGACGGCTCCCGCTGACACAGACGGGGTGAACGACCACAGGAGGTCACCATGAGCACGCAGCCCCCCACCGACCCCGCCGCCACGGCCGCAGAGAACGCCTATCTCGATCGCCTGCGCGCCGCCGACCCCGCCGCGACCGCGAGCCCCGACATGGACGCGCTCCGCGCCGCCGTCTCCGCACGCGCCGCAGCGGACGCCGATCCGCTCGGCGTCAGGGACGACCTCGCGGCGCGCCGCCGCTCCCGTTTCGGCTGGCCCGCACGGGCGGCCGCCGCAGCCGCCGCTGTCGTCGTCGTGGGCTCTGGCGCCTTCGCCGGCGGCTACGCCGTCGGGGCGAGCCCCGAGGAGAGCGCTGCCCCCGCGATCCAGCTGGGCGGCCCCGCGGGCGTCTCCGAGGGCCCCGCGGGTGTCGAGGCCGGGGCCGCGGCGGGCGGTCTCGCGGGGATGGGCACGAGCCAGGACGAGGCCCGGTCGAGCTTCGGCGGATGGTGGGGCCGGGTGGTCTTCACCTCCTCCGGGCTCTCGACCGATGGCGGCAGCGCCCAGGCGTGGGGCCTGGACCCCTCGGTGGGCTTCAGCCAGGACGCCGCGGTGGCCGCGGCCTCGGTGCTCGGGCTCGAGGGCACCCCCGAGCTCGTCTACGGCAGCTGGCAGATCGGGTCGAACGACGGGACCGGGCCGATGCTCACGCTCTCGCCGGACGGTCAGGGGACCCTGTCCTTCTACGACCCGACGAAGGACCCGTGGTGGTGCGGTGAGGTCGTCTACGAGGAGGCCCCGGAGGTGGAGCCCTCGGCGGACGAGGGCACCACGAGCGTCGCGCCGGGTGAGCCCTCGTGCACCGAGCAGGACCTCGGCCCCGCGCCGGCAGGGGACGCCGTCGCGTCGCAGCTGCGCGAGGTGCTCGTCGCGCTGGGCATCGACGTGTCGGGCTACGAGGTGGTCGTCGAGGACTACGGCGACCCGCAGCGCGCCTACGCCAGCGCGTACCAGGTGGTCGACGGGCAGCGCACCGGGCTCACCTGGTCGGCCTCGATGACCGGCGCGGGGCTCGCCTCGCTGTACGGGTCGACGGCAGCGCTGGTCCCCCTCGGGGAGTACGAGGTCATCAGCCCCGCCGAGGCCGTTGCCCGGCTCGGCGACCCGAGGTTCGGGGTGACCGGCGGCTACCCGATGATGGCTGAGCGGACGGTCGACGAGGGCGTCGCGACGGAGATCGCGCCGGAGCCCTGGCCGTCGTCCGACCCCACCCTGCCGCCGGTCCCGCAGGCCGGGCAGTCCTTCGCGTGGCCGGTCTCGACGGTGCAGATCACCTCCGCACGGCTAGGTCTCGCGCTGACCTGGCAGCACGACGGGTCCGTCGTCCTGCTGCCGAGCTACGAGCTCACCGGCTCCGACGGCTCGGTCTGGAGCGTGGTCGCCGTGAGCGAGTCCGCCCTGGACTTCACAGCGGCCGGCTGAGCACGACGAGGGGCGGGTCGCGGAGGGCGAACCCGCGTCGCTCGTCGGACCAGGGTCCGGTGTCCTGCGCGCGCGCCGGACACCGGACCCGTTCCTGCGGCAGGGTGTCACCATGCACCGGAGCGCACCGGGCAGGGACTCGTGCGTCCGGCCCGACGCAGGACCAGCAGGAGGACACCCGTGGACGAGCGCGAGCCCGACAGCACCGGACGTCCGCTGACCCGTCGAGAGCTGCGGTTGCGGGCGACCACCGCCGCGGAGGAGACGCCCACCTCCGAGGAGGGGGCCGCGACGGGTGAGGCCGGCTGGGGCGACGAGATCCGCTGGTCGCTGCACCATGAGCTGCCCGCCGCGATCGTCGAGGAGCCGGAGGAGGACGACGTCCGGTGGGAGGGGCCGACGGGCTCCGGGACGACCGCTGCTCCCGCGGCCACGGGTGAGCCTGAGGCCGAGGACCCCGCAGGCGCCGCGGACACCGGAACGGGCACGCAGGAGCCGACGGCCGCGCTGCCGGTCGTCCCCCAGGATCGAGGCGGGGTGCCCCGTCGACGCTCGGTCTGGCAGGTGGACGAGCCACCGGCCGAGAGCGAGGCGCCCACCACGGCGGTGCCGGCCGTCGCAGCGGGCACGGAGTCCGCGCCCGTCGCCGTCCCGCCGGCGACGCCCCCGGTGTCCTGGTCCCCGATCGGCATCCAGACCTCCGTCC
>NZ_JBFHHB010000182.1:0-6460 GCF_041597215.1 Actinotalea sp.
CTTGGCGCTCGGTCCCGGGTACAGGTTGTAGGCGAAGACCTCGTGCAGCGTGTCGCTGCGGTCGTGCACGACGACCTGCTTCCCGCCGAAGTGCGTGTGCCGGAAGGGCGGCGCGACGTAGAGGATCGACCGCGGGGTGAAGGTGCCGAGCTCGTCGAAGGTCACCCAGCCCTGCAGGTCCACCAGGGCGAGCGCGAAGAACGCGGCGTTGGCCGGGATGATCCCGATCGAGGGGTACCCGTAGTGCAGGCCGCCGGCCTTGAAGGGCACGACGATGAGCGACTGCTCGCTCAGCCAGGTGAGCGTCTCGGCCTTGGTCGGCGCGAACTCCTCGTCGAAGACGTCGCGGTAGCGCGGCTTGTTCGTGGGCAGGTCGTCGGCGATGCGCATGCAGTCCGGGTCGCGCCGGCGCATGTAGTCCTCTGTGTAGTTGACGGCGATGCCGTTCTTGCACAGGACGACGTCGGCCTCCTTGAACGGGGTGCCGTTCACGTCGTACTCGACGTCGAAGACGGACCCGCCCTCACGGCCGAGGCAGAGCTCGTAGAGCTCCTGGCGGCTCGAGGGGACGATCACGTCCGGGCAGGCGTCCAGGGCGGCCCGCACGGCGGGCGGCAGGTTGAGGTCGGCAAGTACCGGGTGCACATCGATCGACACGTAGCGCTCCTCGCGGCGGTGCGGAGTTGTGTGGGCCTCCGCCAGGACGCGGAAGCCGACTTGACCCCGACGTTACGTCCAGTAGAGCGGGAGGCGATAGGACCTTCGGATGGCCTGCTCAGGATGCGGACAGAGTCGTCAATTTCGCATTCAGGTCTGTGGCATTTCTCATTAATGCCAAATGCTCACCAAGTGTTGGTCAAGCCCGCATTTCGCCGCAGGGCGTGCTGACGCGGGTTCCGGCCCCGCGGAGCGGGGTCGGTCGGGGTGAGAGGAGGGTCAGTCCCAGAACGGGGGGAGGTCGTCGGGCGCGCCGGTCAGGTGCGCGAGCTCCATGTCGATCTGGTCGAGCACGACGAGCTCGGGGGTGATCTCGAGCGTCTGCATCACAATCTCACTTCGGTGTGGGGGACTGGCCTACCGCACCATCGTCACAGGTCAGAGCACAGATCTCCTGGGACCTCCGGCCCGATCCCGAGAATTCACACGTTCGACACCTGGTGTGGTCCTGGCAGCCTCCGACGGGTTGCCCGGGACCCTCCAGGCGGCTCCGGGCGCGGGTCGCGGGCCCTGGTCGACGGCCCGCCGGAGCCCGGTGGGCCGTCGCACCCGACCCCGGCTCGGCAGGCGCTGCGAGATCGGGCCGACCTCAGCCGGAGGCAGAAAGAATGGCGTGCTGCGCGAGCCTGGTCGCATATTCCGGACGGACGCCGACGGTCCTGACCGTCTGCAGGACATGATCGGTGACGCCCCGTCCTGCGAGCTCCTGCTGCAATTCCTCGACCTCGGCAGTCCCGTGCACCGTCGGGTCGACGGTGGTGCGCACCTGCACCGCGACCCCGGCCTCCAGGACGGCGTCCAGGCAGGCCCAGGCCGCGGCCCCGCTGCCCGCGACGCCGGTGATCGCCGGGTAGCGGGGAGCCGAGGCCTTGAGGTCGAGACCGACCCAGTCCACCCACGGGAGGACGGCCCGCAGAAGGCGCGGGTACGCGCCGGCGGTGTGCAGACCCACGCCGAAACCGAGCTCGCGGACCGTGCGTACCGCCGGGAGCAGGGCGGCCTGGCGGGTGGGCTCCCCGCCGGAGAAGACCACGCCGTCGAGCAGCCCGGTGCGTCGCGCGAGCAGGTCCGTCACCGCCGACCACGGGACCGTTCCCGGGGTGCGGCTGTCCAGCAGCCCGGGGTTGTGGCAGTAGGTGCAGCTCCACGGGCAGCCCTGGAGGAAGGCGGTCGCGACGATCCGCCCCGGCCAGTCGCAGGTCGAGAGCGGGACCAGGCCGGCGATCTGGAGCGCCTCGGCGCGGGCGGGGCTCCTCACGTGGGCGGGGCTTCTCATACGAGGACGGCCGAGCCCTCGAGGAAGGGCGTGCGCTCGGCGTGCTCGCCCTTCTTCCCGATGTTGAAGGAGCTCACCGGCCGGTGGTAGCCCATCACGCGGGTCCACACCTCGCAGGCGACCGGCTCCGCCCCCGGGTTCTCCTGCGCGCAACGCTCGCAGGTGGGCTGCTCGCCCGCGAGGTACCCGTGCGTCGGGCAGATCGAGAAGGTCGGCGTCACGGTGATGTAGGGCAGACGGAAGCGCGAGAGGGAGCGCCTGACCAGCTCGCGGCAGGCCGCGGCGGAGGTGACGCGCTCGGCCATGTACAGGTGCAGGACCGTGCCGCCGGTGTACTTCGTCTGGAGCTCGTCCTGGAGCTCGAGCGCCTCGAAGGGGTCGTCGGTCCAGCCGACCGGGAGCTGGGAGGAGTTCGTGTAGTACGGGTTCGACGCCGGACCGGCCGTGAGGATCTCGGGGAAGCGCTTGAGGTCCTCCTTCGCGAAGCGGTAGGTCGTGCCCTCGGCGGGAGTGGCCTCGAGGTTGTACAGGTGTCCGGTCTCCTCCTGGAACTCCACCATCCGGGCGCGGACGTGGTCGAGCAGGTCGACGGCGATCGCGCGGCCGTCAGCGCTCGTCAGGTCGAGGGCGTCGGCCGTGAGGTTGCGGACCATCTCGTTGATGCCGTTCACGCCGATCGTCGAGAAGTGGTTGCGCAGGGTGCCGAGGTAGCGCTTGGTGTACGGGAACAGGCCCTCGTCGATGTACCGCTGGATGACGGTGCGCTTGATCTCCAGGGAGTCGCGCGCCAGGCCGAGGAGCCGATCGAGCGCGGCGTACAGGCCGGCCGTGTCGCCGCGGTGCAGGTAGCCGAGACGTGCGCAGTTGATCGTCACGACGCCGAGGGACCCGGTCTGCTCGGCCGAGCCGAACAGACCGTTGCCTCGCTTGAGGAGCTCGCGCAGGTCGAGCTGGAGCCGGCAGCACATGGAACGGATCTGGTTCGGCTCGAGCTCGGAGTTGAGGAAGTTCTGGAAGTACGGGAGCCCGTACTTGGCCGTCATCTCGAAGAGGCGCTCGGCGTTCTCCGACTCCCACGGGAAGTCGTGCGTGATGTTGTAGGTCGGGATCGGGAAGGTGAAGACCCGTCCGCTCGCGTCTCCCGCGGTCATCACCTCGATGTACGCGCGGTTGATCATGTCCATCTCGACCTGCAGGTCGCCGTAGGTGAAGTCCACGGCCTCCCCGCCGATGACGGGCACCTGCTCGCGCAGGTCCTCGGGGCAGGTCCAGTCGAAGGTGAGGTTGGTGAACGGCGTCTGGGTGCCCCAGCGGGACGGGACGTTGAGGTTGTAGACGAGCTCCTGGATCGCCTGGAGGACGTCGTCGTACTCCAGCGCGTCGACGCGGACGAAGGGCGCCATGTAGGTGTCGAAGGAGCTGAAGGCCTGCGCTCCTGCCCACTCGTTCTGCATCGTGCCGAGGAAGTTGACGATCTGCCCGATCGCCGAGCCCAGGTGGCGCGGGGGGCGGGCCTCGACCTTTCCGGGCACCCCGTTGAGGCCCTCGGTGAGCAGGGTGCGCAGCGACCACCCGGCGCAGTAGCCGGAGAGCATGTCGAGGTCGTGGATGTGCACGTCGCCGTTGCGGTGCGCCTGGCCGACCTCCGGCGGGTAGACGTGCGAGAGCCAGTAGTTGGCGGTGACCTTGCCCGAGGTGTTGAGGATCAGCCCGCCGAGGGAGTAGCCCTGGTTCGCGTTCGCGTTGACGCGCCAGTCGGAACGGTCCAGGTACTCGTTGATCGAGGCGCCCACCTCCACGACGGTGCGGGCGTCGGCACGCAGCCGCTCGTGGGCGTCGCGGTAGGAGATGTACGCCCTGGCCGTCGTGGTGTGCCCGGCCGTGAGCAGCGCCAGCTCGACGGCGTCCTGGATGTGCTCGACCTGCGGGTAGGCGACCCCCTCGGCCACCAGTCCGCGCACCACCTCGTCCGCGATCGCCGCAGCGGCGTCGGCGTCGAGCTCCCCGGTGGCGGCGCCGGCGCGGCGGACGGCCGAGCCGATCCGGCTCGCGTCGAAGGGCTGGGTCGCGCCCGAGCGGGTCAGGACGCCGATCGGGGCGCCGGTGGAGGGGGACGGATCGGGCAGGTCGGACACGGACACGGCGGTTCTCCCCAGGTGACTACATCTAGTGGTGGTCGCGGCTCGATGCCGCAAGATGTGCCAGTTCTAGGCGCTCGCCGCCGGCGCGGATGGGACCGAGGTCCTCGGCCGTGCGTGGCGGCAGGGGAAACTCGCGGCGTGTCGCTGACGACACGCCGAAGCTCGATCGACTTCCCACATCTAGTGGCGTGTCGCGCTGCGAGGCCCCATATGTGGTGTCTTACTGTCGGGGCTTCTCGCACCGGACTCAGCCGGGAGCGCCTCGGCGGACACCCGCCGTGGCGCTCTCCGTCATGCCCGCCTGCGGGGTGATCGACACTTCGTGACGACAGGAGCACTCGATGACCGTGACCGACGACCGCCTCCGGGAGGCGGGCCCCTCCGCTGCCCGTGACCTCCCGCCCGCCCGGTCAGGAGTGCGGGTGACCAAGCGCGACGGGAGCCGCGAGCCCTACGACGCCGACCGCATCAACCGAGCGATCGAGCGGGCCGCCGCCGGGCTCCCGGACGCCATCGCCAAGGTCACCCAGGTGGCCAGCGAGCTCGCCATCACGCTCTTCGACGGCATCACCACCGAGCAGCTCGACGAGGCGGCCATCGGCGTGGCGGTGCAGAACGTCAAGGAGGACCCGGACTTCGACACGATCGCGGCCCGGCTGCTGCGCAAGGTGATCTACAAGCGGGTGCTCGGTGACTTCGAGACGGACCTCGAGCTCGCGCTGCTGCACCAGGCGCGCTTCCCCGGCTACGTCCGCGAGGCCGTCGAGGAGGGGATCCTCGACCCGCGGCTCGTCGCGTTGTTCGACCTCGACGCGCTCGCGGCGGCGCTCGACCACCACCACGACGAGCGGTTGCGGTACATCGGCACGGTCACCATGCGGAACCGCTACATGATCACGGGGCGCGACGGCGCCCCGCTGGAGGTCCCGCAGTACTTCTGGATGCGCGTCGCCATGGGCCTGTGCCTCAACGAGGCGGACCCGACCGCCGCCGCCGTCGAGATCTACCGGACCATCGCGCGCCTCGACTACCTGCCGGCCGGTTCCACGCTGGTCAACGCGGGCACCCGCTACCCGCAGCTGTCCAACTGCTTCGTCATGCAGATGGACGACGACATCGAGCACATCGCGACCTCCATCCGGGACGTCATGTGGTTGACCAAGGGCACCGGCGGGATCGGCCTCTCGGTGACCAAGCTGCGCAGCGAGGGCTCGACGATCGCCTCGAACAACACGACGTCGACCGGCCCGATCCCCTTCATGCACACGATCGACTCGACGCTGCGAGCGGTGTCCCGTGGGGGCAAGAAGTTCGGTGCGTTGTGCTTCTACATGGAGAACTGGCACCTGGACTTCGCGCAGTTCCTCGACCTGCGGCAGAGCTCCGGCGACCCGTACCGCCGCACGCGCACCGCCAACACCGCCGTGTGGATCTCCGACGAGTTCATGAAGCGCGTCGCCGCCGACGAGGACTGGTACCTCTTCGACCCGGCCGACACCCCCGACCTGGTCGAGCTCGTCGGGCGGGAGTTCTCCGAGCGGTATGCGCACTACGTCGCCGAGGCGCGCGCCGGTCGACTGCCGCGACACCGCCGGATGAAGGCCCGCGAGCAGTACACGGCGATCCTGCTGTCCCTCCAGGCGACCTCCCACCCGTGGCTGACCTGGAAGGACACGATCAACTCCCGCGCGCTGAACGACAACGCCGGCACGATCCACCTGTCCAACCTGTGCACGGAGATCTGCCTCCCGCAGGACCGCGACTCGATCGCGGTGTGCAACCTCGCCTCGGTGAACCTCTCGACACACCTGGTCGACGGCCAGATCGACTGGGAGCGCCTTGCGGCCACCACCCGCACGGCGGTCCGCCAGCTCGACAACCTCGTCGACATCACCATCTCCTCCGTGCCGCAGGCGCAGCACGCCAACTCCACGCACCGCGCCGTCGGTCTCGGGCTGATGGGCTTCACCGACGTGACCGAGCGGCTGGGCCTGGCGTACGAGTCGCAGGAGTCCTACGAGCTGATCGACCGGATCACGGAGTTCGTCAGCTTCCACGCGATCGACGCCAGCGCCGACCTGGCCCGCGAGCGTGGTGCCTACCCGGCCTTCGAGGGCTCCGGCTGGTCCAAGGGCCTCGTGCCGATCGACACGATCGCGCGACTGGAGGCCGACCGTGGCGTGCCCGTGCAGGTCGACCGCACCACCCGGATGGACTGGGATGCGCTGCGCACCAAGGTCGCCGGCGGGATCCGGAACGCGACGCTGATGGCGATCGCCCCGACGGCCTCGATCGGCCTGGTCGCCGGGACCACGCCGGGCCTGGA
>NZ_JBFHHB010000183.1:0-6415 GCF_041597215.1 Actinotalea sp.
CACATCCGCCAGGTCAAGGGCAACTCCTACGCGGAGGACCTCATCAGCGGGGACGCGCTCGCCGTGATCGGGTGGTCCGGGGACATCACCGTCCTCAACTTCGAGAACGGCGACGGCTGGGAGTTCGCCCTTCCCGAGGCCGGCGGCACCCTCTGGAGCGACAACCTGATGATCCCGATCGGGGCGACGCACAAGAAGAACGCAGAAGAGCTGATCAACTACTACTACGACCCTGCCGTCGCCGCCGAGGTCGCCGCCTACGTCAACTACATCTGCCCGGTCGAGGGTGCGAAGGAGGAGATGGCCGCGATCGACCCCGAGCTGGTCGACGACCAGCTGATCTTCCCCGACGAGTCCACCCTCGCGCAGTCGCGGGTCTTCCGTGCCCTGACCCCCGAGGAGGAGACCCGCTACAACGAGGCCTTCCAGGCGGTGATCGGGAACTGATGTCCGAGGTCACCGATCCGGCAGGTGCGGACCTCGTCCTCACTCGCATCACCAAGCAGTTCGGGGCCTTCACGGCCGTCGATGACCTCAGCCTCACGATTCCCTCGGGATCGTTCTTCGCCCTGCTCGGTCCCTCCGGGTGCGGCAAGACGACGACCCTGCGGATGGTGGCCGGTCTGGAGCACCCTACGAGCGGGAGCATCTCGATCGGTGGCAAGGACGTGACGGACACCCGGGCGTACCAGCGCCCGGTCAACACCGTCTTCCAGTCCTACGCGCTCTTCCCGCACCTGACCGTGCTGGAGAACGTGGCCTTCGGCCTCAAGCGGCGCCGGACGGCCGATGCGCTGCGGCTCGCGGGCGAGGCGCTGGAGCTCGTGGAGCTGCGGCACCTCGCCGAGCGGCGGCCGGCCCAGCTCTCGGGCGGCCAGCAGCAGCGCGTCGCGCTCGCCAGGGCGATCGTCAACAACCCTGCGGTGCTTCTGCTCGACGAGCCGCTCGGTGCCCTCGACCTCAAGCTGCGGCGCCAGATGCAGGTCGAGCTGAAGAAGATCCAGGAGGAGGTCGGGCTGACCTTCGTGCACGTCACGCACGACCAGGAGGAGGCCATGACCATGGCCGACACGGTCGCCGTGATGAACGCCGGACGGATCGAGCAGATGGGTGCGCCCGCCGACCTGTACGAGCTTCCGCAGACCGCCTTCGTCGCGAACTTCCTCGGCCAGTCCAACCTCCTGCGCGGCACCGTGCTCGACGCCGGACCGAGCACCCTCGGGGTGGAGGTGGCCGGCCGGCGGCTGCGCGTACCCACCGCCAGGGCGGTCAGCACCACCGGCGAGGTGTTCGTCGGCGTCCGCCCGGAGAAGCTCCACCTCGTCCGCGAGGGCGAGGACGTGCCGGACGACGCCAACGTGGTGGGCCCCGGCCGCATCACCGACGTGTCGTTCAGCGGGGTCAGCACGCAGTACCAGGTCGAGGTGCCAGGACTCGGCACGCTCGGGGTCTTCGTGCAGAACATCTTCGGCGGCAAGGGCGCGGCTCCCGGGGAGTCGGTGCACCTCGCCTGGGCGATCCGGCACACCTTCGGGCTCGACGGCGACCAGGACGTGTCCGCCGGGGCGCTCGACGAGGAGGACTGAGCCATGAGCATGATGGCCGGCCTCGGCGCAGCCACCTCGAAGGTCGTCGCGACTCCCAGCCGTGCCGCGCGCGGTCCGGCGTACCTGCTGCTCGCCCCGGGCCTCGGCTACCTCGCGCTGTTCTTCGTCGTCCCGGTGTTCGCGCTGCTGGTGACCTCGCTGTACATCCCGGTACCCGGCGGCGACGTCGGGCAGTTCCAGCCGGCGTTCGCCTGGCAGAACTACGTCGCGGCCCTGGAGACCTACTGGCCGCAGATGCTCCGCTCCTTCTTCTTCGCCCTCGTCGCGACGATCGCCGCCCTGCTCATCGGGTACCCGATCGCCTACGTGATCGCCGTGCGGGCCCGCGGGAGGACCTTCCTCCAGGGGATGCTCCTCGTCCTGGTGATCGCCCCGTTCTTCACGAGCTTCATCCTGCGGACCATCGCGTGGAAGCAGATCCTCGCCGACGAGGGCGTCGTCGTCGCGGTGCTCAGAGCCGTGGCGATCCTGCCGTCGGACGGCCGGCTCACCGCGACCGGTTTCGCCGTCGTCGCCGGCCTGACGTACAACTTCCTGCCGTTCATGACCCTGCCGATCTACGCCAGCCTCGAGCGGCTCGACCCACGCCTCGTCGAGGCAGGGGCCGACCTCTACGCCAACGGGCCGACGACCTTCCGCAAGGTGACCCTTCCGCTCTCGATGCCCGGTGTGGTCTCGGGAACCCTGCTCACGTTCATCCCTGCCTCCGGTGACTTCGTGAACTCGGTGCTCCTGGGCAACAACAACACGACGATGATCGGTCAGGTCATCGACTCGCGGTTCTTCAAGGTGAGCGACTACCCGACGGCGGCAGCGCTGTCGGTGATCCTCATGATCGCGATCCTCGCGCTCGTCTCGGCGTACGTACGCCGCTCGGGGACGGAGGACCTGCTGTGAGCGGGACCGTCCTCGCACCGCGCCGGCGCCGACGTCGCCTCGGGGAGATCATCGTCCCCGTGTTCGCGGGCCTTGCCTTCCTCTACCTGCTCGTGCCGATCGCCTACACGGTCGCGTTCTCGTTCAACGACGCCGGTCGGTCGAACATCCTCTGGCGCGGCTTCACCTGGGACAACTGGGCCAACCCCTGCGGGGCGCCCCGGGTGTGCGAGGCCTTCGTGAACTCGCTCCAGGTCGGCCTGATCGCCACCGCCGTCTCGACCGTGCTGGGCACGCTGCTGGCCGTCGCGCTCGTGCGCTACCGCTTCCGGGGCCGCGCACTGGCGAACCTCATGGTCTTCCTGCCGATGTCCACCCCCGAGGTCGTGCTCGGTGCCGCCCTGCTCGCCCAGTTCCTCAGCCTGCGGATCAACCCCGGGTTCTGGACGGTGGTCGTCGCGCACGTGATGTTCTGCATCAGCTTCGTCGTGGTCACCGTCAAGGCTCGGGTCGCGAGCCTCGACCCACGACTGGAGGAGGCCGCTGCCGACCTGTACGCCTCGCCGTTCGCCGCCTTCTGGAGGGTGACCTTCCCGCTCCTCGTCCCGGGCATCGCCGCGGCGGCCCTGCTGGCCTTCTCGCTGTCCTTCGACGACTTCATCATCACCAACTTCAACTCCGGCAACTTCACGACCTTCCCGAAGTTCGTGTACGTCTCGGCGACGCGCGGCATCCCGCCCCAGGCGAACGTCATCGGTTCGGCCATGTTCGCCCTCGCTCTCCTGCTCGTCGTCGGCGCGCAGGTCTTCAGCTGGACGCGGGCCAGGCGCCGCGCCTGAGATCGGAGCACCCGTGCGCATCCTGGTCGTCGGCAGTGGTGGGGTGGGCGACGCCGTCGCCCGGATAGCGGCCCGCCGGACCTTCTTCGAGCTGCTCGTCGTGGCGGACATGGACCCCGCCCGAGCCGAGCGCACGGTCGCCGCCGTGCAGGCGCACCCCGCCTCGCTCGCCACCGGCCGGTTCGTCGCCGCGCAGGTCGACGCCTCTGACGCCGAGGCCGTCGCCGGCCTGATCCGGGCGCACGGGATCACCCATGTGCTCAACGCCGTCGACCCGCGGTTCGTGCTCCCCGTCTTCCGGGGGGCGCTGGCCGCGGGTGCCGACTACCTCGACATGGCGATGTCCTTGTCGAGCCCGCACCCCACCGAGCCGTACGCCAGGACGGGGGTCACCCTCGGCGCCGAGCAGTTCGCCGAGGACGGGGACTGGCGTGCGGCAGGCCGCCTCGCCCTGGTCGGCATGGGCGTCGAGCCGGGGCTCTCCGACGTCTTCGCCCGCTACGCCGCCGACCACCTGTTCAGCGAGATCGACGAGCTCGGGACGCGCGACGGTGCGAACCTCGAGGTGCTCGACGACGACGGCAACGCGATCTTCGCCCCGTCCTTCTCGATCTGGACGACGATCGAGGAGTGCCTCAACCCGCCGGTGATCTGGGAGCGGGAGCGCGCCGAGGCCGCGGGCGGCATCGAGGGCGGCTGGTACACCGTCCCGCCGTTCCACGAGCCGGAGATCTTCGACTTCCCCGGTGGGATCGGACCGGTGGAGTGCGTGCACGTCGAGCACGAGGAGGTCCTCCTCATGCCGCGCTTCCTGGACGCGAAGAAGGTGACCTTCAAGTACGGGCTGGGTGAGGAGTTCATCTCGGTGCTGCGCACCCTGCACACCCTCGGCCTGGACCGCACGGCACCCGTGACCGTGCGGTCGGCCGACCCTGCGGCGCCGGGGCGCGTGCAGGTCAGCCCGCGCGACGTCGTCGCGGCCTGCCTCCCCGACCCGGCCGGCCTCGGCGAGCGGATGCGCGGAGCGACCTGCGCCGGTCTGCTGGTGACCGGCACCGGGCGGGACGGTGCGCCTCGGGAGGTCTACCTGCACCACGTCGTCGACAACTCCTGGTCGATGGCGGAGTACGGCGCGCAGTGCGTCGTCTGGCAGACGGCCGTCAACCCCGTCGTGGCCCTGGAGCTGCTGTCCACCGGGACCTGGGCGGGGTCGGGCGTGCAGGGTCCGGAGGCCTTCGACGCTGTGCCCTTCCTCGACCTGCTCGCCGGGGAGTACGGCTCCCCCTGGGGCCTCCAGGAGCGCACGCCCTCGTCGTGAGGTGCGCGCCTACCGCAGTGTCCGGGCCGCCTCGGCGAAGGCGACCGTGTGCGCGTCGACGTCGGCCCTGCTCGTCGCCGGGCTCATCAGCGCCATGTTGTGGAACGGGGTCAGCAGCACCCTGCGGTTGAGCGCGTGCAGGTGCAGGTACTGCTGGAGCGGGAAGTCGTCGGCGTCGGCCGCCTCGGCGCCGTCGTGCGGGGGAGCGGAGGAGAAGGCGTACTCGGCGCGCGCCCCGAGCCGCGTCACGTGCCACGGCAGGCCGGTCTCGTCCAGGACCCCCTGGACGCCATCGGTCCAGGCCACCGCCAGCTCCTCCATCGCGGCGAACGCTGCGGGGGTGAGGACCTCGCCGAGCGTCGCGCGGATCGCGGCGAGGCTCAGCGCGTTCCCGGCGAGCGTTCCGCCGACCCCGCCGACGTCGATGTCCTCCATCTCGATCATCTCGGCGACGCGATCGGCGAGCTCGGCGGTCATCCCGAATGCTGCCGCGGGGATGCCGCCGCCGATGGTCTTGCCGACGACGAGCGCGTCCGGTTCGAGCCCCCAGGCGGCGGTGGCCCCGCCCGGGCCGACGCACAGCGTGTGGGTCTCGTCGATGATGAGCACGGCGCCGTGCGCCCGTGCACTCTCCTCGAGGCCCCGGAGGTAGCCGGCGTCGGGCAGGACGATCCCGATGTTGGTCATCGCCGGCTCGAGCAGCACGGCAGCGATCTCGCCGGTGGCCAGCGCACGCTCCATCGCCGGCAGGTCGTTGAAGGGGACGACGGCCGTCGTCAGCTCAGGAGGGACGGGGGCGCCGATCGTGCCGCGTCTCTCGACGACGCGGCCGTCCTCGAGGGTCGCGAAGGTCTCGTCGACGCTCCCGTGGTAGCACTTGTCGATCACGGCGACCTTGGGCCGGCCGGTGACCATCCGCGCGTAGCGCAGCAGGTGCCGGTTGGCGTCGGTCGCGGTCAGGGTGAACTGCCACTGGGTGAGGCGCGCGGGACCCGGCCCGCTGAACCGGTCGGTGAGCAGTGCGGCGACCACGGCGGCGTCCGCCGTCGGCAGCATCGTGGTGATGCCCTGACCGAGCTGCTCGCGCACCGCTGCGACCGTCGCGGCGGGGGAGTGACCGCTCATCGCTCCCGTGTCCCCGAGGCACAGGTCGACGTGCTCGAGCCCGTCCGCGCACACGAAGTGGGCTCCGGTGGCCTGCGCGACGTGCACGGGGAAGCCGCCGGGCCACTTGGCCATCCAGCTCATCGGGACGCCGAGCGGCATGTGCGCGCGGCCGGCCTCCGCGAGCGCCGCGCAGGCCGGGTGGTCGGCGACGAACCGCGCGACCTCTGCCTCGTGGAGCTCGGCGAGCCGAGTGCTGTCGATGCTCATCGTGCGCCGTCCTCGCCTGACTGCTCGGCACGCAGCGCTGCGGCGAGCACCTCGAGCCCGTCGAGCAGCAGCTCGTCGTCGATCACGAGGGGAGGGAGCAGCCGGATGACGTTCCCGTAGGTGCCGCAGGTGAGGATCAGCACGCCCTGCGCCGCGCACCGCCGCGCGACGCGTCCGGCCAGGCCGGCATCGGGCTCGAGGGTTCCTGGCCGGACCAGCTCGATCGCGAGCATGGCGCCGCGGCCGCGCACCTCGGCGATCGAGGGCTCCTCCTCGGCGAGCGCGCGGAGGAAGCCTCCGGCGAGGTCCTCGATATGACGCGCGGCCCCGGCGAGGTCGGCGCGCTCGTACAGGTCGATCGTCGCGAGGGCCGCAGCACAGGACACCGGGTTGCCGCCGTA
>NZ_JBFHHB010000184.1:0-6341 GCF_041597215.1 Actinotalea sp.
GACGAGGTCACCGGGCTGACCTGGCAGCAGGTCCCCGACGCTCAGGACATGACCTGGCAGGAGGCCGTCGACTACGCCAACGCGCTCGAGCTGGGCGGGTACGACGACTGGCGCATGCCGTCCGCCAAGGAGCTCTACTCGATAGCCGACTTCAGCGAGGGATGGCCCTATCTCGACACGACCTACTTCAGCCTGGCCACCGGTGAGGTCACCAAGGACGAGCAGTACTGGACGAGCAACTCCTACGTCGGCACGACCGTCGAGGGCGGAGAGGACTCGGCCTTCGGCGTCAACGCCGTCACGGGGCACATCAAGGCGTACTCCGCAGAGGCGAGCGGACCGGTGGGCGGCAAGTACATCCGTGCGGTGCGCGGTGACGCCTACGGGGAGAACGCCTTCGTCGACAACGGCGACGGCACGGTGACCGACGAGGCGACTGGGCTCATGTGGGCGCAGAGCGACGACGCCGTCGAGCTCGACTGGGCGGACGCTCTCGCCTACGCGAACGAGTCCGAGCTGGGTGGCTACTCGGACTGGCGTCTTCCGAACGTCAAGGAGCTGCAGAGCATCGTCGACTACACCCGGTCGCCCTCGGCCACCGACGAGGACGCCGTGGGCGCGGCGATCGACGAGATCTTCCTCTCGACCCCGATCACCAACGAGGCGGGCGACAGCGACTACGGCTACTACTGGACGAGCACCTCCGCGAACTTCACCAGCGGCGAGCCCTACTACTACGCCTGGTACGTCGCGTTCGGGCGGGCCGTGAACGGCGAGGGCCTGGACTTCCACGGAGCCGGCGCGGTCCGCTTCGACACCAAGACCGAGGAGGGCCCCGACGGGGAGGGCGGGGAGCGCTACACGAACATGGTCCGCCTGGTCCGCGACCTGTCCTGAGCCGCACGAGGCCGGCGCGGGCGGGCCACCGAGACCGGGCGGAAACGCGCCCCGGGCCGTCCACGGGGCTCAGCCGAGCAGGGTCACCAGGTCGCCCGGCTGCTCGGCGACGGCGTACGCGCCGGCGCCCTCCAGCTCGCCCGGCTCGGCATAGCCCCACCGCACCCCGAGGCAGCGGATCCCGTGCTCGGCGGCGCCGTGCACGTCATGCCTGCGGTCTCCGACCATCGTCACGTCCCTCGGGTCCGGCTCGCCGAGGCGGTCGAGGGCGAGGGAGATCACCGCAGCCTTGGTGCCGACCCTGCCGTCGAGGGTCGAGCCCGAGACGTGGTCGAGGTGGACGTCCAGACCGAAGTGCTCGATGACCTGCACGGCGAAGGGCTCGGGCTTGGACGTCGCCACGGCCAGCCGGATCCCCCGCGAGCGCAGCTCGGCAAGGGCCTCGGGGATCCCGTCGTACATGCGGTTCTCGAGCAGCCCCTGGTCGGCGAAGTACTCGCGGTACCGGGTGATCGCCTCGTCCACCCGACCGGCCGGGACGCCGAGGGCCGAGAAGGAGTCCGGCAGAGGCGGCCCGATGCACGAGCGGTGCTGAGCCTCGGTGAGCGGGGCGAGCCCCAGCCCGCTCATGGCGTGGTCGAGGGCTCGGGAGACCCCCTCGAAGGGGTCGGTCAGGGTTCCGTCGAGGTCGAGCAGGAGTGTGCGCACCCCCCGATTCTCCCGCCTCCCGCGCCGGCCCCCGACCGCCGGCCCGCTCGAGGGGCCTGCCTAGACTCCCGATGTGGACCCCCTCGACGCCGTGACGACCACCGCTGCGTGGTACACGACCTTCGCCGAGCGCGACGCGCGGCACTCCTCTCCGCTCTACGCCGACTGGGCAGCGGGCGTCGCCGCGGACCCCGAGCTGCTCGACCTCATCGACACGCTCCCGCCCGCCAAGCGCCAGCCGAACCTCGTGCTCGGGGCGGCCCGGTTCCTCGGCGTCGACGAGGCCTCCCCCGCCGAGCTCCGCAGGTTCCTGCGTGAACGGTGGGCCGAGGTGGCCGCGGTCGTCGCCCGTCGGCGGACCCAGACGAACGTGCCGGGTCGGTGCGCGACGATGCTCCCTGTCCTCGCCTCCATCGCCGGGCCCGTGGCCCTGCTCGAGGTCGGGGCGTCGGCCGGGCTCTGCCTCGTCCCCGATCGCTACTCGTACCGCTACACGCACCCCGGCGGGACATCGCGGCTGGACCCGGGGCCCGGGCCCAGCGAGGTGGTCCTGGACTGCACCCTCGACCGGGTCGACGACGTCCCGGAGCGCCTTCCCGAGGTGGTCTGGCGTGCCGGGATCGACCTCGCACCGCTCGACGTGGCCGATGCCGAGGACCTCGCCTGGCTGGACGCGCTCATCTGGCCCGGGCACGAGACGCGTCGGACGCAGACGAGAGCGGCCGCGCGCCTGGTACGGGCCGAACCACCGCTCCTGGTCGCCGGCGACCTCAACGAGCGGCTCGCCGACGTCGCGGCGCAGGCTCCGGCCGGCGCTCGGCTGGTCGTCTTCCACTCGGCCGTCCTGGCTTATCTCGACGCCGAGGCCCGGGCACGCTTCACCACCGCCGTGCAGGGACTGGACGCCACCTGGATCAGCAACGAGGGGCAGCCGGTGCTGCCCGAGGTCGCCGAGCGCCTGCCCGCGGGGACGGAGGCCGGCCACCGCTTCGTGCTCGCCGTGGACGGGGCGCCCCGCGCCCTCGTCGACCCGCACGGCTCGGGCTGGAGCGCGCTGGGCTGAGCGGTTGCCCACCCCCTGCCGCCGGCCGCCGGGCTCCGCGAGACCCGCCCGGAGCCCGATGTTAGGTTGAGGCCCCCAGCAGGAGGCTCGATGCACTCGCCCCGCCTACGCGGCCGCTATCTCCACATCCTGGTGTTCTTCGCCGGTGTGATCGCCCGGTTCGTGTTGTGGGAGCTCGTCCTGCGCCGCATCGGCCTGCGCGCCACCGCCGATCGCACGCGAACCGCCCGGATCACCCGCGAGGCCACCAGGTTCCGCGCCCTCGCCGTCCGCATGGGCGGCGTGATGATCAAGGTCGGGCAGTTCCTGTCCTCGCGGCTGGACGTGCTGCCCCGCGAGGTGACCGAGACCCTCGCCGATCTGCAGGACGAGGTCCCGGCCGAGGACTTCGAGGACATCCGGGCGCTCGCCGAGACCGACCTCGGCGCGCCGCTCACCGCGCTCCTCGCGAGCGTCGACCCGGTGCCCCTCGCGGCCGCCTCGCTCGGCCAGGTGCACCGCGCCCGGCTCCACCACCCGCACGAGGGCTTCGACGGCGTCGTGCTGAAGGTGCAACGTCCCGGTATCGCCGCCATCGTCGACACCGACCTGGCGGCACTGCGCCGGGTGGGCACGTGGTTGATGCGGTACCGGCCGATCCGCGCGCACGCCGACGTCGGTGCCCTGCTGCGCGAGTTCTCCACGATCCTGTACCAGGAGATCGACTACGCGCACGAGGCGGACAACGCCGAGCTGTTCCGTGCGAACCTCGCGGACGATCCCCGCGTGCTCGTCCCCCGGGTCGTGCGGTCCCTCAGCGCCGGGCGGGTGCTCACCCTGGAGGACGTGTCCGCGATCAAGCTGAGCGACCACGCCGCGATCACGGCAGCGGGGATCAGCCGCACCGAGGTCGCCGAGCGGCTCGTCGCGGTCTACCTCAAGCAGATCTTCGAGGACGGGTTCGTGCACGCCGATCCCCACCCCGGGAACCTCTTCGTCACCGCGGTGCCCGCCCAGCCGCGGGAGCCAGGGACCGCCGAGGAGGGCGACCCCGGTGAGCCCGAGGCCCCGCCGACCTGGCGGCTGACCTTCGTGGACTTCGGGATGATGGCGCGCGTCCCCGACTCGGTGCGCGCGAGCCTGCGCGAGCTCGTCGTCGGGGTGGGCACCCGGGACTCGAGCCGCGTCGTCAAGGCCTACCAGATGCTCGACATGCTGCTGCCCGGCGCGGACCTGGAGGCGATCGAACGCGCGGAGGCGCAGGTCTTCGACCGGTACTGGGGCCTGTCGATGAACGAGCTGCGGAACATCGACCCGCAGGAGGTGCGCGAGTTCGCCCACCAGTACCGCGACCTCCTGCTCGACCTGCCGTTCCAGGTCCCGCAGAACCTCATCTACCTCGTGCGGACGGTCTCGATCCTGTCGGGGATCTGCACCGGGCTCGACCCGCACGTGAACCTCTGGGAGCAGGTCAGCCCCTATGCCCGCCGGCTGGTCGAGGAGGAGACGTCCTCGGGCGCCGCGCACTGGATCGACCAGATCGGCGACGCGTTGATGACCGTGCTCGCCCTTCCCGGGCAGACGAGCCGGGTGCTGGCGCGCGCAGAGGGTCGCGGGATCGCCGTTCGCGACGAGCAGGCCGGCCGGGCGATCCGCTCCGTGAGCCGTTCGGTCGACCGGCTCAGCGGCTCCGTGCTGGCCGCCGGCCTCGTGATCGCCGGCTCCGTGCTGGTCGCCGCCGAGCGGGTGGGCGGGGGTGTGGCGATGATGGTCGTGGCCGCGGTGACGGTGCTGGGCGGGCTGATGGGCGGCGGGCGGCGCTAGGACTCCCCCACCGGTGCGAGGAGGGCCGGGACGCCCCCGCGCGGAGGCGTCCGCTCAGGCAGGCGACCGCTTGGCGTCCATCCGGCGGATGGCCTCGTCGATCGCCCCGCGTCCTGCGAGGAGCATCTCTCGACGGGCGGCGTCCCGGTGCTCGAAGAAGCCGTCCGGCAGGAAGGTCTCCATGCCCTTGCGGATCTCGCTGCGTGCGGCTTCCAGGTGCTCGAGGACCTCGGCGGGAACGTGCGAGCTCAGCGGGTCGTGACGCGAAGAGGTGTCGTTCATGGCCTGCTCCTGGGTCGGGATTCGAGGCTAACACGGGGCCCCGACGGGCTCTCGGCGGGGCCCGTCGGGCCCGGGGCCCGTCGGCACAGGCCGCTCCGGGAGGGCTGCTGCACCCCCACTCCTCAGTTCCCCGCGCCTCGGACGATGTACCGGCTGTGACCCCCCGGCCCGATCCCGACACCACCCCTCTCGCGACGCCCTCGCTCGGTCTCGACGCCCTCCTCCTGACGAACCTCCTCGCCGCGCAGGACGGCACCTCGATCTTCTTCAAGGACCGGCACGGACGGTTCATCCGGGTCAACGCGGAGTGCGCCCGCCTCGCCGGCCGGTCCCCCGAGGAGATGATCGGCCTGACGGACCGCGACCTGACGGACGAGGAGCACGCCGCAGAGCTGCTCGCCGACGAGGAGCGCATCCTCGCCACCGGTGAGCCGATGCTGGCCAAGCGGGAGTTCGACCGCCTGGCCGACCAGCCCGGCACGATGGTCGAGACGAGCAAGTTCCCCCTGCGCGACATGTCCGGGGCGATCATCGGCACGTTCGGATGGACGCGCGACGTCACGCCATGGGCGGTCGCCGGGGAGCGGATGACCCGGTTGGCTGAGGAGAGCGCCGAGGCCCACCTGGACCTCGTGCTCGTCGAGGCGCAGCTGCGCGACGTGCTCGAGGGCTCGAGCGAGGCGATCGCCAAGCACGACCGCGAGCTCCGGTACGAGTACATCAACCCGGCGGGCCTGCGCCTGCGGCGCTCGACGCACGAACGGATGATCGGCAGGACCGACCGCGAGCTGGGCATGGCGGGCGAGGCGCTGACCACCTGGGAAGCCGCATTGCGGCGCGTCCTGGAGACCGGCCAGCCCGGAGCGGTCGAGATCTCCGTGCCGTCCACGCAAGGCGCGGGTGAGCTCTGGTTCCACACGACCCTCTCCGCGAACCGGGACGCCCATGGCACCGTCGTCGCCGTGCTCAGCTCGACGCGGGACGTGACCGAGGCCAAGCGCGCCGAGGCCGACCTGCTGCGTCAGGCCACCCACGACTCCCTGACGGGACTGGCGAACCGCGCTCTGCTCACGGACCGGCTCGACCACGCCCTGAAACGCATGAAGCGCCACCCTGGCCGCCTGGCGGTGCTGTTCCTCGACCTCGACGGGTTCAAGGCGGTCAACGACCAGCACGGGCACGCGGCAGGAGACCAGCTGCTCGTCGAGGTCGCGCGCCGTCTCAGGCAGGTCACGCGGGACGAGGACACCGTCGCGCGGTTCGGCGGCGACGAGTTCGTCATCCTCTGTGATCCGCTGCCGGACGGCGTCCGGGTCGAGGACATCGCCGCTCGGCTCGTCGAGGCCATGACCGCGCCCGTCACCACCGACGTGGGCGAGGTCCGGCTCTCGGCAAGCGTCGGCGCCGCCACCGCGGACGACCCCCGACTGACCGCCGCGATGGTGCTGCGCCACGCGGACTCCGCGATGTACGCCGCCAAGGCGCGCGGCCGCAACGGGTTCACCGTGTTCCTCGACGGCAGCAGCGTCCTCGCCCATCCCTGACCGCCCAGCGGAGCGGGGCACGTGCCCGTCGCTCGCTCATCGGC
>NZ_JBFHHB010000185.1:0-6296 GCF_041597215.1 Actinotalea sp.
AGCACCCTCCACCTTCCGCACCACGACCTTCCGCACCACGGCCTTCCGAGCAACGCCCTTCCGCACCACGGCCTTCCGCACCACGACCTCCCGAGCTACGGCGACCGGACGCCCGTCCTGGCGATCGCGCACCGAGGCGGGTCCGCCCTCGGCCCGGAGAACACCGTCCCGGCGTTCGAGCGCTCGCTCGCACTGGGCCTCGATCACCTGGAGACGGACGTCCGGGTGAGTGCCGACGGCGTCTGCGTGGCGTTCCACGACCGCGACCTCCGTCGCGTGACCGGGTCCCACGGACGGGTGGAGGACCTCAGCTGGGCGCAGATCTCCCGGCTCCGTGTGCTCGGCTCCGCCCCGGTCCCCCGGCTCGACGAGCTCCTGAGCGCGTGGCCGCAGGTGCGCTGGGTGCTGGACGTGAAGCAGCCCGCGGCGATCGACGCACTGCTCCGCACGGTACGTGCGACGGGGACGCAGCACCGGATCTGCCTGAGCGGCACCTGGGACCGGCACCTCGATGCCGCACGCGAGTCGCTGGGCCCGGCCGTGCGCAGCGCGATCGGGTGGGCGAGCCTCGGGCGGGTGCTCGCCGGCGGCACCCTGGGTGCGGGGTCGGCGGAGTTCGTCCATCTTCCGCTCCGGCTCGCGGGGCGCCGCCTTCCCGAGCCTCGGCTGCTCGCCCGCGCCCAGGCTCAGTCGTTGCGCGTCGTGGTCTGGGGCGTGGACACGGCCGAGCAGATGCACCGACTGCTGGACGACGGGGTGGACGGGATCATCACCGACCACCCCGACGTCCTGCGCGAGGTGCTGATCGCTCGCGGGGCCTGGGCCCCGGCGCGGGAGGGCCGGCTCAGCAGCAGTGGCCGGGTACCCGCGTGATCTGGATGCGGAAGATCTCCGGGCCCTGCGCGAGGTAGTCCCAGGTCAGCTGACCGGGCTCGCGCTCGGCGAGCTGGGCGCGCAGCGGCTTCGGGTCGTGGTCGTTGGCCAGGACGAGTGACTCGCCGGGCTCGAGCGCCGCGACCGCAGCGATGATGGTCGCGTGCCGCACCGAGCGGTCGAGCAGTCGGGCGTCGAGATCGGTCGCGAGGACCTCGGCGCGCTCGGCGACGGCCTCGCCGCCGGCACCGCAGCCACACCCTCCGCAGCCGCAGCCGCCGGACCCCGCCTGCTCGGCCTGCTCGGTGGGCGCCGTGGGCTCGGCGGTGACGATGGGCAGCATGTCCATGAGGGCTCCTGGGTGTCGGCCGCCGGCGACGCCGAGCGAGTCCTGTTTGTTTTTACTACGTCAACGGTGGAAACTGCAACTGTGCCCGACGCCCGTCCCCGCCGCCGCGCCCCCGGCGCCCGCCGCGCCGAGCTGCTGCACCTTCTCGAGGAGCACGAGGGCGACGGCCTCGCGATCTCCGAGCTCGCCTCCGCGACCGGGCTGCACCCCAACACGGTGCGCGCGCATCTCGAGGTGCTGGTCCGCGAGGGCCGAGCACGCCACCACACGGACCCCCGACCCGTTCCGGGGCGCCCCCGCGAGCTCTACCTCTCCGACGGGACGGCGCCCGGATCGCGCAACTACGAGCTCCTCGCCCGGCTGCTCGCCGGGGAGCTCGCCGCACTGAGCCCCGATCCGGCGGCGAGCGCCGTGGCCGCGGGACGACAGTGGTCCGAGCACCACGGCAGCCCCTCGGGGCCGCCCCCCGCCCTCGACCCGTCCGGCGCGCGGGACTCCGTCGCCGATCGGCGCGACGAGCTGGCACCCGTGCTGCGCATGCTCCGCACCACCGGCTTCGCCCCGGCGCTCTCCGCAGACGGCGCCGCTGTCGAGCTCCACCACTGCCCCTTCCGCGAGCTCGCGGAGGAGCAACCCGAGATCGTCTGCGGAGCGCATCTCGGCCTGATCCAGGGGACCCTGGCGCGGATCGGCGCGGGGGTGACCGCCACGGCGATCCTGCCCTTCGTCGAACCGGGTCTGTGCCTGGCGCGCCTCGAGGCACCGGCGGGCGAGGCCAGCGACGCGGCGCCGCACCTCAGTCCGTGACCTCCAGCACCCCGTGCGCCCCGCGCTCGGCGTCGACCATGAGGTGCGAGACGATCGGGTAGTGCCCGGCCTGCGGGGGCACGAGCTCGACGAAGCCACCCTGGGCGGGGAGCAGGCCCAGCACCTGGGACCCGCCGGTCGCGCTCGAGGCAGGAGCGTCCGGCCCACCCAGCTGATAGGCACCCTCGAAGAAGACCGTGTCGAACTGGCCGCCCACGACGTGGAAGGCGCTCGACCGGTTCGGCCCGACGTCGAGCACCCAGATCCGCACCCGGTCCCCCACCGAGGCGACCAGCGGGTCATGGTCGTACTGGTTCGCGTGGCCGTTGAACACGACCGCATCCGGCTGCTCAGCGGCGACCTTCGCCGCATCGGCGATCCCACCCTGGGCGCCCAGGTAGAGCTCGGACTGCACCACCAGGTACTCACGGTCCACCTCGGGCAGCCCCGGCGGGTCGATGACGACGGCTCCGAACATCCCGTTCGCGATGTGCAGGGACATCGGCATCGTCGAGCAGTGGTACATCCAGATGCCGGACCGCGTGGCGGTGAACGTGTACGTCAGCGACTCACCGGGGCCGATGGTGCGCATCGGCTCGTCCGGTGCGAGCGCGCCCGCGTGGAAGTCGATCGAGTGCCCCAGGCTCCCGTCGTTGACCAGCGTGAGGACGAAGGTGTCACCGACGGCCCCGCGCAGGGTGGGCCCCGGTGCCGTCCCCCCGAAGGTCCACAGCATCTGGGTCACGCCCGGCGCCACCTCGACCTCCTTCTCGACCACCGGAAGGGTCAGCCGGTGCACCGTGCCCGCAGGGGCAGGGCCGAGCACCGGATCGGCGGCAGCGAAGGCAGCCCCCGGGTCCGCCAGGAAGTCGAGGTCCAGGGCCGCAGAGGGCTCGCTCTCGCCGGCGGCCGTGACACCCGTCGCTCCGCTCGTCGAGCCGTCCATCTCATGGGAGTCCCCGTCGGACGACGACTCGGTCCCGGGCTCCGCGCCGACCACCACGACGGTGAAGACCATCCCCATCTGCCGGTGCCCGGCGACCGAGCACCACCCGTCCATCCCCCGACCCACCACGCCCACCTCGAGCAGGGCCGTGGCCCCGCCCGCGAGCCGCCCGGTGGTGGCGCCGGAGTCCAGGACGAGGTCGTGCACGGCGTCATCGACGTTGTGCACCCGCAGCACCAGCTCGTCGCCCGCGGCGACCTCGACGGAGTCGGGCACGAACCGCATGTCCCGGGCCTCGACGTCGACCGTGACCACGCGGCCGGTCGCCTCGACCCCGTGTGCCGCGGAGCTCCCGATACCGACGGCCGCGGGATCCGCCGCCACTCCACCGGCCACGACCAGGGCCAACGCTGCGACCGCCGCGAGCGCGGGACCGGCAGGGCGACGTGGTTGGACGAGGAGCTCGACCGGCGGCAGAGCGGGACCCTGCACCGCGGGATCGCCCGTGGCGCGGTCCCGCTCACGCCGCGAGAGGACGGCGGAACGCAGCACCAGCACAGGCGTCGCCATGAGCGCACCGAGAACGAGGACGGACATCCCCACCCGCACCAGGCTCGGCACGGGCAGCAGGTACGCCAGCAGTCCGCCGTTGGTCAGCACCAGCCGCGCCGTCCCACCCCGTTCGGCAGCTGCCCGTGCCGCGCGCACCACGCTCGGGCCCCCGCCCAGCACCGTCGGGACCAGGTGCGTCAACGCCCCGAGCAGCACCTGAGCGGCGAAACCCACGGTCAGCGGCCCGAGCAGCGACCCGATGCTCGTGGCGGCCGCGTCCCAGGTGGGAGCGACGAGCAGGAGGACGGCCCACCAGGCGACGGTGGTCACGAGCCACAGCCAGGCGAGGCCGACCGATCGCGAGGCGAAGGTCTCCGGTGCCCGACGGCGTGCCTCGTCGACCAGCGGCCACGAGGCGCGCAGCAGGCCGAGCAGGTAGCCGATCAGGCCGGCCCCCGCCAGGACCTGGATCCCGCTCCACGCCCCCGCCAGGACCAGCAGCAGGCCCGCGGCGAGCACCGGGAGCCCGTGACGCGCGGCCGTCGTGGCGTCCTGAGCCAGCTGGACCCGCAGCATCGTCGGCCAGAGGGTGACCATCGTGCCGACGACCGTCAGCCCCACCCATCCGAGCATCATCACGGCGACGTGCGCGACGTAGGCCTGCGCCGCCTGAGGACCCGCGGTGTCGGAGCGCGCGAGGAGCACGCCGAGCGCCACGCCGACGGGCAGCGTGAGGCCGGCCGCGACGAAGTACCAGGCGGTGAAGCCCAGCCGGACCCCGAGGGCACCCCGACCGAGTCGGGCGAGGGTCACCGCATGCCACAGGACGGTCAGCGCGACGCCGGCTCCCCCGGCCGCCACGAGCCAGGACTGCCCGGCGACCATCCCGGTCACGACGGCGAGCGCGGCCACGGAGTGCACGCCGAGGCGCACCGCCTGGCCCGTGCGACCCCCGGGCAGGGGCCTGCGACGCACGGCCTCGGCGAAGTGCGCGCTCCAGACGAGGACGGCCGTGCTCACCGCGCCGAGCAGCAGCAGATGCACCAGGAGCCACTCGGACATCGGCACCCAGCGGTGGGCGAGCGCCACCAGGGCGGCCGCGAGGAGCCACAGGAGGACGAGGCTGTTGACTCGTCGGTGCCAGGTGGCTCTCATCGGGCGCCTTCCGGATCGGGGGTCGGGAGCGGGGTCACGGCCCCGGCGCGGGCCCGCCGACGCCCAGCAGCCCGGCGGGCGCCGACGATCCCGGCCCGGGCGGCCAGGACGACGAAGGTCAGCACAGCCACGACGTTCAGCGCCCCACCGACCTGCAGGGCCCAGGTCGCACCCCACAGGTCACCCCCTGCCACGCGCAGCAGCAGGGATACGTGCAGCAGGACGACGGGCACGCCGAAGGCCGGGCTGTACGGCAGCGGCGTGCCGAGCACGGCAGGCAGGATCACCGGCGCGTGGGCCATGATCATCGAGAGGGTGAACCCGAGGAAGACGGCGTGGACCACCGCGTCGTACCCGGGCCCGTCAGGGACGAAGCCGACGAGCAACCAGATGCCGCCGGCGACCAGGAGCCAGGCGTACCCCGCCAGGAGGCACCACGCCATGTAGCGCGGAAGGCCCGTGGAGCGCACGAGCCGGCGCGCGACGTCGATGACCAGCAGCCGCGTGACGAGCGCCAGCAGGGCAAGGCCGAGCAGCGGATGGCCCACCTCCGACCACAGCGTCGCGGCCGCCACGGCGGCCAGCACCGTGGTGCCGAGTGCGAGCACTCCCCGCTCGGTCCCCGCGGTGAGCGAGCCGACCCGCGCGAGCTCGAGCCGCTCCCCTGCGATCGTGAGCACCAGGAAGCCTGCGAACCACGGGAGGACGGTCGCGACGGGCACGCCCGCCCACCACAGCAGCGCGGAACCGAGGGCCAGGACCGCACCGAGCACCTGCAGGGCGAGCGCCTCGGACTCCTGGCGACGCCACAGGGCTCGGTAGACGCCCACCTGGGCGAGGGCCCCGAGGACGAAGAGCCCCTGTCCGACCGCCATCGGCGCAGGGGACAGCAGGGCGAGCGCGCCCAGCCCGAAGGCGGCGGGTGCGAGGAAGCCGGCAGGGGCCGCCAGTGCGACGGCCCGTTCCAGCGCGATGACCGTCCCGACGAACCCGAGGACGAGCAGCGCCCCATGGACCTCCGGGAGCCGATCCAGGGTGAGCGGTGCAGGCACCCCGAGCAGCAGCAGTGCGGCGTCGAGGCCTGCGAGGAGGGCGATCCCGGCAGGCAGGAGGAACGCCATGCGCACCGGGGTTTTCACGTAAACAACAGTAGAAACCCACCGTCTGCCCAGGTGGGACGTAGGTCCCGGATCGAGCGCAGGTCACTGCCGACCGCACGCCAACATCGACGAGCATCTATGGTGACAGTCGTCGATCCTCGCTCTAGCCTGGGGCCATGTCCCCCACGAGCCTCCCGCTGGTCGAGCCGGCCTGCTGCGCGCCGCTCACGCAGGCACCGCTGTCGGCCGACGAAGCCCTCGTCCTCGCCGCCCGGCTCAAGGCGCTGGCCGATCCGGCGCGCCTCCGCCTCGTCTCCTTGCTCGCCGCGAGCACCGGAGGCGAGGCCTGCGTCTGCGACCTCACCGGACCGTTGGGACTCTCGCAGCCCACGGTCTCCCACCACCTCAAGGTGCGGCACCAGGCAGGGATCCTCACGCGTGAGAAGCGGTCCACCTGGGCCTACTACGCCGTCGTGCCCGCGGCCCTGGCCGCGCTCGCGCTGGTGCTGACCCC
>NZ_JBFHHB010000186.1:0-6293 GCF_041597215.1 Actinotalea sp.
CCGACCGAGACCGACTCGCGGTTGGTGTAGAGGAAGGCCCCGCCACCGACGCCCTGCGTGCAGTCGCCGACGATCGCGTGCGCGACGCCCTCGTCCCCGCTGACGTGGAAACGCTCCTCGATCGTTGCCGAGGGAAGCGCGACGACGGCCTTGACGCCGACCGCGAGGTGCTTGGTCGGCGGCGCGACGCGCAGGCCGGCCCGGCGCGAGAGGAAGGAGTTGACCCCGTCCGCCGCGACGACGACATGAGCACGCAGCTCGTCGTCCCCTGCGCGGACACCCACGATGCGACCCGCCTCACGGATGACGTCGTCCACGCGGACGCCGGGCATGAGGAACACGCCGGCCTCTTCGCACTGCTCCGCGAGCCACGGGTCGAACTTGGCGCGGAGCACGGTGACCGCGTTCGTCGGCTCACCGAGGCGGGCGTCCCGGTAGTCGATCCCGACGCTGGACGAGCCGTTGAGGAACTGCACGTAGTTCCGGGTGATGCGTCGTTCGACCGGCGCCTCGGCGAGCAGGTTCGGGAAGACCTGCTCCATCACGCGGCAGTACAGGATCCCGCCGGAGAGGTTCTTGGAACCCGGCGCCTCCCCGCGCTCGATGACGACCACCGACCGACCGGCCTGGGCGAGCCGGTAGGCGGTCACCAGTCCGGCGATACCGGCCCCGACGACGATGACGTCGAAGTCGACCTCGGCCTCTGCCGTCCCGGTCACGACAGCGCCTCGGTCAGCGCCGGGACGAGCGCGTAGAGGTCGCCCACCACGCAGTAGTCGGCCTCGGCGAAGTACGGGCAGTCCTTGTCGGCGTTGATCGCGACGACGGTCCCGGCGCCCCGGGCGCCGACGACGTGCTGGAGCTGGCCGGAGACCCCGACGGCGACGTACAGCTCGGGCTGCACGTGCTGACCGGTCACGCCGACGTACCTGTCGTGCGTGTACCAGCCGAGCCCCTCGGCGAGCGGCCGGGAGCAGGCGGACTCCGCGCCGAGCGCTGCTGCCAACGCGTCGACGAGGGCGAGGTCGTCGCGGCTCTTGACGCCCCGACCCGCCGTGACGATCCGCGGCGCGCGGGTGAGGTCGACGGCCGCGCGCTCCGCCGGCTGCTCCTCGACGACCGTCACGCCGGGACGTACCTCGGCCGCACGCTCGGTCACCTCGACAGCAGAGCCGGCCGTGACGTCCGGGCCGCCGTCGACGACGAGGACGACGGGGCCGGTGACCCGCACGACCTCCTGGGCGATGCCGCCGAAGACGTCGCGGCCGAGCTCGACCGAACCGTCGGAGACGGTCACCGAGCGGACCATCGTGAAGACCTGGGCGCCGGTGGCCGCGACCACTGCACCGGCCAGGACACGGTCGGCCGGGCGCGTGGCGGCGAGCACGAGGTCGGGTGCCGCCTCCGCCACGACCTGGGCGACGGCGGGGCCGTACGCCTCCAGGGGGACGTCTGCCGCGGGGGCGCCGAGCCAGATGACGGAGTCGACGCCGCCGGCCGCGACCCGGTCGGCCACCTCTCGCCTGCCGACGACGACAGCCGTCGTCGTGCTGCCCGAGGCCATGGTGAGGAGGTCTCCGATGCGGGCGTCATCGGCGACAAGGATGTAGGTGCTGCTCATGATGCGTGTCCTGTTCTCTGTCGCGGGGTTCAGATGACCGTGTCGGCGCGAAGCGCGGCCACCAGCTCGGCCGCGGCCGCCGCGGGGTCCGAACCGTCGATCACGAGGGTCTTGCGGGCCTTGAGGGTGGGCGGGGCGGTGGAGAGCACCTCGACCGACCCGGGCGGCGGCACGGCTGCCTCCACGACATCGGTCGGCTTCTTGCCGGCCGCGAGGATGTCCTTCATCCCCGGGACCGTCGGGATCGCTGCGTCGGGAGCCACCGACAGCACCACGGGCCCGGTCACCCGGAGCGACTGCGTCCCGCCCTCGCGGGAACGCGAGACCGTGAGCTCACCGGCGGCTCCGGCGACCGAGGTCACGTTCGTCACGACCGGCCAGCCGAGCTCTGCGCCGAGGACGGCGCCCACCAGCTGTGCCCCCAGGTCAACCGAGGAGTCGCCGGTGAGCACCAGGCCCACCTCACCGACCTGCTCGACGACCTGGGCGAGCACGCGAGCGGTACGCCCGGCATCGGCGCCCGCCCAGTCGTCGTCGGTGACGATCGCCAGACGGTCCAGGCCCCGGGACAGGGCCGCCTTGCGGGCCATGCTGCTCCCGGTCTCCGACGTCCCGACGCTGATCCCGACGAGCTCGGCACCGAGCGCGTCCGCCAGCCCTCGGCCGACGGTGATCGCGACCTGGTCGTACTCGGAGATCGCGGGCTTGGCCCGGCTCCAGTCGACGGCTCCCGACCCGGACACCGAGGCGTCCTGGGGGTTCGGGGCCCACTTGTAGGCAACGGCGATCTTCATCTCTGTGCTTCTCTCGTCTGGCCGCTCACGGCGATCGTCTTGTCGGGGTCGAGTCGTTCGGTGGACGGGTGCGCGCCGGCGGGGCGGCCCCATCGGGACAGGCCGAGGGTGCTGGCCTGGGCAAGCGTCAGTCCGCGGGTCTCGGGTGCGAGGAGCACGGAGACGAGCAGACCGACGGCGGAGATGGCGGCGCCGGCGAGCATCGTCGCCCGGCTGCCGTAGTGCAGGAGGAAGGCGGGAAGGACGTAGGTCGAGACCACCGTGCCGATACGGCTGAACGCCATCGCCGCACCGGTGGCCGACGCACGGATGTCGGTCGGGAACAGCTCGTTCGGGTACAGCCACTGCAGGTTGCCCGGCCCGCCGGAGAAGAAGGCGTACGCGCCGAGGCAGACGATGATCAGCCCGACCCCCGCGACCGGCACCACGCCGAGCACGGCGAGCGAGAGCGTCATGATGGTGAAGCTGCCGATCAGCAGCTTGCGCCGCCCGAGCGAGTTCGCCCAGAACATCGCGGGGATGCAGCCGACCATGAAGAAGGTGCCGATGACGATCTGGCCGAGGGTGGCCGTCTGCACCTCACCGAGACCGAGGTCGCTCATGATCTGCGGGCCGAAGGTGTAGATCGCGAACATCGGGACCGCCTGGCACATCCAGATCGTCCCGACGAAGAGGACCTTGCCGATCTGCCCGCGACGGAACAGCGCCCCGTACCCGGCCTTCGCCGAGGCGTCGGCCTCGAGCTCGACATCGGCGCCGAAGACCTGCCGCACGATCTCCTCGGCCTCGGCCTGCCGGTCCTTGCGCATCAGCCATCGCGGCGACTCCGGGACCTCCCAGCGCCCGACCAGGATCACCAGGCACGGGATCGCCGCGGAGGCGAGCATCCAGCGCCAGCCGCCGTCGACCGAGAGCAGGAGGTAGCCCACGAGGAACGCGACGTTCGCCCCGACGTACCAGGCGGCCGCAGCCACCCCCATCGATACCGCGCGGTGCCGGCGCGGGGAGAACTCCGCGATGAGCGAGGTCGCGATCGGGTAGTCGGCGCCGACCGCGATCCCGATGAGGAAGCGCATGAGGACGAGCGTCGCCGCGTTCGGCACGAACGCCGTGGCCACCGAGATGACGGCGATGCTGACGATGTCCAGCACGAACATCCGCTTGCGGCCGATCCGGTCGGTGAGCCAGCCGCCCACGGCGGTCCCGAGGAAGAGCCCGGCGATCGCGGCGACGCCGATGGCACCGATCCACGCGGCGTCGAGGTCCAGCTCGGGACCGAGCTGGATCAGCGCCACCCCGATCAACGACAGCACGTAGCCGTCGAGGAACGGGCCGCCGCTCGCGAAGACGGTGAGCCGCTTGAGGAACGGCGTCATCTGGACGTCGTCGAGCGGCACCCGTCCGGGTGCCGCACCGACGTCGGAAGAGCTCAGCGCCACTCGATGACACCCCAGTTCAGGAACGGCTTCGCCGACTCGTCGTCGGCGTTCACCAGGCGGAAGTGCACCCGGTTGTCGTCCATCCGCCAGAACTGGCTGGTGACCCTCGTCCCTGGCAGGAGCGAGGCGGTGATCCGGGTCTTGAACCGGGTCAGACGCTCGGGCTCACCCGGGACGAACGAGGTCACGAAGTGCCGGCACACGACACCGGCGAAGCTCACGGCGTGCAGGATCGGGCGAGGCTGACCGTTCTCCGCCGCGTAGTCCCAGTCCGCGTGCTGCGGGTGGTAGTCGCCGGAGAGCCGGTAGATCAGCGCCTGGTTCTCGGGGACCCGCTCGGTCACCTCGACGTCGGGCGCCCGGTCGGGCATCTCCACCAGGTCCTTCGGCGCCGCCGGGCCACCCCAGCCGCCGTCGTAGATCAGGCAGTCCCAGCTCTCGTTGGTGAAGAGCAGGTTGCCCTCGCCGTCGTAGGTGTCGCCGACGTGCTGGGCGAGCAGTCCCTTGCCCTCACCGCGGTCGAACAGTCCCTTGAGCTGCACCTTCGTGCTCAGCGTGTCGGCCAGCTCGGTGATCGGGCGGTGGAACGTGAGGTCGAAGCTCCAGTGCAGCGAGCCGGCGTAGTTGTAGCCGTAGTCGATCGTCCGGGTGACCTCCGAGTCGACGATCGGCATCGCGCCGAAGGTCGGCAGGACCTTCATGTCCTTCTCGTACACGTACTCCAGGTCGGTCCGACCGTCGATCGCACAGCCCGAGCCGAGCGCGAACAGGCTCAGGTCCTTGAAGGTGTACTCGCGGGTGAACGGGCCGAACCACTGCCCGACCATCTCGGTGTTGATAGCCATGTCTCTCCTGCTCTCTCGGCCTCCCACGAGGCCCTCGGATGTCACGACAGGGCGCTCTTGGCGACCTTGAACGTGGTGGTCAGCGGAAGGGCGTCCACGACCTCGACCAGGGACGGCACCTTGAAGTCGCTCAGCCGCGACGCCGCCCAGCCCTGGATCTCGGTGACGCTCAGGCACGAGCCCGGCCGCAGCACGACGAAGGCCTTGACCGCCTCGTCGTGCAAGGAGTCGGGGACTCCGACGACCGCCGCCTGGGCGATCTCCGGGTGCGCCGTCAACGCCTCCTCCACCTCGCCGGGCGAGACGTTCTCCCCCGCCCGCTTGATGAAGTGGGAGAGGCGGTCGACGAAGAAGAACCAGCCGTCCTCGTCCACCCAGCCGACGTCCCCGGTGCGGAACCAGCCGTCATCGGTGTAGACCTCCGCCGTGGCGACCGGGTCGCCGTGGTAGCCGGCCATGAGCGTGCGGCCGGGCACCCCCTTGATCTGGATCTCGCCGTGCTCGCCGGCTGCGAGCTCCTGCCCGTCCGGGCCGGCGATCCGCGCCTCGTACCCGAGCCCGACGCGGCCGATCGACGGCCAACGACGCGGCCCGACCGGTGGGTCGGTCAGCACGCCGACGAGGGTCTCGCTCGTGCCGTAGGAGTTGAGCAGCCGCACCCCGAAACGCTCGACGAAGGCCACCTTCTCCTCGTCGCTGATCGGGAGGTAGTACAGGACCTCGCGCACCCGATGGTCACGGTCGTCCGACGCCGGGGGCTGCAGGAGCATCGTCCGGGCGATCGTGGAGATCGCCTGGACGACCGTGGCGTCGTGGTCCTTGACCTGGGCCCAGAACTTCCGCGCGCTGTACCGCTCGACCGCGACGAGACAGGCACCGACCGTCAGCACCGGCATGAGGGCGTTGAGCACGAAGTTCACGTGGCAGGCCGGCATCGTCGTCAGGAGCCGGTCCTGTCCGGTCATCGCTGACTGCCAGGTGACGAAGATCCCCGAGAACAGCAGGTTCGCGTGGGTGAGGACGACAGCCTTCGGCTCCGCCGTCGAGCCGGACGAGAAGACGATGACCGCCGGGTCGTCGCTGCTCAGCGCCACCGGGTCCACCAAGGTGTCCTGCTGGCGGTCCCGCTGGGCGCAGTAGGAGTCCTCACCGGTCGAGCAGTCCCGCGCCACCAGGACCCGGATGCCGGGCGGGTAGCCCTCCTCCGGACGCACCTCCGGCTCGCAGACGACGAGTCGTGCGTCCACCCTGCCGAGGATCCGCGCGCACTCGACGGCGGTCGCCCGCGGGTGGAGCGGCACGGCGACGGCCCCGATCACGGCCAGGGCGAACAGGCACTCGATCTGCTGGGGGCTGTTCCCCAGGTGCACGCCCACGCAGTCCCCCGGCAGCACGCCCAGTCCACGCAGCAGGTTCGCGGCACGGATGATGCGCGCGCCGAACTCCCCGTAGGTGCTGGCGGTGACGCGTCCCTCGGGGTCCTCGTGCACGAGGAAGGTGTCCAGCGCATGGTGCTGCGCGAGCTCTTCCCACTGGTCCCGCAGGGTGCGGTTGGCGACGATGTCCATGATCGGGCTGTCGTCGGCGTGCACGG
>NZ_JBFHHB010000187.1:0-6219 GCF_041597215.1 Actinotalea sp.
GCGAGCTGCCCGGGGATCTGGGTCTCGCCGCCCGACTTCACGAGCTCGAGCATCCTGGCGTTCGGCCTCAACGCGCGGACGAGGTCCGCGGCGTGGGTCACGACCACGACCTGGGAGCGCTCGGCTGCCGTCACGATCATGGCCCCGAGGGCCGGCAGCAGGCTCGGGTGCAGGCTCGACTCCGGCTCGTTGAGCACGAGCAGGGCCGGTGGCCGCGGGGAGAGCAGGGCAGCAGCGAGCGCGAGGAAGCGCAGGGTCCCGTCGGAGAGCTCGGCGGCGCCGAGGGGTCGACGCAGTCCCGACTGCTGCAGCCCCAGGCGGCAGGCCCCGTCCTCGTCCTCGGTGAGGACGAGTCGCGAGCCGTCGAAGGCACCCGCGACGGCAGCGTGCAGGGCCTCGGCGTCGCCGACCCGGTCGATCGTGGTCAGCGCAGCCGCCAGGTCGTCGCCACCGGCCGAGAGCACGGGGGTGAACGTGGCCACCCCCGGGCGCCTGGCCGGTGCGGCTGCGTCGGTGCGCAGGTGGTCGTAGAAGCGCCAGCGGCGGGCCTGCTCGCGCAGCGCGTACAGCTCGGGGGCCTGCGACGGGTCGACGAGCGAGGCCATCAGCGACTCGTGGTCCCGGACCTGCCACGGCGCCGTCCGCAGCGCGAAGTCGCTGTCACGGGTCTGCACCCGGGGTCCGTGCCGGTCGGCCAGCAGGGTCGAGGGGCGCAGGACCGGCCCCGCCCACACCGCCTCCGTCTTGATCTCCGGGTCGAGCCGGAAGGGACCGAGCTGAGGCAGGCCCAGGTCGATCGCGTAGGAGAGGTCGTCCGAGGCGAAGCCGAGGCGAAGGGCGACCTGCGGCTCGGTGCGCGTGCCGGCGAACAGGGCGGAACGCATCCCGCCCTCCTGGGCGAGCGTCGACAGCGCACCGTCCCGCACGAGGTCGGCCAGCAGCCGCAGGGCGCGGTAGAAGCTCGTCTTCCCGCTCCCGTTCGCCCCGGTCACGACCGTGAGGGCGTCCAGCTCGGTGACGAGGTGGCGGATCGACCGGTAGTTCTCGATCGCGATCGTGCGCAGCATGCTCCGCACCGTAGCGTCGGTCGGTGACGCGCCGAGGTCGACGGCCAGCGCTTGCCCCCGGCCTCGGACGGGACGAGGGTGGAGGTGTACGCGAGGAGGCGCACCATGGACGTCGAGCGCATGATCCGTACCGCGCAGGCCGTCACGGGGGCAGGGCGAGGGATTCTCGCCGCGGACGAGAGCGCCCCGACGATCGCCAAGCGGTTGGCCACGATCGGGGTGGAGTCCACCGAGGGGCGACGCCGGTCCTACCGGGAGATCCTGGCCACCACACCGGGTCTCGGTGACTTCATCGGGGGCGTGATCCTGTTCGACGAGACGCTGCGGCAGCAGGTCGCGGACGGCACCCCGTTCGCCGAGGCGTTCGCGCGGCAGGGCATCGTGCCCGGGATCAAGGTCGACGCCGGGACGCGTCCGCTGGCCGGCTCGCCCGGGGAGGTCGTCACCGAGGGGCTCGACCGGCTGCGGGACCGGATGGTCGAGTACGAGGCGATGGGCGCGCGGTTCGCGAAGTGGCGCGCGGTCATCCGGATCGGTGACGGGATCCCGACGGCTGCCTGCCTGGAGGCGAACGCGCACGCCCTTGCCCGCTACGCGGCGCTCGCGCAGGAGTGCGGGCTGACGCCGATCGTCGAGCCCGAGGTCCTCATGGACGGCGCGCACGACCTGGCGACCTGCGCGCGGGTCACCGAGGCGGCGGTGCGCGAGGTCTACGCACAGCTCGCGGCCCAGCACGTGGTGCTCGAGGCGACGTTGCTCAAGCCGAACATGGTCCTGCCCGGCACGGACTGCCCGGAGCAGGTCGGCGACGAGGAGATCGCCGAGGCGACCGTCGCCGTGCTGCGGCGCGTCGTGCCGGCCGCGGTGCCGGGGATCGTGTTCCTCTCCGGTGGGCAGACCGACGAGCAGGCCACCTCTCGGCTCGACGCGATCAACCGGCAGGGCCCGCAGCCCTGGGAGCTGAGCTTCTCCTACGGGCGAGCCCTGCAGGCGCCCGTGCTCCGGGCATGGGGCGGCGACGACGGTCGTCGCGAGGAGGCCCAGAAGGCGCTGCTGCACCGCGCGAGGCTGAACTCCGCGGCACGGCAGGGTGCCTACCTTCCCGAGATGGAGGGCTGAGTCGCGGCCGCGCTCGCCGCGGTGGGTGCGGCCGCGTTCCAGCGCCGTGACCTGGTGGGGGACCGACCGGTCGCCTGGGTCCTCGGCGGTCCATTGACCACCAAAACCCCGGGGCGTACCGTCGAAAATCCGACCGGGCGACGGTCGCCCGGTCCGGGCCGGAGGCATCATGCTCGCCACGTACAACCCGATGCCCACCCTCGCGGTCGCCGACATGGCCCGCGCGAGGGCGTTCTACGAGGGGACGCTGGGCTTCACCGTCCAGCGGGAGTCCGAGGACGGCGTCGTCTACGGCGCCGGGTCCGGGTCCTTCCTCGTCTACTCGTCCGGCTACGCCGGAACCAACAAGGCCACCGCGATGTCGTTCTCGGTGCCCACCGACGCCTTCGACCCCGAGGTCGACGCCCTGCGGGCGGCGGGCGTCTCCTTCCAGACCTTCGAGGTCGAGGGGCTCACCTGGGCCGACGGGGTCGCGAGCTGGGCCGAGAGCCGCTCGGTCTGGTTCGAGGACCCGGACGGCAACATCCTCAACGTCGAGACGGGGATGGAGGCCTGATCGATCGCGACGTCGATCCCGCCTCGCTCACGGCTGCCCACGGCGCGACCTGCGCGGTGGGCAGTCGTCATGAGGCCGAGGCGAGCTGGGTGAGCATCCGCCGCGAGAGCACCCGGATCACCGGCACCAGGGCGAGCCCGATGCCGACCGCGACCGCGATCGTCAGCCAGACCTGGCCGAGGCCCTCGCCGAGCACCGCCACCCGCCAGATCGGGTCGATCATCCAGAACGTCGGGAACAGGCGCGCGATCCACTGCGGCCAGTCCGGGAACAGGTAGAAGATCACCGGGCCGAAGAGCAGGATCCCGCTGCTCTTGACGATCGTGAAGAGCATCGCTCCGTCCTTCGCCAGGGAGCCGATCACCAGGCCGAGGAGGGAGGAGAACACCGCGCCCAGGGCGACCACCACCAGGACCTGCGGCCAGTTCGCGCCGAGGGCGCTGTTGAGCCAGAGCGTCATGATCGAGACGAGGAAGGCCATGAGGGAACCGAGGGCGGCCTTGGCCACGAGCACCTCGCTCACCCGCGCCGGGGTGACGAGGATCGCGGTGAGGGTGCCCCTGGTCTTCTCGTCGACCATCGACGAGGCCGGCAGGAACGCGCCGGCGATGAACAGGGCGTACATCATGATGACCGGCACCAGGCGCAGCCCGATCGGCAGTCCGGCCGATCCCAGCCGGACGAGGTCGACCTGGACCGGGGGCGGACCGCCGTCGACGGCCCGGACGAGGTCGAGGGTCGTGACGGTGAGGATGAGCCGGTTCGCGGCGTAGGACTCACCGCTGAGGAACAGGTCGAGCGGGGGCCGGTCGCCGGCGCGGACCGACTCGTCGAACCCGGGTGGGAGGACCAGTCCGCCGTCGTGGTCGTTGGCCTCGACCGCCGCCCGCAGCGCATCGGCGTCGTCGAGCAGCGTCAGGTCGATACCGTCCATCTCCCGCAGGGCTGCCGTGATCGACGAGCTGCCCTCGTCCACCACGGCGAGTCGTGGCGCCGGCTCGAAGAGTGAGCCGAACGCCAGCTGGAAGACGGCCGTGAGCGCCACCGGGAGCACGATGGCGTACAGGAAGATCGGGGAGCGGGGGCCGAGGGCGAGGTCCTTGCGGAGCACCACCCAGGCGCGGGAGAGGGTCACAGCGTCTCCGCCTTCCGCTTGAGCACGAGGACGCCGGCGACGTAGATCACCACGACCCAGACGAGCGCGCCCAGCAGCCCGGGGCCGATCTCCGACCAGCCGGCGCCGTCGCTCGTCACCTGGTCGAGCGCGTCGATGACCGGGTACGAGGGCATGGCCATGACCCACCCCGCGGCGGTGCCGGGGAAGAGCACGGAGAAGGTCGGCACCAGCAGCGGCAGGACCAGGAGCATCGTCAGGAAGAGGGTGCCGATGAAGTCCTTCCCGGCCGATCCGGTGATCATGCCGATCCCGGTGAACATCAGCGCCCCGAGGAGCACGGTCACGAGCAGGGGTCCCCAGGACGTGGCGGTCAGCGCACCGATCGCCGCCAGGAGCAGCAGGGCCTGACCGCCCGTCAGGAGCGTCCCGTAGATCGTCTTGGCTGCCAGGAAGTCACCCACCCGGGCCGGGGTCAGGAGGACGGCAGTGACCGTCCGGTTGAGGATCTCGTTCGCGATGAGCGAGGAGAGCGCGAAGGTCTCGATCATGAGCACGAAGAAGGCGAGCATCGGCCGTAGCCGGTCCCGCATCGAGGCCTGGTCCCCCGTCCGGTCGGTGCCCAGCACGACGGTGGCCTCGGTCACCGGCAGCGGGCGGCCGGAGAGCGTGTAGGCGATCTCCCGCACGACGCTGGTCATCGCGTCCTGGACCTCGCTCGGCACGTCGGCGTCGGTGTAGACGGTCACCGTCGGCTGCTGCCCGGCGGTCGTCAGCGCCACGAAGTCGACGGGGAAGGCGATGCCGATGTCGACGGTGACCGTCGTCGAGCCCTCCGGGGCCTGCGCCGCAGCGCCGGGGCCCACCAGGACCGTCTCACCCGAGGCCGTCCGGTACACCTCGAGGTCTCCCGCGACGGCTGCCCGGAGGTGCTCGGCAGTGTCGACCGGGACGACGTCCAGGGCCTCGTCGGTCTCGGCGCCCGCCTGGTAGGCGGACACGAGCTCGTCCATCCCGGTCTGCTGGATGCCGACGGTGAGCGACTCCTCGACCGTGTCGGGCACGAGGTAGAACAGGCCGACGAACATGACCAGCCCGACGGCGGACAGGACGAGGTACAGGGTGTCGCGGGAGAACTCCCGGACGTCCTTGCGGACGATCGCGGCGACGATCGCGACCCGGGAGACCTGCCTGGTCATCCCGCCAGCCCCCGGCCGGTGAGCTGGATGAAGATCTGCTCGAGCGTGGCCTCCTCGGTGTGGATCGTCAGGAGGTCCGGCGAGGCGGCGAGCTCGGCGAGGCGCGCCGAGGAGGCGCCGTCGAGCGGCAGGACCTCCTCGCGGACGCCGTCGCCCTCGCGCAGCCGGACCTTCACCGAGCGGGTCCCGTAGGTGAGCTTGAGGTTGTCCGCGGTGTCCAGGGCGACGATCTCGCCGTTGTTGATGAACGCGATGCGGTCGGCGAGCTGGTCGGCCTCGAACATGTCGTGCGTGGTGAGCAGGACGGCGACGCCACGGGCGGCCTCCTCCTCGATCGTCGTGCGGATCGCGGCGGAGGTCACCGGGTCGAGTCCGTCCGTCGGCTCGTCGAGGAAGAGGACGTCGGGGCTGTTGATGAACGCGCGGGAGATCATCATGCGCTGGCGCATCCCCTTGGAGAACGTCTTGACCCGGTCCTTGGCCCGGTCCGCGAGGCCGACCCGGCGCAGCACGCCGAGCGCGTCGGGATCCTTGATCCCGTAGAGGGAGGCGAAGAACTCCAGGTTCTCCGTGGCCGACATGTTCGGGTAGAGGTTCTTCTCCTCGAAGCAGACGCCGATCCGGGCCTGCATCGCCGGGTCGTCGACGCCGACGTCGGTGCCCAGGACCGTCGCCCCTCCACCGCTGGGCTTGAGCTGACCCGTGAGCACCTTGATGGTCGTGGACTTGCCGGCGCCGTTCGGGCCGAGGAAGCCGAGGATCTCCCCGGGCTGGACGTCGAAGGAGATCCCCTTGACCGCCTCGAGATCGCCGTAGGAGAAGCGCAGGTCCCGGACGCTGATGGCCGGTCCGGTCATGAGAGTGCCCCTTCGTCGCGGCGCGGGGTCGGTCGCCTCGGAGGCCCGGGCGAGGGTGGACGGCTCCGCCTGCTCTCGACCTTAGGCCGGTCCGGCGCAGCGGGCAGCGGTTCGGGGCACCCGGTTCCGCACGGTCGCCCGGCGGTCGGCGAGCGCCCCTTGCCGACGTTCAGCGGAGGTCGCGCCGCCGGAAGCCGACGAAGCCGACCGCACCGAGCGCGAGGGCGACGAGCAGCAGCCAACCAGGACCCGTCCAGTCGACCGAGACGGCGGTCACGTCGGGCACGTGCCACAGCGGGCTGATGCC
>NZ_JBFHHB010000188.1:0-6179 GCF_041597215.1 Actinotalea sp.
GGCGTCCGCCGTCGCGGCCACCGGCGCGTCGAGCCGGATCACCCCGTAGCTCCATCCGCGACGCCGGTAGGCCACGGAGGGCAGCGCCGTCTCGGCGTCGATGAACAGGAAGAAGTCGTGGCCGACGAGCTCCATCTCGTACAGGGCGTCGTCGAGGGTCATCGGCTCCGCGTGGTGCAGCTTCTCGCGGATGACCACCGGCGAGTCGCCCCACGTCGACTCCACGGCCTCTCCCATGACCAGGGGGGCGGGGGTGGGCTCCTCCTCCGGCTCAGGGACGAGCTCGACGGGCGGTGCCTGGGCCGGGACGGCGTCACCCTTGCGGTGGTCCTTACGCCGGTCGCGGTCGCGGCGCAGCCGCTCGGTCAGCTTTCCCATCGCCACGTCGAGAGCGGCGTACGGGTCGTCGGCAGAGGCCTCCGCCCGGACGACGGGGCCCTTGCCTCGCACCGTGAGCTCGATGCGTTCGGACACGTCCGCCTGCCTCGGGTTCCGCTCATGGGTGATCTCGACGTCGACCCGCTGGGCTCGCGGCGCGAGCTGCGTGATCTTGGACAGCTTGTCCTCGACATGGCGGCGGAACCGCTCGGGGACCTCTGCGTGGCGTCCGACGACGACGATCTCCATGGTGGACCTCCTTGATGTGGACGGCAGCACGCCGTCCGGTGGACTTCGGGAACGCCCTCATGGGGCGACAGCCACGCACCACCTCCTCCGTCGGAGGGCGGTCGTCCGCTGCTCTCGCCCACTCGTCTCGGGACGGTCGGCGGGGCGGAACGGCTCCATGAACTGACGTTAGCCTGCCTGCCCTGAAGTCGAAAGCGGCGCGCGGGTGATCCTCGGCGTCGCCGCCACGACGAGGGCCCCGAGGACCAGCCCACCCCCACCCGCGAGCGCCTCCTCGCAGGCGGCGAGCGTCGCCCCGGTGGTCACCACGTCGTCCACCAGGAGGAACAGCCCGCACGGTCGGCCGCGCAGCCGCAGGGCCCTGCTCAGGTTGAGACCTCGGTCCCGCGCGCCGAGCCCGACCTGGTCCCGCCCGCGTCGGCGGCCCAGGACCACCACGACCCGGGCGTCGACCCCGCGGGTCCGCAGCTCGGCCGCGCACGCCGCCGCGAGCAGGCCCACCAGGTCGGCCCCGCGGCGCCGCCGCACCCCCGGTCGGGACGGCACGGGGACCACCTGCACGGCTCTGCCGTCGGCCGCGGGAGCGAGATCCCTCGACGCCACCGCAGCGCAGCGCGCCATCGCCGAGGTCAGCACCGGGGTCAGGTCCGCCCGGCGGCCGTCCTTCCACGCGGGGACGATCCCCCGCACCGGCCCGCTGTACGCGGCCGCTGACCAGACCGGGAGCACAGCGGTCCCGTCGAGATGGTCGAGGCGCGGGGCACCGTCCTCGACCCGACGGACGGGCCCCAGCAGGCTCCGCGCGCACCCCGGGCACAGCGGCACGTCCGGGGTGCCGCAGCCGGGGCAGGAGGCCGGCAGGACGAGCCGGGCGAGCTCGACGAACGGCGAGGCGGGTCGCGCGGTGGTGGCCACCCCTCCAGCATCACCCGGACGGAGCCGCGGGGCCGGCGGTCCACAGCGCTCGCGCTCAGCCGGGGAACGTCGGGTCGATCACTCCCTCACCCACGGCGACCCAGGTGGTCCCCTGCCGCGAGAACAGCCCACCGTCGGCGTCGGCGAGGTAGATCGACCGGTTCCCGAGCCCTGCGGCGACCGAGACGGCACCGCGGACGAGCGGGAGGCTCGTGGTCGGACCGCCGACCGGGACCTGGTTCGCCACGAGTGCGTCGACCGAGCCTCGTCGACCCAGCACGACGAGGCTCGCCTCGTCCGCCCAGGCGACCTGGACCGCGTCCTCGACGCTCAGTCCCACCTGGAACCTGTCGCCGATCCGCAACGGCCGACCCGACTCGTCGCGCACGATCGCCGCGACGTCGACCTCCACCCGGCCGTCCGTCGTACCCGTGTGGACGATGGCGATCCGCGCGCCGTCCCTGGAGACCGAGATCGACCGGATGCTGAGGGCCTCGAGCCAGTCCGCCGCGACGGTGGTACGCGTCCCGTCGGCAGTGATCGCCGTCAGGGCGCCGACCGACTCGACCTCCCCCGACCAGACCCAGTTGTAACGGTCGACCGCCGGAGCGATGAGCTGGGAGCCGACCAGCACCGTCGTCGCACCGGCCTCCTCGGGAAGGAGTCGGACCAGGACACCCGGTGAGGTCAGCGCCACCCGGACCGTCCCGTCGAGGCTCACCGCCGGCGACCGACTGCCCGCCGGGAGCGGGGCGACGCCCTCGACCGGCGTGATCGTGCTGTCCGCGAGCTCGACGAGCACGTCGTCGGACAGCGCGTACGGGCCGGAGGTCGAGGAGATGTCCCGGATCGGGAGCGTGGCCGGGTTCGCTGTGGAGACCCACGGCAGACCACCGGCGACGCTCACCTCGACCTGGCTGACGGCTGTCCCGGGCAGGCGCTCCATCGTCGCGGAGAGCTGGGCGAGCAGAAGGTTGCGTTGGCTCTCGTCGGCGGTCGCCGCTCCCCCCGCCAGGTCGACGAGAGCCACCTGATCGGTGATGCTGACCGACTGCGGGCCGAGACGGGATCCCTCCGGCGTCCCGGTCCGGACCGCGTCCCGGAGCCAGTCGACCGGCCCGTCGAGCAGGGCACGGACGGCGTACACGGCGACCTTCGACGCCGGGAGCCAGCGCACGTCGGGCACGAGCTGGGTCCCGTCCGCCGAGGCGAAGTAGAGGGGCACCGCGCGGTACTCGTTCTCGAAGTCGGTCGCCGAGATGAGCACGCCGTCGTCGAGCCCCGAGATGCGCCACTGGTCGTCGCTCGTGCGGCTCAGCGTGAGCTGCAACTGCTGGTGGGCGTCGGCGGGGGCCTCCGTGTACACGCCGTCGCGGTCGAGCGAGCCCTGGACGGGCACGTCCACCACGACGTTGCCGCTCTCCGAGACGGTGATCTCGGGACCGCCGCCGAGCAGGGGGTAGACCAGCACGCGTGCCACCGGGTCCCAGGCCGTCGCCGCCTGCGGGGTGAGGACCTTGCGCGCGACCGTGAACTCGTCGGAGAGCCCGGCAGCACCGGCGAGCAGGAAGCCGTTGACGATCTCCAGCGGAGTCCCGTCGGCGGGCGGGTCGTTGGCGAGCGGGACGGCGAATCCCGGGCTCTGCAGGACGACGTCGCCCGTGCGCACGGGACCCGAGGTGGGGATGGCGGCGCAGCCCGCCATGACGAGCGCCAGGACGAGCGCGGCGGCGGCGCGGACGGCACGCGATCCGGGGACCGGCCGTCGTCGCCAGGAGCCCCGCGGGTGGGCCGGGTGGGGCACGTGGGCCGGGTGGGTCAGGCTCATCGGTCCCAGCCTTCCAGGTCGGGGACGGAGGTCGGGTCGAGTGCCGTCGACGTCCGACGGGGCTCGACCATCGGGACCACCGGGTCGTCGTCGGGCACCAGCGGCAGCGGGGAGGACTCCAGGACGATCCCTGCACGACGCGGCAGGGTCAGCCGGAAGCAGGCCCCCGCTCCCGGCGCACCCCAGGCCTCGAGCCAGCCGCCGTGCAGGTGGGCGTCCTCGACGGAGATCGCCAGGCCGAGCCCGGTGCCACCGGTCGTCCTCGCCCTGGCGGGGTCCGCGCGCCAGAAGCGGTCGAAGACGTGCTCGGCCTCCTCGGTGGTCATGCCGATCCCGTGGTCGCGCACCGAGACCGCGACAGCCCGCGCGTCACCGGCGACGCGCACCTCGATGTTCTGGCCCTCGGCGTGCTCGATCGCGTTGACCAGCAGGTTCCTCAGCACCCGCTCCACGCGGCGCGGGTCGATGTCGGCGACGGCCGGCCCTTCCGGGAGGGTCACCGAGAGCCACGAGCCCTTGCGCTCGGCCAGGGGTGCTGCCTGCTCGACGGCCGTGGTGACCACCTCGCGCACGTCGAGGCTGTCGGCGTCCAGCATCGCGGCGCCCGCGTCGAAGCGGCTGATCTCGAGCAGGTCGGCCAGGAGCTCCTCGAAGCGGTCGAGCTGCGTGGTGAGGAGCTCCGCGGAGCGACCGGCGGCCTTGCCCAGGTCCTCGCGCGCGTCGTGGATCACCTCGGCGGCCATCCGGATGGTCGTCAAGGGGGTGCGCAGCTCGTGCGAGACGTCCGAGACGAACCGTCGCTGGAGCAGGGAGAGCTCCTCCATCCGGCCGATCTGGTCCTGCAGGGAGGCGGCCATCTCGTTGAACGAGCGCGCCAGGGTCGCCATCTCGTCCATGCCCTTGACGGTCATCCGCTCGGACAGGTGCCCCTCGGCGAAACGCTCGGCGACCCGCGCCGCGCTGCGCACCGGTTGGACGGTCTGCCTGGTGACCGACCAGGTCATCGCGGCGAGCAGGAGCACGAGGCCGGCAGCGGCCGCGCCGAGCACGCGCTGGACGAAGCCGAGCGTCGTGGCCTCCGACTCGAGGCTGTAGAGGAAGTACAGCTCGTACTGCCCGGCGGCCGGCACCGTGACGATGCTGCCCACGAGCACCCCGGGGTGGACCCCCTCGCCCTCGTCGACGGGGATCGCGACGGACATCCAGTGCTGGGTGTCGTCGGCGAGGATCGCCGCGCGCAGATCGGCGCTGAGCAGGTAGTTGAGCTCCGGCCGCGAGGAGACGTCGTTGACCAGGAGCGGAGGAGCATCGACCGGCGAGCGCCGCAGGAAGATCTCCGGGGCACCCGACCCGCCGACCTTGAGCGCGGGGACCAGGTCGAAGAACAGCTGCTGGACCTCTGCAGCGGTCGGCGCCGTCGAGGTGGACAGCGTCGTCTGGGCGCTCTGGGTCGAGCGCGCGCTCTCCTCGAGCAGCTGCGCGACCCGCTGGTCGAAGAGCCCGTCGCGGATCCGGTCCGAGAGGTACACCCCCAGGCCGACGAGAGCGAGGATCCCGACGACGAGCGTGGAGGTGAGCACCCGGACCTGCAACGACGACCGCCACACGAGGACGGCGTTCGCCGTCCCGAGCCGGATCCGGCGGGCGGAGCGCAGCGCGGCGAGCCGGGCCCTGCGCACGGCGCCGGGTGAACGACGGCTCACGGTCCGTCCACCGTCATGCGGTGGTCGCACCCGCCTTGTACCCGACGCCTCGGACGGTCACGACGATCTCCGGGTGCTCGGGGTCGTGCTCGATCTTCGACCGCAGCCGCTGCACGTGGACGTTGACCAGGCGCGTGTCCGCCGCGTGCCGGTAGCCCCAGACCTTCTCCAGCAGGGTCTCGCGGGTGAACACCTGCCACGGCTTGCGGGCCAGGGCCACGAGCAGGTCGAACTCCAGCGGGGTCAGGGCGATGAGCTCCCCGGCCCGGGTGACGCGGTGCCCGGCGACGTCGATGTGCAGGTCGCCGATCCCCAGCTGCTCGGGGCTCGGCTGGTCGTTGTGCCGCAGTCGCGCCCGGACCCGCGCGATGAGCTCCTTGGCCTTGAACGGCTTGGGGATGTAGTCGTCCGCCCCGGACTCGAGACCCACGACGACGTCCACCGTGTCGCTCTTGGCCGTGAGCATGACGATCGGCACCGACGACTCGGCCCGGATCAGGCGGCAGATCTCCGTGCCGTCCTTGCCGGGAAGCATGAGGTCGAGCAGCACCAGGTCCGGCTGTGAAGAGTGGAAGGCATCGAGCGCGTCGTCGCCGTGGCTGCAGAAGAGGGGCTCGAACCCCTCGGCGCGCAGCACGATCCCGACCATCTCGGCGAGTGCGACGTCGTCGTCGACCACGAGGATCCGTCCGTTCATGGGCCCATGGTGTCACCCCGGACCGTGTGGATCGATGCGGATCGCCGTAGCACCGGATGAACCACGGCCCGCTCCGCTCCGTGGCACGATGGTCGCGGCCCGGAGCCCGTGCTGGCCCCGCGGCTCGTACGGACTGCCGCAGGTGCAGGATCTGACAACGAAGGCGCCGATCTCCAGGAGTGACGTGAGCGAACCACAGGGCCCCGGGGCTCCGCGCCCGCCGCAGGGCTGGGGTCCGGCAGGGCAGGACGAGCAGCCCGGCTACGGGCAGCCGCAGGAGGTTCAGCCGCCCACGGTCCAGCCCGGCTACGGCCAGCCCGGCTACGGGCAACCCCACTACCGCCAGCCCGGCTACGGCCAACCCCAGTACGGCCAGCCCGGCTACGGCCAACCCCAGTACGGCCAGCCC
>NZ_JBFHHB010000189.1:0-6148 GCF_041597215.1 Actinotalea sp.
CAAGACGGCGCCGTACGTGCGGACCACCGAGATGGACTCCGTGCTGGACTTCTCCTTCCAGTCCGCCGCCTCGACCTTCGCCCGGGGCTTCTCCCCGTCGGCGCTGTCCGCCGTGTTCGCCTCCGACGACTGGTACACCACGCCGGACTCGAGCTCCTCCGCGCTGCCGACCTTCCTCGGCAACCACGACATGGGGCGTATCGGCTACGGGGTCAAGGACGACCCGGCCGGGCTCGAGCGGTCTGCGCTCGCGCACAGCCTCATGTACCTCACCCGGGGCCAGCCCGTCGTCTACTACGGCGACGAGCAGGGCTTCGTGGGTGACGGCTCGCTGGGCGGCACCGACAAGGACGCCCGGCAGGACATGTTCGCCACCCAGGTCGACGAGTACGCCGACCAGCAGCTGCTCACCGGGGAGACGGCAGGATCCGTCGACAGGTTCGACACCACGGCTCCGCTGTACGGGGTCATCGCCGAGCTCGCAGCGCTCCGCTCGGGCACCCCGGCGCTGCGCGACGGTGCCCAGATCGAGCGACCTGTCACGGGTGCGGGCAAGGACTCCGTCTACGCGTTCTCCCGGGTCGAGCGGACCGAGCAGGTCGAGCACCTCGTCGCGGTGAACAACGCGAGCTCCGCCGCGACGGTCGACATCGTCACGCTCACCCCCGGTGCGACCTTCACCGCGCTGCACGGCGTCTCCGGCCCGGTCACGGCCGCGGCGGACGGCACGGTCACGGTGAGCGTCCCCGCGCTCTCGGCCCTCGTGCTGGTCGCGGACGGCACCGTGGCGACGGCCGACGGCGGCCCGTCGCTCTCCCTCGGGCTGCCCGCACCCGGCACCGCGGTGGACGGCTCGGTCGCCGTCCAGGCCACCGTCCCGGACAGCTGGCAGGAGACCTCCTTCGCCTGGCGCGTGGTCGGGGACACCTCCTGGACCCCGCTCGGCACCGCCGAGACGACGCGCCCCCGGGTCTTCGCCGACGTCCCCGAGTCCCTCGGTGACGGCACGCTCGTGGAGTACCGGGCGGTGTCGGTCGACGCCTCCGGTGCCCGCGCCGCCGACTCGACCTACGGGTCCGTCGGCTTCTCGGTCACCGGCCAGGTCGCGGTGGAACCTCCGCCGACCGACCCGGGCGACCTCCAGGTGACCGTTCCCGGCAGCTACCAGAGCGAGGCCGGCTGCCCCGGCGACTGGCAGCCCGAGTGCACCGCCACTCAGCTCGCCTACCAGGGCAACGGGCTGTACGCGGGGACCTTCACGATCCCTGCCGGCAGCTACGAGTACAAGATCGCCATCGGCGGGAGCTGGACCGAGAACTACGGAGCCGGCGGGGTGCCGGGCGGGGCCAACATCCCCCTCGTCGTCGCGGCCGACGGCCCGGTGACCTTCGTCTACGACGCGATCAGCCATGCGGTGACGAGCAGCGCGCAGGGTGCGCTGCTGACCGTGCCCGGCAGCTATCAGAGCGAGGCCGGTTGCCCGGGTGACTGGCAGCCCGAGTGCCTGGCCACGGTCCTGCTCGACGTCGACGGCGACGGCGTGTACACCTTCACCACCTCACGGATCCCGGCGGGCTCCTACGAGGCGAAGGTCGCGCACGGCCTGTCCTGGGCCGAGAACTACGGAGCAGGCGGTGCGAGGGACGGCGCGAACATCCCGTTCACCGCTCCGGGCGGCAAGCCGGTGACCTTCCGGTACGAGCTCGCCACGCACCTGCTGACCATCGAGGTCACCGATCCGCCGCTCGCCGGCGTGGGCACGTGGCAGGCGCACTGGATCGACGGCGCCACGCTCGCCTGGCCGTCCTCCCTCGTCCCGGCGGGAACCGATCCCGCTGCGCTGAGCTGGACGCTGCACCACGCCCCCGACGGTTCCCTCGAGGTGGCCGACGGCGCCGTGACCGGCGAGTCCGTCGCGCTCGAGTACGACCCGGAGGGCCTCACCGCCGACCAGGTGGAGCGGTTCCCGGCGCTGTCCGGGTACCTGGCGCTGCACCTCGACGCCTCCCGCGCCGAGATCGAGCAGTGGCTCATGGGCGAGCTCATGGTGGCGCAGTCCGACGCGACGGGGCTGACGGCAGCGACGGGGGTGCAGATCCCCGGGGTGCTGGACGCGCTGTACGCCGCCGACGCGACCGAGCGCAGCCTCGGTGCGAGCTGGCGCAACCGTCGCCCGACCCTTGCCGTCTGGGCACCCACGGCCCAGGACGTCGCCCTGCTGCTGTGGCGGGGCGGGGACACCTCTGGCGACCCCGAGCGGGTCGCGATGACCCGGGAGTCCGACGGCACGTGGACGGTGGCCGGGGCGCGCGACTGGAGCGACGCCGCGTACCAGTACGAGGTGACCGTGTACGCGCCCAGCACCGACGCCGTCGAGGTGAACCGGGTGACCGACCCCGCGTCGGTCGCCCTGACGGTGAACTCCACCCACTCGGTGCTCGTCGACCTCGACGACCCCCGGCTCGCCCCTCGCCTGTGGCGGGTGGCGAAGCAGCCCGTCGTCGACCCTGTCGACCAGACGATCTACGAGCTGCACGTGCGGGACTTCTCGATCAGCGACCCGACGGTGCCCGAGGCGCTGCGCGGCACGTACCTCGCGTTCGCCCAGCAGCGCAGCGCCGGACGCACCCACCTGCGTGAGCTCGCCGACGCGGGTCTGACCACGGTGCACCTGCTGCCCACCTTCGACATCGCCTCGATCGAGGAGGACCGCTCGGCACAGCAGACCCCGCCGTGCGACCTCACCTCCTTCGCCGCTGACTCGAGGGAGCAGCAGGCCTGCATCGCGCAGGTCGCCGACGCCGACGCGTTCAACTGGGGCTACGACCCCCTGCACTGGACCGCGCCGGAGGGCTCCTACGCCGTCGACCCGGACGGCGCCTCGCGCGTCGTGGAGTTCAGGACGATGGTGGGGGCCCTGCACTCCGACGGGCTCCAGGTGGTCCTCGACCAGGTGTTCAACCACACCGCGGCGAGCGGCCAGGACGAGCAGTCGGTCCTGGACCGGGTGGTGCCCGGCTACTACCACCGGCTCAACGCCGTCGGAGCGGTCGAGACGTCCACCTGCTGCCAGAACATCGCCACCGAGCACGAGATGGCCGAGCAGATGATGGTCGACTCCGTGGTCACCTGGGCCAGGCAGTACAAGGTCGACGGCTTCCGCTTCGACCTCATGGGCCACCACAGCGTCGAGACGATGCAGGCGGTCCGCGATGCCCTCGACGGCCTGACGAAGGCTCGGGACGGCGTCGACGGGACGACGGTCTACCTGTACGGCGAGGGCTGGAACTTCGGCGAGGTCGCGAACAACGCCCTCTTCACGCAGGCGACCCAGGGCCAGCTCGGCGGGACCGGGATCGGCACGTTCAGCGACCGGCTGCGCGATGCCGTCCGTGGCGGTGGCCCGTTCGACGAGGACCCGCGGATCCAGGGCTTCGGCTCGGGCGCGTACACCGACCCGAACGGAGCGGCGATCAACGGGGACGAGGCGCAGCAGCTCGCGGCGCTCCGGCACAGCGAGGACCTCGTGAAGCTGGGGATGGCGGGCAACCTGCGGGACTTCGCGTTCGAGACGTCCGACGGCTCGGTACGCACCGGCGCAGAGCTCGACTACAACGGGCAGCCCGCCGGGTACGCGGACTCCCCCGAGGAGGTCATCACCTACGTCGATGCGCACGACAACGAGACGATCTTCGACGCCCTGACCCTCAAGCTGCCGCAGAGCACCTCGATGGACGACCGGGTCCGGATGAACACCGTCGCCCTGGCCACCACGGCCCTGGCGCAGACACCGTCGTTCTGGCACGCGGGGGCGGACCTGCTGCGCAGCAAGTCGCTCGACCGCAACTCCTACAACTCCGGTGACTGGTTCAACGTGCTCGACGTCACGGGGGAGACGAACGGCTTCGGCCGGGGCCTTCCGCCGGCGGCCGACAACGAGGCCAAGTGGGTCTACCAGCAGCCCCTGCTGGCCGACCCGGCGCTCGTCCCGTCCGCCTCCGACATCGCCACGGCGTCCGACGCGGCTCAGGACCTGTTGCGGCTGAGGTTCTCCACCGAGCTGTTCCGGCTCGGCTCGGCCTCGCTCGTCGAGCAGAAGGTCTCCTTCCCGAACGGCGGACCCGACTCCGTTCCCGGCGTGGTCGTCATGCGGATCGACGACACCGTCGGCCGGGACGTCGACCGTCGGCTCGACGGCGTGCTGACCGTGCTCAACGCCTCGGACGAGGAGGTGTCGATCGCCGTCGAAGGGCTGGCGGGGGAGCGGTACGTGCTGTCCTCCGTCCAGGCCCGGGGCGACGACCCCGTGGTGCGCCGGACCCGCTGGGACGTGGCGAGCGGGACCGTGACGGTCCCGGCGAGGACCGTCGCCGTCCTCGTCGACGACCAGTCGCGCCACCCCGGCTCGTGCGGACCGCGCCGGGTCTGAACCAGGACCTGCCGGCCCGGCCCTCAGGAACCGGACGGGCCGGCAGGTTGCCAGGCACGCGCGGCCGCCGTCAGCGACTCCTGCACCTCGGAGGTGCTCGCCTGGCCACGGCCGAGGCGGCCGACGACCGCGGTGAGCTCCGCGAGAGCCTGCGGGGTGGTGACCCCGCCATGGGCGAGCGAGAGCACGATCTCGTCCGTGCGGAGCGACTCGAGGGCGCGCCGTGGGTAGGTGCCCAGGTCCACGGAGGGGATGTCGGACCTGGCGGGCGCTGCGCCCTTGGCGTCCGCGAACGCGATCTGGACGTCGGGTGCGGCGACGGTCGCCAGCCACAGCCTGGCGTTCTCGGGATCCGGTGCACCGACGGCCTGGGCGAACCCGTCGACGACGATGTCGTCCACCCCGTCGGTGCCGGGGAACGGCTGCCATCCGATCGGGTCGCGCAGGAGCTGCGCAGCCCAGTCGCCCATCACGAGGAAGGCCGCTTCTCCGGAGTCCAGCCGATCGGCGCAGTCCGACCAGTCGAGGGCGTCGCGATCGGGGTTGGCGTAGCCGAGCAGGCGGGCGTAGTCCTCGATCGCGGCGGTGACCTCGGCCGAGTCGCCGCTGCCGTCCCACAGGGCGGTGTACCCCGCCGGGCCGAGTCGCGAGAGCAGCACCTGCTCCAGCAGATGGACCTGGGTCCAGGGGGCACCGAGCACCAGTGGGGTGTGCCCGCTCGCGCGGACCCGGTCGAGCGCGACGAACCATTCGTCGAGAGTGGCGAACGTCGCCAGGGGGTCGATCCCCGAGTCCGCCAGCACCGAGGGGTTCGACCAGACCAGGTTCGCCCGGTGCACGTTCGTGGGGACCGCGTAGGGGATGCCGTCGGCACTGACCAGGTCGAGCACGACCTGGGGAAGGGCGCGGTCCAGCCCGAGGTCGGCGTACAGCGCGGTGAGGTCGCTGACCTCGCCCGCGGCGATCTGCTCGGCGAGCTCTGCGCCACCGTGGACCTGGAAGGAGTCGGGCGGGTCGCCGTTGGCCATCCGGGAGGCGAGCACGTCCTTGGCTGCACTCCCGGCGCCACCGGCGACTCCGCCGTGGATGAACTCGATCTCGGGGTTCGCGCGGCGGAACGCCGACGTCAGGACGTCGGAGGCGAGCTTCTCCGATCCGCTGGCCCACCAGGTGAAGACCTCGACCTGGGACTGCGTGCTCGCAGCCGGCTCGGCGCCGGGAGCACACGCGGCGAGGGCGCCGAGCACCCCCAGCGCGGTGAGGGCGGCGGCAGCCCGGCGGACGGCAGCCCGAGGGCGGATCGTCACAGCACCTCCTCGGGCCGGCATGCGTTCGTCGCGGGTGAGCATCCCACGTCGGCCGCACGGCCGGACGGTATCCTCGCTGCGTGGCCAAGGACCGGGCGACGCCGGGATCGCAGACAGCCCTGCGCGAGGCGAACCGCGCGCGCATCGTCGCGGTCGTGCAGCAGCGTGGCTCCATCACGCAGATCGAGCTCGCGGGGATCACCGGGCTCTCGCCCGCCACCGTCTCCAACATCGTCAAGGAGCTCACCCTCGCCGGGGTGCTGCAGACCGCGCCGACCTCGCGTTCCGGCCGCCGCGCGCAGGAGGTCACCCTCGCCCGCAACCTCGGCCTGGTCGCCGGGGTGCAGGTGAGCGAGCGCTCCCTTCGCGTCGCGCTCGCCGACGTGAGCCAGCGCATCGTCGCCGACCAGCG
>NZ_JBFHHB010000190.1:0-6036 GCF_041597215.1 Actinotalea sp.
CGCATGTGCGGGACTCGAGCGTGTCGCGAGTGTGACGAAGATCACAGGGTGAAGTTCTCAAGGTAGTCGCGGAACGTGCCGAAGAGACAGACATCAGCCCCACCGGACTCGTTCCGGAGGGGCTGTTGTCGCGTCAGGAGTGCGTCACGTCATGGCGTGCGGGCCTCAGTCCCGCCCGGCGGGGGCCGCGGCCTGGGCGACGAGGAAGGCCGGGGCATGCCAGCCCCGCGAGGCGAACGCCTCATCCACGGCTGCGGCTACACGGTCGACGTCGTCGACCCGCACGAGGGCGATCGCCGAACCGCCGAAGCCGCCACCGACCATGCGCCCTCCGAGAGCGCCGTGCGCGGCAGCCGTGTCCACCGCGACGTCGAGCTCTGGGCAGCTGACCTCGTAGTCGTCGCGCAGCGAGGCGTGAGCGGCGCTGAGCACGGGTCCCATCTCCTCCACGGCGTCTCGTGCGAGGAGGTCAGCGATCTCCTGGACGCGTGCGATCTCGGTCACGACGTGGCGCACGCGACGAGTGACGACGTCCGCGTCGGGCATCGCGGCGAGCCGGGCCAGCGCGTCGTCGAGGTCGGTGACCTCGCGCAGTGTCGTCACGCCCAGCTCGTGTGCTGCCGCCTCGCACATGGTGCGCCGTGCGGCGTACTGGCCGTCGACGAGCTGGTGCTCCGCCCGGGTGTCCATCACCAGCAGTGCGAGGCCGTGCGAGCCCAGGTCGAGCGGGATGTGGTGCGTCGACCCGTCCCGCGTGTCCAGCAGCAGAGCGTGACCCTCCTGGCACCGGAGCGAGGCGGACTGGTCCATCCCGCCCGTGGGAGCGCCGGCGATCTCGTTCTCCGCGCGGATGCAGGCCCGGGCCAGCACGGCGCGGCCCTCGTCGCTCGACCCGAGAGCGAGGCCATGGGTCTCGTCGAGCGCGACGGCGACCGCGCACTCCAGGGCGGCGGAGGAGGACAGGCCCGCGCCGTAGGGGACGCACGAGTCGACCGCCGCGTCGAAGCCGGACACGGTCCTGCCCGACTCGCGGAGCGCCCAGGCCACGCCCGCGACGTAGGCGGCCCAGCCCTCGACCGTTCCCGGTGCCACCTCGCCGAGCGAGACCGTGACCGGAGCGCCCTCCTGGGCGGACACGAGACGCACCTCGTCGTCAGCACGTCGGCGGAACGCGACGTAGGTGCGGTGCGGCAGCGCCATCGGCAGGCACGTGCCGCCGTTGTAGTCGGTGTGCTCGCCGATCACGTTGACCCTGCCCGGCGCGGACCACACGCCGTCGGGAGCCGTCCCGAAGGCGCGCTCGAAGGCTGCGGTGGCGCGCGCGGCGCCCTCGCTGCGGTCCCAGGCGACGATCTGCTCGGGGGTGGTGGTCATCGGGGGAGCTCCTCGGGTCGAGCGGTGGCCGCTGGGGCAAGAGCGTGCGGAGTCATGAGGTGGGTGTCGCGGGGCGGGACCGCGGAGCGAGCCGGACGGTGCCGACGACCTCGCGCAGGGCCCGCGCAGCGTCGGCAGGGAGCCCGTCGTCGGTGATCAGCACGTCGACCTGCTCGAGGGGCACGATCCGGCTCAGCCCGACGGTGCCCCACTTGGAGTGGTCGGCGAGCACGGTCACGCGGCTCGCCGCCGCGACGAGTGCGCGGTCGGTCTCGGCCTCCAGCAGGTTCGGGGTCGTCAGTCCCGCCTCCAGGTCCATGCCGTGCACACCAAGGAACGCGGTATCGACCCGAAGGGAGACGAGCGCCGCGGTCGCCAGCGGGCCGACGAGCGCGTCCGACGGCGTGCGGGTCCCGCCCGTGAGGACGACGGTCAGGGAGTGGTCGTCCGGGCGGTGCAGGGCGTCGGCGGCCGGCAGGGAGTTGGTGACCACCGTCAGGGGGCGGATCGCGGGGGAGTCGGCGATCAGACGGGCAAGGAGATGCGTGGTGCTTCCTGCGGACAGGGCGATCGCGCTTCCGGGTTCCACCAGCTCGAGCGCGGCCTCGGCGATGGCGGCCTTCTCCTCGCCGGCGAGCTCGCGCTTGGCCTGGAAGGCAGGCTCGAGGGCGGCAGGCCGGGAGTCCACTGCCCCGCCGTGCACGCGGCGGACGAGCCCGCGTTGAGCGAGCTCGGAGATGTCCCGTCTGACGGTCATGTCGGAGACGTCGAGGCTCTCGACCAGGTCAGCGACGCGCACGGCGCCGTCGGCCTTGATCTGGGCGAGGATGAGGTCCTGCCGCTGGGAAGCGAGCATTCGCTCAGTATCGGTCAGAAACGAACACGGGTCAACATCTCCGAACGCGCTGCCAGGAGGCGAGGGGCGCGGCGCGGGCACCACCTGACCGGCGCAGGAACGACCTGACCGGCACCCTGCCACGACGTCACGAGCGCTCTGCTGCCACGGCGTGACGAGCACTCCGCCGCCACCGCGTGACGAGCGCTCCGCTGCTACGACGTGACGGGCGAGAGCCCCAGCGGTCGTCCGGCGAGACCGCGCGAGCGCTTCGCCAGGCTCGTCGCCAGGCCACGCAGGGCCTGCCCTGCCGGCGAGTCGGGGTCACGGAGCACGACGGGCGTGCCCTCGTCGCCGGCCTCCCGCAGTGCGACGTCGAGCGGCACCTGGGCCAGCAGCGGAACGGGCGCGCCGACGAGCGTGCTCAGGTTCGCCGCCACGACGCTGCCGCCGCCGGAACCGAAGATCTCCAGGCGGGTCCCGTCCGGCTGATCCATCCAGGACATGTTCTCCACCACGCCCACCACGTGCTGGCGGGTCTGCGTGGCGATCGACCCGGCGCGCTCGGCGACCTCGGCCGCGGCGACCTGCGGGGTCGTGACCACGACGAGCTCGCTGTTCGGCAGCAGCTGAGCGACGGAGATCGCGATGTCCCCCGTCCCGGGCGGCAGGTCGAGCAGCAGGACGTCGAGGTCGCCCCAGAACACGTCAGCGAGGAACTGCTGCAGTGCGCGGTGCAGCATCGGCCCCCGCCACACCACGGGCTGGCCCGAAGGCACGAACATCCCGATCGAGATGACCTTCACGCCATGGGCGATGGGCGGGAGGATCATGTCGTCGACCTTCGTCGGCGGGCGGTCCACCCCGAGCATCCGAGGCAAGGAGAAGCCGTAGACGTCCGCGTCGACGACCCCGACCGACAGGCCGTCCGCGGCCATCGCGGCCGCGAGGTTCGCCGTCACCGAGGACTTGCCCACCCCGCCCTTGCCCGAGGCGATCGCGTACACGCGCGTGAGGTTGCCGGGCTGGGTGAAGGGGATGACGGGCTCGGGCTCGCCGCCGCGCAGCATCGACCGCAGCTCCGAGCGCTGCTCCGCGCTCATCACGCCCATCGCCACGACGACCTCCGCGACGCCGTCGATCGCGCGCACCGCGGCGGTGGTGTCCTTGGTGATGGTGTCCTTGAGCGGGCAGCCGGCCGTGGTGAGGTCGATGCCCACCGTGACGACGGCACCGGCAGGGCTCTCGGTGATGTCGACCGAGCGCACCATGCCCAGGTCGGTGATCGGACGCCTGATCTCGGGGTCGATGACGGTCGCCAGTGCGGCGCGGACGGACTCGGAGAGCGACGGCATGGCGTCCATCCTAGGTCTGCGCCACGGGTGGCGGTCCTGACCGGACGGGGGCCCGCGGCTGCGTGCGCCGTCGGCGGGTCGCGGAGCGTGCTCAGGCCCGCGGCTGCGTGCGCCGTCGGGCGGTCGGGCCGTCGGGCCGGGTCGCGGGGCGTGCTCAGGCCTGCGTGGCGCTCGTGTCCCGGCTCGCCTCAGTGGAGGCCTCCTGCACGGCGGTGCGCCGGGCGCGGCGCTTCGCCGCCCGGCGTTCCTCGCGCTCGGCCGCGGCGGCGCGTTCGCGATCTTCCTCACGTTCCGCCTCGCGCTCGGCCGAGAGCTCCGTGAGCAGGTCGCGCAGCTCGGAGCGCAGGAAGTCGCGGGTGGCGACGTCCCCCATCGCGATGCGCAGCGATGCGATCTCCCGCGCCAGGTACTCGGTGTCGGCGAGCGAGCGTTCGGCGCGCTGGCGGTCCTGCTCGAGCGCGACGCGGTCGCGGTCGTCCTGCCGGTTCTGCGCCAGCAGGATGAGCGGCGCCGCGTAGGAGGCCTGCACGGAGAAGAAGAGGTTGAGCAGGATGAACGGGTAGGGATCCCAGCGCAGCCCGTAGAGGGCGACAGCGTTGAGCGTCACCCAGATGATGACGAACGCGGTCATGTAGACGAGGAAGGTCCCGGTCCCCATGAACCGCGCGAAGGTCTCCGCCCCGCGGCCGATCATGTCGGGGTCGACGCGGGGCCGCCACCGACGGCGGGCCTCCTTGGGGGTGTCCAGGCGCTCAGCCATGGTCGGCCTCGGTGCGCTCGGGCAGGTTCCCGCTCATCTCCTGGTCGTCCTCGCGCCAGTCCTCCGGCAGCAGGTGGTCCAGGACGTCGTCGATGCTGATCGCGCCGAGCAGGCGGCGGTTCTCGTCGACCACCGGCAGGGCGAGCAGGTTGTACGTCGCGAGCTCCCTGGCCACCTGGCTCAGCGGGGCCTCGGGGCGAAGGCCCTCCAGCTCGGTGTCGAGGATCCCGCCGATCGGGTCGTGCGGGGCCTCGCGCAGCAGCCGCTGGATGTGCACGCCGCCGAGGAAGCGTCCCGTCGGGGTCTCCAGGGGCGGGCGCGCGACGAAGACCAGCGAGGCCAGCGCAGGGGTGAGGTCCTGCCGACGCACATGGGCCAGGGCCGTCGCGATCGTCGTCTCCGGCCCCAGGATCACCGGCTCGGTCGTCATCAGACCGCCGGCGGTGTTGTCCTCGTAGGCGAGCAGGCGTCGCACGTCGCGCGCCTCCTCCGGCTCCATGAGCTCGAGCAGCTCGGTCGCCTGCTCGAGCGTCAGCTCGCCGAGCAGGTCCGCGGCGTCGTCCGGCTGCATGGCGTCCAGCACGTCGGCGGCGCGGCCCAGCTCCAGGGCGGAGAGGATCGCGACCTGGTCGTCCTCGGGCAGCTCCTCCAGGACGTCGGCCAGCCGCTCGTTGCCCAGCGCGGCCGCGACCTCGAGGCGACGGGTCGCGGTGAGGTCGTGCATGACGTCGGCGAGGTCGGCCGGCTTGAGGTCCTCGTAGGAGGCCAGCAGCAGGTCCGCGCCCTGGGAGGCGCTCGCTGCCAGGCCCCTGACCTCGCTGATGTCCACCAGCAGGGTGTCCCCGCGGCGGCGCATGAGGCTCGTCCTGCTGTGCTCGCTGCGGCGAAGGAAGAGCTTGGTGACCACCCAGTCGCGGTTGCGCTGCTGCTCGATCGCCACGTCGACCACTGTCGCGCTGCCCGAGCCGTCGGCGAGCTGCACCGGCCGGTCCAGCAGCTCGCCTATCGCGAGCGTCTCGGCGGGGCGCTGCTCGAAGCGGCGCATGTTGACCAGCCCGGTCGAGATGACCTGACCGGTGTCGATGCTCGTCACGCGCGAGAGCGGGAGGAACACCCGGCGGCGCCCGGGCACCTCGACCACCAGGCCGAGTGCGCGCGGCGGACCCTGGGGTCGCAGGAGCACGACGACGTCGCGCACGCGTCCGACCTGATCACCGATGGGGTCGAACACGGCGGTGCCTGCCAGGCGTGCGGCGAAGACCCGTGTGCTCACGGCGTCAGCGTAGTGCGACCTCTTGATCGCCGCGGCTGCGGACAGCCCCGTTCACCGAAGGCTCACAGCGAACGCCCTGGCAACTCCCGGGGGAGGGGGCGAGAATCAGATCATGTCGATGAACCCGATGTCCCGGCCGCCGCAGGTGCCCACGCCCCCGCAGGGTGAGCAGATCGCGTCCTACGCGACCTACCTCGAGGCCCAGCGTGCCGTGGACCACCTCTCCGACAAGGAGTTCCCCGTCCAGCACGTGACGATCGTCGGGACCGACCTGGCGATGGTCGAGCGGGTGACGGGTCGGCTCACCTACTCGCGCGTCGCCATCGCCGGGCTGGCCTCCGGGGCGTGGTTCGGGCTCTTCGTCGGTCTGCTGCTCTCGCTGTTCTCCAGCGACGGCTCTGCCCTGCCGATCCTGCCGGCCATCGCGATCGGCGCGGCC
>NZ_JBFHHB010000191.1:0-6030 GCF_041597215.1 Actinotalea sp.
GCGCCAGCGTGAGATCCCGACCGAGGTGACCGTTCCGTCCAGGTCGGCTCGGGTGAGCGTGCCGAGCAGCAGACCCTCGACCTGCGGGGGTGCGCCGTCGAGGAGCAGACCGGGTGCGACGACGTCGCCCCGCTGCCCGGCCGACCATCGGCTCGCGGCGATCTGACCGTCCCGCTGCACGACGAGGACCACCGGCGTGTTGGCCAGGAGCCGGGAGATCGCCTCCGCGGCGCGCTCCGGCTCCCCCGGCGCGAGGCTGCGGCAGACCGCGACTGCACCGACCGGGGTGTCGAGCGCGTCGATCGCCACTCCGCCCAGCGCGCAGGCAGCCGCGAGCAGGCTCGCGTCACCGACCTGGGTCAGCACGAGGGCCGACGGTTCCGGACCGGTCACAGGGAGCCCTTGGTCGACGGCACGCCGACCACCCGCGGGTCGAGGGCGACGGCCGCGCGCAGCGCACGGGCGAGGGCCTTGAACTGGGCCTCGACGATGTGGTGCGGGTCGCGGCCGGCCAGCACCCTCATGTGCAGGCAGATCCCTGCGTGGTGCGCGATCGACTCGAGCACGTGCCGGGTCAGCGACCCGGTGAAGTGCCCGCCGATGAGGTGGTACTCCTGGCCCTCGGGCTCGCCCGTGTGCACGAGGTACGGCCGTCCCGACACGTCGACCACGGCCTGGGCGAGCGCCTCGTCCAGCGGGACGAGGGCATCGCCGAAGCGGCTGATGCCGGACTTGTCGCCCAGCGCCTGGCGCAGCGCCTCGCCGATCGCGATCGCGACGTCCTCGACGGTGTGGTGCGCGTCGATCTCGATGTCGCCGGTGGCCCGGACCGTCAGGTCCATCAGGGAGTGCTTGCCCAGCGCCGTGAGCATGTGGTCGTAGAAGGGCACCGTCGTGGAGATGTCGGTGCGGCCCGTCCCGTCGAGGTCGAGCTCGACGAGCACGGTCGACTCCGACGTGGCGCGCTCGATCCGGCCGACCCGACCACCCGGGTTGCTGTCCTCACTCACAGTCCTGCCACCTCCACCAGGGCGTCACGGAACGCCGTCGTCTCCTCCGGGGTGCCGACCGACACCCGGAGCCAGCCCGCGGGGCCCACCTCGCGGATGAGCACCCCCCGGTCGAGCAGACCTTGCCAGATCGCGTGCCGGTCGTCGAACAGACCGAAGAGCACGAAGTTCGCATCGGACTCGGCGACCGTGAGCCCCCGGGCGCGCATCCACTCCACGAGCGCGTCCCGCTCCAGGCGCAGCCCGTCGACCTGCGCCATGAGCTCCTCGGCGTGGGCCAGTGCCGCCCTGGCGACCGCCTGGGTCACCGCCGAGAGGTGGTACGGCAGGCGCACGACCCGCAGGGCGTCGACCAGTGCCGGCGCCGCCGCAAGGTAGCCGAGGCGGGCACCGGCCATGCCGAAGGCCTTGGACATGGTGCGGCTCACCGCCAGGTGCGGGTGCTCGGCGAGGAGCTCGAGCGCCGAGGGCGTGCCGCTGCGACGGAACTCGGCGTAGGCCTCGTCCACGACGACGACACAGCCACCCGGGACCTGGCGGGCAGCGTCCAGCACCGTCCGCACGGTCTCGAGCGGGAGGGCGGTGCCCGTCGGGTTGTTGGGGCTGGCGAGCAGGACGACGCTCGGCCGGTGCTCGGCGATCGTCGCGAGGACGTGCTCGACGTCGAGCCCGAAGTCCTCCCGGCGACGTCCGTTGACCCAGACGGTCATCGTGTCGCGGGCGTACTCGGGGTACATCGAGTAGGTGGGCGCGAAGGAGAGCGCCGTGCGACCCGGACCGCCGAAGGCCTGGAGCAGGTGCAGCATCACCTCGTTGGAGCCGTTCGCCGCCCAGATCTGCTCCGGCGTGAGCTGCACCCCCGACTCCGCTCCCAGGTAGGCCACCAGGTCGCCGCGCAGGGCGGCGAAGTCGCGGTCGGGATAGCGGTTCAGCCCCCGGGCCGCCTCGGCGACCGCCGACACGATCTCGGCGACCACGGCATCGGACGGCGGGTAGGGGTTCTCGTTGACGTTGAGCAGCACCGGGACGTCGAGCTGCGGGGCCCCGTAGGGCTCGAGGTCGGCCAGCTCGGGTCGGATCGGCAGCTCCATGGTCACGCGCCGATCGTAGTCAGGAGGCCGCGGAGCGCGAGGACAGGTCCAGCACGCGGCGGCCGTCCTGCTCCGTGAAGCCGATGGCCCGCAGGTAGCGCTCCGAGGCCATCATCCCGGGGCTCGCGACGACCCGACGGGTGCCGAGAGCGGCGAAGGGACCCTCGGCGCGGAAGACGAACTCGCCGGGGGTGAAGTCGCGGAAGGCCGGGAGCACGTAGTCCAGGACGACCAGCTGCTCCGCCTCCTCGACGCCGTCCCTCGTGAGGACCACCCCGACCACCTGGTCCCCCGTCGAGACGAGGAAGGCGTGGTCGGCGATCGCGACGACGTCGGCCGGCAGGTCGGGGTTGAACGCGGCGATGTCGGTGGCGTGCCGGGCCAGCAGGTTGCGCAGGAACGGTTCGTCCGTCCCGATGGGGACGGCGTCGTAGGCGCGGGAGTCGTGGCGCTCGCGGAGGAGGCGGGAGATCGCCCAGATGTTGATGCCGACGAGGACGACGTTCATCGCGGCCATCGGCCAGACCTCGATCGCGGCGTTGTAGCCGATCAGCACGACGCACGAGGCGAGATTGAGGACGCGGAACCGCATCACCCGGGTCTGGAGCAGGGAGATGACCAGGACGGCCGACCCGATCCAGCCGACGGCTTCCAACAGCGACACGATCCTGCTCCTCGGGGCGACGGTGCCACCCTGCACAGGGCGACCCTCGATCCTACGCGGTGGGGCCACGGGGGTACGCCTCCCGAACCACCTCGGGGCGCCTGCTCGGACCGGGGCATGCGGTGCGAGGCGCCGAGGCTGTCGGCCGCGGATGTCAGACTGCCCGGGTGCCCGCCTCCTCGTCCCCCGATCCCGCCCCTCCCGCGACGACCCCGGCCTTCCCGGACCCGACCGCCACCGAGCCGGACCGGTCGGCGCTGCGCGAGCGAGCCGAGAGCACCCTGCGGGCCCTCGTCGGGAGCCAGGACGCGAGGCTGCGCACGGACCAGTGGGCGGCGATCGAGGCCCTCGTGGTCGACCGTCGTCGCGCCCTGGTCGTCCAGCGCACCGGTTGGGGCAAGTCGGCCGTGTACTTCGTCGCCTCGGCCCTGCTGCGCCAGGCGGGATCCGGGCCGACGGTCATCGTCTCGCCGCTCCTGGCGCTCATGCGCAACCAGGTCGACGCCGCCCGCCGGGCCGGGATCCGGGCCGAGACCATCCACTCGGCCAACACCGAGGAGTGGGACGAGGTCAGGGCCCGGGTCGCGGCGGGCGAGACCGATGTGCTCCTGGTCTCCCCCGAGCGGCTGAACAACCCCGCGTTCCGCGACGAGGTCCTTCCTGGGCTCGCGCACGACGCAGGACTGATCGTCGTGGACGAGGCCCACTGCATCTCCGACTGGGGCCACGACTTCCGCCCCGACTACCGCCGGATCCGCACGCTCCTGGAGGGCCTGCCCGCTCGGACCCCGGTGCTGGCGACGACGGCGACCGCGAACGCCCGGGTCACCGCCGACGTCGCAGAACAGCTCGGCGGTGGTACCGCGAGCGAGGTCCTGGTGCTGCGCGGCACCTTGGACCGCGAGAGCCTGCACCTGGCCGTGGCGCGGCTCCCGGACCACGCCGCGCAGCTCGCGTGGCTCACCGAGAACCTCCCGCGCATCGAGGGCTCGGGGATCGTCTACTGCCTGACGGTCGCGGCCGCCGAGCAGGTGGCCGCGCACCTGCGCGCTGCCGGTGTGCCGGTGCGGTCCTACAGCGGCCAGACGGACCCTGCCGAGCGCCTCGAGTGCGAGCAGGACCTGCTGGCGAACCGGGTCAAGGCCCTGGTCGCGACCTCGGCGCTCGGCATGGGCTTCGACAAGCCCGACCTCGGCTTCGTGGTGCACCTCGGCGCTCCGGCCTCGCCGATCGCCTACTACCAGCAGGTGGGCCGCGCGGGCCGCGCCACCAGGCGGGCCGAGGTGGTGCTCCTGCCCGGCAGGGACGACCGCGCCATCTGGGACTGGTTCGCCTCGATGGCCTTCCCCCCGGAGCCGGAGGTGCGGGCCGCCCTCTCCGCGCTCGCCGAAGCGGGCCGGCCGTTGTCCACGGTTGCGCTGGAGCCCCGGGTCGGGCTGCGCAGGGGGCGCCTCGAGCTCATGCTCAAGGTGCTCGACGTCGACGGTGCGGTGCGGCGGGTCAAGGGGGGCTGGGAGTCCACCGGGCAGGAGTGGGCCTACGACGCCGACCGGTACGCCCGGGTCGCGGCGACCAGGGCAGCCGAGCAGCAGGCGATGCTCGACTACGAGGCGACCGACGGGTGCCGGATGGCGTTCCTGCGCTCGGCCCTGGACGATCCGGACCTCACCGGTACCGACTGGCGGTGCGGGCGGTGCGACCGGTGCGGCGGGGCGAGCGCCGGCTCCGCCCCGGACGAGAACGCCGTCGACCGCGCCCGCGCGGCGCTCGCCGTCCCGGGGAGCGAGCTGCTCCCCCGCCGGCAGTGGCCGAGCGGGATGGCATCCCTCGGCGTCGGACTCTCGGGGCGGATCGCCGCTGAGGACCGCGCATCGACCGGTCGGGCGGTCGGACGGCTGGACGCCCTGGGCTGGGGAGGTGCGCTGCGCGAGCTCTTCAACCCGCCGAGCGACGGTCCGCTCCCCCCGGCACTGCGCAGCGCCGTCCTGGAGGTGCTGGACGCGTGGTCACCCCCGGTCGAGGGCGTCGTGCTCGTGCGCTCGGTCACGATGCCCCAGCTCGTCGAGCACCTCGCGGCCGGCGTCGCCCGGCACCTCGGGGTCCCGATCGTCGGGAGCATCGCCCCCGTGCACGCCGGCCCGGCCGACCGTCACGACGTGAACTCCGCCCAGCGCCTTGCCGGGGTGCACCGACGCCTCGGCCTCGACCTGTCCCCTGCCGCGGCCGGGGGCCTTCCCGGCCGCGCCGTGCTCGTGGTCGACGACAGGACGGACTCCGGCTGGACCCTCGCGGTGGCAGCCCTCCTGCTGCGTCGCGCGGGCGCGGCAGCGGTGTACCCCTTCGTCCTCGCCGAGGGCTGAGCCCGGCGCGGCACGCAGGATCGGTCGGATCAGTCGGCGAACCGCGCGACGACGGCCTCGCCGTGCGCCGGCAGGTCCTCGTCGACCGCAAGGGCGACGATCCGGTCGGCCAGCTCTGCCAAGCCGGCGCGGTCGTACTCGATGACCTGCACGGGACGCAGGAAGCTGTGCACGCCCAGGCCGCTGGAGTAGTGCGAGCAGCCGCCGGTCGGCAGGACGTGGTTCGACCCGGCCATGTAGTCACCGAGGGAGACCGGCGAGTACGGGCCGACGAAGATCGCCCCACCGCTCGTGACCCGGTCCGCGACCGCCGACGCGTCGGCGGTCTGGATCTCGAGGTGCTCGGCGCCGTAGGAGTTGACGACCGCGAGGCCCTGGTCGAGATCGTCGACGAGGACGATCGCCGACTGCGGTCCGGCGAGGGCCGTGGCGACGCGCTCGCTGTGCTTGGTGGCGGAGACCACCGACGGCAGCAGCTCCTCGACCGCGTCGGCCAGCGCCGTCGAGTCGGTGACCAGCACCGACGCGGAGGTCGGGCCGTGCTCGGCCTGGGAGACGAGGTCCGCCGCGACATGCCGGGGATCCGCGCCGCCGTCGGCGAGGATCGCGATCTCGGTGGGTCCCGCCTCGGAGTCGATGCCCACCACACCGCGCACGAGCCGCTTGGCCGCGGTGACGTACTGGTTTCCGGGACCGGTGACGACGTCGACCGGTTCGCACAGCACCGGGCCGTCCTCGGCCGTCTCGCCCTCGGCCCCGTAGGCGAGCATCGCGACCGCCTGCGCGCCGCCCACGGCGTAGACCTCGTCGACGCCCAGCAGCGCGCACGCCGCCAGGATCGTCGGGTGGGGAAGTCCGCCGTTCTCCCGCTGCGGCGGGCTGGTCACCACGAGCGAGCCGACGCC
>NZ_JBFHHB010000192.1:0-6022 GCF_041597215.1 Actinotalea sp.
ATCCCGACCGTCGCGATCGACCTGCTCTACGACGACGGCATCATCCAGGGCGCCGCGACGCTCCTGGAGAAGGCGACGGCCCGGGTCGCCGAGATCGCACCGACGGTCCACGTGACCTCGGACATCGACCGTCGCCAGCCCGCCGAGGCCCTGTGCGACCTCGCGAAGGACGCCGAGCTGCTCGTCATCGGGACCCACCGGATGAGCGCGGTCGAGCGGGTCTTCTCGGGCTCCCTCAGCTACCAGATCGCCGCCGCGGCCCCGTGCCCCGTCGTGATCGTCCCGCATCTGCCGGCACCGGACGCCGCAGGGGTCGTGGTCGGGGCGGACGGCTCCGCGGACTCCCTGGACGCGGTCGCGCTGGCCGCTGCCGAGGCGGACCGGACCGGCCAGCCGCTGCACATCCTGCACGCCTGGCAGGAGCCGGGGATCTACGCGAGCACCGACATCTACCCCGTCGGCCTGGCCGAGAGCGTCCGGGAGGCCGAGCGGCTGGTCCTCGCGGAGTCGGGGGCGGGGCTGGCCGAGCAGTACCCCGACCTCGTCGTGCACGACCACCTCGTGCACGAGCAGCCCGCGACGGCGCTCCTCGACCTCGGTGCGAAGTCGAGGCTGATCGTCGTCGGCAGCCGCGGCCGGCACGGCATCGCCCGGGTGCTCCTGGGCTCGGTGAGCCACACCGTCGTGCTGCACGCCCCGTGCCCCGTGATGGTGGCACGGTACGGCGACCGTGAGGAGCGTCCCGAGCGCGGCGCATGAGGTGAGCCGCCCCGCACCGTGCGGGGCGCAGGGCGGGGGTCGTCCGGGTGCACCGGGCGGCCCCCGCCGCTCGCGGGGTCCGTCGCAGGAGCCGGGATGTGACCATAGGGCCGTGGACGAGACGACGGACGGGGAGCAGCGCGCGATCGCCGCGCTGGAGGCGAGTGGTCTGCGGTACCGGATCGAGCGGCACGGCCCGGTGAGCAGTCTCGCCGAGGCTGCGGCCGCTCGCCGACTCCGGCCCGATCAGCTGATCAAGACGATCGTCGTGCGCCGGGGCGAGGGCGACCACCTCTTCGTGCTCGTGCCCGGCGGGAGGACGATCTCCTGGCCGAAGCTCCGGGCCCTGCTCGGCGTCTCGAGGCTCTCGCTCCCCGATGCGGGCGTCGCCCGCGAGGTCACCGGGTACGAGCGCGGGACGATCACGCCGTTCGGCGCCACGACCTCATGGCCGGTGATCGCGGACGCCCGGGTCCCGGGCAGGGCGGTCTCGATCGGCGCAGGGGCGCACGGGGTCTCCGCGACGGTCGACGGCAGCCGGATGGTGCTCGCCCTCGGTGCCACCGTCGCCGATGTCACCGAGGACGAGCAGGACTGAGCTCAGCCGAGCGTCTCCGGGCGCGGGGCGGGACCCTCGTCGAGCAGGTGCTCACCCAGGAAGCCGAGCACCACCTGGTACCAGATCTTCGCGTGCTGCGGGGCGAGCACCCAGTGGTTCTCGTCGGGGAAGTACAGGAAGCGGTGCGGCGTCCTGCCCTCCTCGTCGGCCGGCAGCCCCGAACGGGACAGCAGCTCGTACCACAGGCGCAGCCCCTCGCCCACGGGGACCCGGTAGTCCTTGTCGCCGTGCACGACGAGCATCGGTGTGCGGATCTCCTCCACGAACCGGTGCGGGGAGTTCTCCCACGCCATCTCCGGGGACATCTCGCGACCCCAGTAGTACGAGGCGTCCGTCGTCGGCCCGAACTGGTCCAGGGCCCACAGGCTCGCGTGGGTGACGATCGCCGTGAAGCGGTCGGTGTGCCCGGCGACCCAGTTCGCCATGTAGCCCCCGAAGGAGCCGCCCATCGCGGCGGTCCGCGTCTCGTCGATCTCCGGACGTGCCACGGTCGCATCCGTGACGGCCATGAGGTCGGTGTAGGGCTCGGCGCCCCATCGACCCCAGCCGCGCTGGACGAAGTCCTGGCCGTAGCCGGTGGACAGCGCCGGGTCGGGCAGCAGGACGGCATAGCCCTTGGCGACCATCAGCCACGGGTTCCAGCGCCACGACCAGGCGTTCCACGAGCTGAGCGGACCGCCGTGGATCCACAGCAGGAGCGGCGCGGGGCTCGACGCGTCGGCGCCGTCCGGGAGGGCGAGCCACGCCCGCAACGGCCGGCCGTCCGCGGCCTCGGTCCTGACCTCGGTGAGGCGACCGGGCAGGGTGGGCGGCGGAGCCGGGGCGCGCAGCACGGTGACCGCCCCGCGCGGGCTCGTGCCGCCGGCCGCGAGTTGGATCCGCACGGGGTGCGGGGGCGCGAGGTAGGAGGTGCGCAGGGCGTAGATCTCGCTCGCGTCCGGCGCGACCTGGAGGTCGGAGTAGGAGTAGTCGTCCTCGGTCAGCCGGGTGACCAGGTCCTGCTCGAGGTCGACGAGGAAGACCGGCGCACGCCCGTCCTCGTCGGCCGTGACCACGAGGCCGGAGCCGTCCGGCAGCCACTGGATGCCGGTGACCCAGCGGTCCCAGGCGGCGACGAGCTGCAGGGGCTGGGCGCGTTCGTTCGGACCGTCGAGCGCGAGCAGGTGCAGGGTGACCGCCGGGGCGTGCTGGGGATCCGACAGCGTCTCCCGCAGGTAGGCCACGGCCTTGCCGTCGGGGGAGACGACGGGGTGGCCCACGTCGGCGCCCGGGTCGTCGACGAGCACCGTGCGCTGCTGCGTGTCGAGGTCGAGGCGCACGAGGATGCTGCGCTGCCCGCCACGGGCCTGCGGGAGGTTCCAGCTCGTCACGACGAAGGTGCCGTCGGGGCTCAGGTCGTAGCCGGCCTCGCGCAGCGCGCCGCCGGGGGCAGGGGCGAGGTCGACGACGGCGAGCCGGTCCGAGCCGCTCTTGGCGACCTCGATCCCCCGGCCGGCCTCGGTGCCGGCGCTGAAGTGCCAGCCGAGCAGGTGGGGGGCCGCGGGGCCGAGGTCGTGGTCCCAGTACCGCACCGGGTAGCCCTCGTGCAGGATCGCCGAGACCTTCGTGTCCTTGCGCAGGGTGCGCAGCCGCTCGTCCTGCTCGGCATCGGTCGCGGAGGGGAGCATGTCCGAGGCGAAGACGACGGCCGCCGAGGAGCGTGCGGTCTTGACCCCGTTCACCCCGCCCGGGTGCACGGCCACGATCCGCGCCTCGCCGCCGCCCGCGGGGAGCACCCACAGCGCGGGCACCTCGCCGGGCTTCTCGGCGTCCTTGGACTCCGCATCGGGACGCGAGGAGGTGAAGAGCAGGTCGCCGTCGGGAGTGAAGGCGGCACCGGTCTCGCCCTGGGCGCTGCGCGTGAGCCGACGGGCCGGGCGCGCCCTGGTCGGGAAGACCTCCCACAGCGAGGTGTGCGCCTTGGTGCCGTCGTGGTTGAGGGTGGAGACCTGGGTGACCAGTCGCGAACCGTCCGGTGACAGGACGAGGCCCGAGACGCGGGGAAGGGCGATGTACTCGTCGAGATCGGTGAACGGGGTGCTCAGTGCCATGGGTTCCTCCTGTGGGGCTGCGACGATCCTGCCACCGTTGGACCACGCGTCGCGTGAGCCACGGGGAGGATGTGTCGGCGTGCCCCGTTAGGTTGCGGGGATGCGGATCGTGCACACGAGTGACTGGCACCTCGGCCGCACCCTGCACGGGGTGGACCTGCTCGACGCCCAGGCCGCCTACCTCGACCACCTGGTCGCGCTGGTGCGCGAGGAGAGCGTCGATCTCGTCGTCGTCGCGGGTGACGTCTACGACCGCGCCGTCCCGCCCGTCGAGGCGGTCGCGCTCCTGGCCGACGCGCTGGCGCGGCTCGCGGAGACGGCGGAGGTCGTGCTCACCCCGGGCAACCACGACTCGGCGGTCCGCCTCGGTTTCGGCGCCCGGCTCATGAGGCCGTCCCTGCACCTGAGGGCAACCGTCGGGGACGTCGGGGTCCCCGTCGTGCTCGAGGACGAGCACGGACCCGTGCTCGTGCACGCGCTGCCGTACCTCGACCCGGACAGCGTGCGCCACGCGCTCGCGACCGGGCACGCTGCCGGCGAGGTCGTCCCGCTCCCTCGCTCGCACGAGGCGGTCATGTCCGCCGCGATGGGGCGGGTGCGGGGAGACCTGGCCGCCCGGGCGGGGTCCGGCCGCCGGCCCCGTGCTCTCGTCATGGCGCACGCCTTCGTCCTGGGAGGGCAGGGTTCGGACTCGGAACGCGACATCCGCGTCGGCGGGGTGGACAGTGTCCCCGCAGGCGTCTTCGACGGCGTCGACTACGTGGCGCTCGGTCACCTGCACGGAGCGCAGCGGCTCGCGGCCGGGCCGGGTCCCGGACCGGCCCCCGTGCTCCAGTACTCGGGCTCGCCGTTGGCCTACAGCTTCTCCGAGCGGAACCACCGCAAGGTCTCGGTCCTGCTCACCCTCGGTCCGGAGGGCGTCGACGGGGAGCCGGAGCTGGTCCCGGCGCCCGTCCCTCGCCGGCTGACCCAGCTCGAGGGAAGGCTCGAGGAGGTCCTCGCCCGCTCCGAGCACCGCGCGGACTGGGTCAAGGCGGTGATCACCGACGCCGCCCGCCCGGCGGACCTCGTCCCGCGCGTGCACGCGGCCTTCCCGCACGCCCTCGTCGTCGAGCACCACCCCGCCGCTCGCGAGTCCGTCCGGCTCGCAGCGGTGACCGCCTCCCACGACCCGCTCGAGGTCACGGCCGAGTTCGTCGAGCACGTCACCGGCGCCCCGCCGGACGAGGCCGAGCGTGCCGTGCTGCGCCGGGCGTACGAGAGCGTCCAGGCGGACGGGCGGAGCGACTGATGTATCTGCACCGCATGACGATCCAGGCCCTCGGCCCGTTCGCGGGGACGCACACCATCGAGTTCGCCGACCTGGCGGCCTCGGGGCTCTTCCTCCTCGAGGGGCCGACCGGCTCGGGCAAGTCCACCCTGATCGACGCGATCGTCTTCGCGATCTACGGCAAGGTCGCCTCGCGCGACGCCAGCGAGGACAGGCTCCGCTCGGACCACGCCTCCCCGCAGGACGAGACCTTCGTCGACCTCGTCCTGGAGACCGGTGCGGGGATCTACCGGGTGCGCCGCAGCCCGGCGTACCAGCGACCCAAGCAGCGCGGGACCGGCACGACGCTCCAGCAGGCGCAGGTGCGCCTGTGGCGTCTGACCAGCCCCGACGCGCCCACCGGGGATGTGCTGTCCATCCGGGCCGACGAGGCGGGGGCAGAGCTGCGGCGCGCCGTCGGGCTGGACCGCGAGCAGTTCGTCCAGACGATCGTCCTCCCGCAGGGGGAGTTCGCGAACTTCCTCCGCGCGGACCCGGAGAGCAGGAGAGGGCTGCTCCAGCAGGTGTTCGGCACCGAGGTGTACGAGCGTCTCCAGCAACGGCTGGAGCGGATGCGTGCCGAGACGGGCCGCGCCGTCGAGGAGAGCCGGCAGGCGGTGGACCGCGCGATCGCCCAGTTCATCGGTGCCGCCGGGCCCGAGGAGGACCATCCGGTCCGGACGGCCGGGCCCGGCTCGGCGGTCCACGAGGCCTCGCGGCTGTGCGCCGCGCTGGTCCGCGCGGCGCAGGTGGCCGAGGAGGAGGCGCGGCGTGCCCGCGCCGACGCGGAGTCGGCCCGGGTCGAGCACGAGCGCCGCAGGCGGCTCGCGGAGGTCCTCGCGCGGCGCGACCGGGCCAGGGACGAGCTGGCCGCCCTCGAGGCCGGGGCGGGCGAGCATGCCGTGGCGGTCGAGCGGGTGGCTGCGGCGCGCCGGGTCCTGCCGGTCCTGCCGCTGCTGTCCGCCGTCGGGCCGGCCGCACGCGCCGGGGTGGAGACGGGGCGCGCCGTCGCGGCGGTGCAGGCGGCAGCGGGTGCCGAGCTGCAGGCCGTGGTCGCGGCGGCCCCGCGGCCGGAGGCGGCGCTGGCCGGTGAACGGGACCGCTGCACGGGGGAACGCGCCGCCCTGGCCCGCGCCCTCGAGCTCGAGGCAGGTCTCGAGGCGCGGACGGCTGAGCTGGCCGCTCGCGCCGAGCGCGCGGAGGTGTCGGCCGGAGAGCTCCGCACGGCGCGCGAGGAGCTCTCCG
>NZ_JBFHHB010000193.1:0-5998 GCF_041597215.1 Actinotalea sp.
CCCTTCTCGATGTCTGTGCGCGGACCGCTCAGCCGCCGCGCTTGGCCCGCAGCGCCGCCAGCGCCTCGTCGAGGATGGCCTGGCCGTCCTCGTCGGAGCGACGCTCCTTCACGTAGGCGAGGTGCGTCTTGTAGGGCTCGTTGCGCGTCGGCGAGGGAGGGTTCTCCTTGTCCTGGCCGGCGGGGAACCCGCAGCGGGGACAGTCCCAGGTCTCGGGGACCTCGGTGTTCGCGTCCTCCGCGAAGGACGGCCTGGTCTCGTGGCCGTGGGCGCACCAGTAGGACACCCACACCCGGGGCGCGGAGTCCCCGCGCTCGGCCTCGCCCATCGGGCCGGCACCGACACGTGATCCGCGAATAGCGCTTCCGCTCGCCATGACCGTCTCCTTCTCAGCCGCTGACGCGCTGGATCAGGCCGAGCAGGACGACCACGGCCGTCCACAGCAGCACGAGGCCGATGGTGATCCGGTTGAGGTTCCGCTCGGCGACTCCGGAGCTCCCGGCCCCGCTGGAGATGCCGCCTCCGAACATGTCGGAGAGTCCGCCGCCCTTGCCCTTGTGCAGCAGCACCAGGACGATCACGAGAAAGCTCGTGATGATGAGCAGGATCTGCAAGACGAGCTGCAACGCTTCCACGAGCTGATACGTCCCTCGTTCGACACCGGGGGCGCGAACCGCGCCCCCGTAAGGATAGGTGACCGAGCCGTGATCGGACGAACCCGGTGAACCGGGGCCCCGCCGGATCACTCCGACGGGGCCTCGGGAACCACCTCAGATCACAGACCGACCTGGTGGGACTGGTAGCGCGCGATCTTCGCGAACTCCTCCGGGTCGAGGCTCGCGCCACCGACGAGCGCCCCGTCGACATCAGGCTTCGCCATGATCGACGCGACGTTGCCGGACTTCACCGAGCCGCCGTACAGCACGCGGACGCCGGCAGCGAGCTCGGCCGAGTACAGCTCGGCGAGCTTGGTGCGGATCGCCTCGCAGACCTCCTGCGCGTCCTCGGGGGTCGCGACCTCACCGGTGCCGATGGCCCAGACGGGCTCGTACGCGATGACGACCTTCGCGGCCAGCTCGGCCGGCAGGCCCGCGAGCCCGCCCTCGACCTGCGCGAGCGTGTAGGGCACCTGCTCGCCCGCCTTGCGGATGTCCAGCCCCTCACCGACGCACAGGATCGGCGTCAGGCCCTGGCTGAAGGCCGACTGCACCTTGGCGGCGCACAGGGCGTCGTCCTCGCCGTGGTACTGGCGACGCTCCGAGTGGCCGACCGCCACGTAGGTCACGCCGAGCTTGGCGAGCATGACCGGCGAGATCTCGCCGGTGTACGCGCCCTCGAGGTGAGCGGACACGTCCTGCGCGCCGTAGCTCAGCTCGAGCTTGTCGGCGTCGACCAGGGTCTGGACCGACCGGAGGTCGGTGAAGGGGACCAGGACGGAGACCTCGACCGCGGAGTAGTCGTGCTTCGCGTCCTTCAGGCTCCAGGCGAGCTTCTGCACGGTGTGCGTGGCCTGCTGGTGGTCCAGGTTCATCTTCCAGTTGCCCGCCATCAGCGGGGTACGGCTCGTCATGGCTCAGTCCTCCAGAACTGCGATGCCGGGAAGGGTCTTGCCCTCGAGCAGCTCGAGGCTCGCGCCACCGCCGGTCGAGATGTGGCCGAAGCCGGCCTCGTCGAAGCCGAGTCGGCGGACGGCAGCGGCGGAGTCGCCACCGCCGACGATCGAGAAGCCATCGGTGTCGACCAGGGCCTGGGCAACCGCGCGGGTGCCGTCGGCGAAGGCCGGGAACTCGAAGACACCCATCGGGCCGTTCCAGGCGATGGTCTTCGCGCTGAGGATGGCCTCGCGGAAGAGCTCGCCGGAGCGGGGGCCGATGTCCAGGCCCATCTTGTCGGCCGGGATCGCCGAGGCGTCGACGGTCACGAACGGGGAGTCGGCGGCGAAGGTGTCCGCGGCGACGATGTCGACCGGGAGGATGATCTCGACACCGGACTCGGCGGCCTTGGCGAGGTAGCCCTTGACCGTCTCGACCTGGTCCTCCTCGAGCAGCGAGGAGCCGACCTCGTGGCCCTGGGCCTTGAGGAAGGTGAAGACCATGCCGCCGCCGATGAGCAGCTTGTCCGCCTTGGTCAGCAGGTTCGCGATGACGCCCAGCTTGTCGGAGACCTTCGAGCCACCGAGCACGACGACGTAGGGACGCTCCGGGTCCTCGACGGCCTTGCGCAGGGCCGAGACCTCGCCGAGCACCAGGGTGCCCGCAGCGTGGGGAAGGCGGAGCGCGATGTCGTAGACGGACGCCTGCTTGCGGTGCACGACGCCGAAGCCGTCGGACACGAAGGCGTCGGCCATGGCGGCCAGCTCGTCGGCGAGCTCGCCGCGGACGGCGTCGTCCTTGGACGTCTCGCGGGCGTCGAAGCGGATGTTCTCGAGCAGGGCGACCTGACCGTCCTCGAGGGCAGCGACCGTTGCCTTGGCCGACTCGCCGACGACGTCCTTCGCCAGGGCGACGGGCGTGCCGAGCAGCTCGCCGAGGCGGGCCGCGACGGGGGCCAGGGAGTACTTGTCCTCCGGGGCGCCCTTGGGGCGGCCCAGGTGGGCGGTGACGATGACGCGAGCGCCGCCGTCGAGCAGGCGGGTCAGCGTCGGCAGGGCCGCGCGGATCCGGCCGTCGTCGGTGATGGTCGTGCCGTCGAGCGGAACGTTGAAGTCGGAGCGGACGAGCACGCGCTTGCCGCGCAGGTCGCCGAGGTCCTCGATGGTCTTCATGGCTGTCCTTCGGATGGTGTCAGGGGCGGACATGGCGACGTCCGCGCACCCGGACGACCCGTGGGTCACCGAGTACGCGGACGTCGGTCATGAGCAGTTGCTCGTACGGCCGAGGGTCAGAGACGCTCGCCCACGTACGAGGTCAGCGCGACGAGGCTGCTGGAGTAGCCCCACTCGTTGTCGTACCAGGCGACGACCTTGACCAGGTCCCCGCTGACCTTGGTCAGCTTGGAGTCGAAGATGCTCTGGTGCGGGTCGGTGACGATGTCGCTCGAGACGATGTCGTCCTCGACGTAGGACAGGACGCCCTTGAGGGGGCCGTCGGCGGCGGCCTTGACCGCAGCGTTGACCTCCTCGACCGTGACGGCACGCGAGGCCTTGAAGGTCAGGTCCGTGGCCGAGCCGGTGATCGTCGGCACGCGCATCGCGAAGCCGTCGAGCTTGCCCTTGAGCTCGGGGAGCACGAGGGCGACAGCCTTCGCGGCACCGGTCGAGGTGGGGACGATGTTCTGCGCGGCGGCGCGGGCGCGGCGGAGGTCCTTGTGGGGGCCGTCCTGGAGGTTCTGGTCACCCGTGTAGGCGTGGATCGTGGTCATCAGACCACTCTCGATGCCGATCGCGTCGTTGATCGCCTTGGCCATGGGGGCGAGGCAGTTCGTCGTGCAGGACGCGTTGGAGATGATGTTGTGCACGGCGGCGTCGTACTGGGTGTGGTTGACACCCATGACGAAGGTCGCGTCCTCGTTCTTCGCCGGAGCGGAGATGATGACCTTCTTGGCACCGGCGGTGATGTGCGCCTGGGCCTTGGTGGCGTCCGTGAAGAAGCCGGTCGACTCGATGACGATGTCGGCGCCGAGCTCGGCCCACGGGAGGTTGGCCGGGTCACGCTCGGCCAGCGCACGGATGTTCTTGCCGTCGACGATGATGTTGTCGTCGTCGTAGTCGACGCTCATCGGGAAGCGGCCCAGCACGGTGTCGTACTTGAGCAGGTGAGCGAGGGTCTTGTTGTCCGTGAGGTCGTTCACACCGACGATCTCGATGTCGGCGCCGGACGCGATGATGGCCCGGTAGAAGTTACGTCCGATGCGGCCGAAGCCGTTGATACCGACGCGGATGGTCACAGTGCCTCCTCGGAGCGCGCCGGTTCGCCGACACGCAGCTGGGTCATGAACGGTGTACGTACGGCGCTGTACGCCCCGGGCGCAGCCGCAGGAACTCGCGGGCTCCGGGTGAGACCTACGTTACACGTTGGACATCTCTTTGCAGCAGGACGTTCGTCCAGCGGGACCGGACGCGACCGTGCTGGTCAACGGGCGAATGCCCGCCTCCTCGTGCGGGCGCGCGGACGCGACCCCGGACGGCAGGCACGGGATCCCGGGCGTGTCACTCCCCCACGCAGCCGGGTCCGGCCGCAGCGCGCGCACCACCCTCAGACGTCGAGCAGGTCCGGGCTCAGGCCCGCCTCGGTGTCGGGGATCCCGAGCTCGACGGCCCGCTTGTCCGCCGTGGCGAGAAGCCGCCGGATCCGGCCGGCGACGGCGTCCTTGGTCAGCGGCGGGTCGGCCAGCTGGCCGAGCTCCTCGAGGGACGCCTCACGATGCTGGAGCCGGAGCTGGCCCGCCTCACGCAGGTGCTCGGGGAGGTCCTCGCCGAGGATCTCGAACGCCCGCTGCACGCGGGCACCGGCGGCGACCGCAGCGCGGGCCGAGCGCCGCAGGTTGGCGTCGTCGAAGTTGGCCAGCCGGTTCGCGGTCCCGCGGACCTCGCGGCGCATCCGCCGCTCCTCCCAGACCATCACCGCGTCGTGGGCGCCGAGCCGCGTGAGCATCGCCCCGATGGCGTCCCCGTCGCGGATGACCACCCGGTCCACCCCGCGCACCTCACGGGCCTTGGCGGCGATGCCGAGCCGACGTGCCGCCCCGACGAGCGCGAGCGCCGCCTCTGCGCCCGGGCAGGTCACCTCGAGGGCTGCCGAGCGGCCCGGCTCGGTCAGCGAGCCGTGGGCGAGGAAGGCACCGCGCCAGGCGGCCTCCGCCTCACCCACACCTGCCGAGACGACCTGCGGGGGCAGGCCGCGCACGGGCCGTCCGCGGTTGTCCAGGAGACCCGTCTGCCGGGCGAGGGACTCGCCGTCCTTGACGACCCGGACGACGTACCGGGTGCCCTTGCGCAGCCCGGACCCGGTCACCACGACGATGTCGCTCGAGTGCCCGTAGACCTCGGAGATGGCGAGCCGGAGACGACGCGCGACCACGGCGGTGTCGAGCTCTGCCTCGATGACGATCCGTCCCGCGATGATGTGCAGCCCGCCGGCGAACCGCAGCATCGCGGAGACCTCCGCCTTGCGCTGCGACGTCTTGTCGACGGTCAGTCGGGCGAGCTCGTCCTTCACCTGTGCCGTCAACGCCATGTCGTCATCCTGCCATCCCCCGTGTGCCCCCCAGGTCGCCCCAGGCGCCCTCGAAGGCGTCACGATATGCCGCCGCGAGGCGCAGTGCGTCATGCCGGGCCGTGCCGTCGCCCGCGTGGACCTGCCTCAGCACGAGCTGCGCGCCCATCGAGTCCGCCAGCGCGGAGAGCTCGTCGAGGTGCACGACGGCCGACGGGTCGGCGATCACCACGTCGACGTGCAGGTCCGGCGCGTGGGTCGCGAGGGCGTGCAGGTGCTGCAGGTTCGTCATGGCCGTCGGGTCGTCCGCCGGGCGGAGGTTCAACGTCACGCACCGATGGGCGGGGGTCGTGCGCAAGGACTCGTACAGCTCCGGGACCCGCACGTGCGGCAGCACGGAGGTGAACCAGGAGCCCGGACCGAGGATCACCCAGTCGGCCTGCTGGATGGCCTCGACCGCCTCGGGACAGGCGGGCGGCCGCTCGGGCTTCAACCGGATCGCCAGGACCTCGCCGCGGGCGCTCGCGACGGCCGACTGACCCTTGACGAGGGTCTCGATGCCGTCGAGGAGGATGTCGGCCTCGATCTCGAGGGGGCTCTGCGACATCGGCAGCACCCGCCCTCGCGCGCCGAGGAGCCGCCCCACCCAGTCGAGCCCGGCGACGGGATCACCGAGCAGCTCCCACAGGGCGACGATGAGCAGGTTGCCCACCGCGTGCTGGTCGAGCGGGCCCTGGGAGTGGAAACGGTGCTGGAGCACGTCGCGCCAGGTGTGACCCCAGTCGGTGTCGTCGCACAGGGCCGCGAGGGCCATCCTCAGGTCCCCTGGTGGGAGGACGTCGAGC
>NZ_JBFHHB010000194.1:0-5980 GCF_041597215.1 Actinotalea sp.
CGGCCTCGGCGTCTTCGGTGCGGTCACCTCCCCGCTGTGGCGGCCGGGGCAGGGGCTCCCGCTCGTGATCGCGATCGGGATGCTCGGAGGCGCCCTGATGGCCGTCTCGATGGCGGCGACCACCGGTGTGGCGTTGAGGGAGCTGCTCCGCCGACAGGTCCTCGACGCGCCGGCGGTGCCCGGTCCCGGGACGGGCGCTCAGACCCCGCCGGGGAACCCGAGCTGACGCCAGGCCTCGTACGTCGCGACGGCGGCGGCGTTGGACAGGTTCATCGATCGGCGTCCCGGGAGCATCGGGATGCGGAGCCGACCGGTCAGGCGAGGGTGGGCGAGCACCTCGGGGTCGAGGCCCGTCGGCTCGGGGCCGAACAGCAGGGCGTCGCCGTCGGCGTAGGCGACCTCGGCGAACGAGGTCGAGGACTGGGTCGTGAACGCCCAGACGCGGGAGTCGGGCAGGGCGGCGAGCGCCGCGTCGAGGTCGGGGTGGATCTGCACGTCCGCGAGCTCGTGGTAGTCCAGCCCCGCCCGGCGCACGCGCGGCTCGTCGAGCGCGAAGCCGAGCGGCTCGATCAGGTGCAGGACGGCGCCGGTGCCGGCCGCGAGACGGATCGCGCTGCCCGTGTTCCCGGCGATGCGCGGCTCGTGGAAGAGGATGTGGAGCACCGGACGAGTGTGCCATCACCGCTAGGTTGGATCCGTGACCACTCCCTTCGTCGCTGCAGACGACCGCTACGACTCGATGACCTACCGCCGCTGCGGGCGCAGCGGCCTCGACCTGCCGGCCCTCTCGCTCGGGCTGTGGCACAACTTCGGGGAGACCAAGCCCTTCGAGACCCAGCGGGCCATCCTGCGGCGCGCACTCGACCTGGGCATCACGCACATCGACCTGGCGAACAACTACGGCCCGCCCTACGGCTCGGCGGAGGAGACCTTCGGTCGCGCGATGGAGGTCGACCTGCGGCCCTACCGCGACGAGCTGGTGATCTCCACCAAGGCCGGGTACGACATGTGGCCCGGGCCCTACGGCGACGGCGGCTCGCGCAAGTACCTGCTCTCCTCGCTCGACCAGTCGCTCGGCCGGATGGGCCTGGACCACGTCGACATCTTCTACTCCCACCGCCCCGATCCGAGCACCCCGCTCGAGGAGACGATGGGAGCGCTGCACACGGCGGTGACGAGCGGCAAGGCCCTGTACGTCGGCATCTCGAACTACTCGCCGTCCGCGACGCGCGAGGCGGCCCGGATCCTCGGCGAGCTCGGCACCCCGCTGCTCATCCACCAGCCCAGCTACTCGATGTTCAACCGTCATGTGGAGCACCCTGCTCAGGGCGAGTCCGAGTCCCTCCTGGACGCCGTCGGCGACCTCGGGATCGGGATGATCGTCTTCAGCCCGCTCGCCCAGGGTCTGCTGACCGATCGGTACCTCTCGGGTCAGGTGCCTGCCGACTCGCGAGCCGCCGTCGGGCACTTCCTGTCCGCCGAACGGATCAGCGAGACCTACCTCGCCCGCGCACGGGCGCTCGACGAGATCGCCGCCGCGCGTGGGCAGAGCCTCGCCCAGCTCGCCCTGAGCTGGCTGCTGCGCGACGCGCGCGTCACCAGCGCCCTCATCGGCGCGAGCAGCGTCGCCCAGCTCGAGGCCAACGTGGCGGCCCTCGAGGCGCCACCCCTGACCGCAGAGGAGCTCGCGGCGATCGAGCCCTACGCCGTGGACGGCACCGCTCGGTGACCATCGGCACGATCGCTTCTCGTCACGAGGCGGGGCGCACCGGGGCCACCGCCTGGGACCGCTACGGCCGAGGGGACGGGGTCCCCCTGGTGGCGCTGCACGGGTGGACCGATGACGGCGCCTGCTGGTCCCCCTCGATAGCGCGCTGGGTCGGCGGGCGCGAGGTCCTCACCGTCGACGCGCGGGGCCACGGCCGGACGCCCCTGCCGGAGGAACCGTTCACCATCGCCGCTCTCGCGGGGGACGTCGCGGCCGTCGTCGCGGAGGTTCTCGGACGCCCGACCGTCGTCGTCGGGCACTCGATGGGCGGTCTGGTCGCGCAGGAGCTCGCCCTCTCGGCACCGGAGCTCGTGGCAGGGCTCGTGCTCGAGGACCCGGCGTGGCGCGTCGGGCGGGTGGTCGACTCCCGCGGGATCCCCGTCGGACTGCGCGACGGGGTCCTGGCCATGGCTGGCCGCGAGGTGGACTGGCTGCGTGACCTCGGCCGGCAGCAGAACCCCGGGTGGCCGCTCGACGAGATCGCCCCGTGGGCGGAGGCCAAGCACCGCGTCGACCCCCGCGTGATCGACCTCCCGCACCGGTGGGACGAGCGCGACTGGGGTGAGGCACTTGCCGCCGTCCGCGTTCCGGTCACCCTTCTGACCGGCCGGCCGGAGCGGGGCGCGATCGTCGACGCCGAGCAGGTCCGGCGGGTGCAGGACCTGCTCGGTCCGCTGCTGAGGCACGTGCCGCTGCCGACGGGGCACAGCGTGCGCCGGGAGGCGCGCGCCGAGGCGGAGGCCGCTGTGCTGGCCGCGCTGCTGGAGGCCGACGCAGGCGCGTCGGCACTCCCGCAGCGTTAGAGCCGGGCTCAGCCCTCCTCGTCGACCGAGACCTCGTCGACCGAGATGTCGGAGGGGCGCAGGTCGTGCGCCCGCTCGTGCACCCGGCTGCGCCAGCTCAGCAGCACACCGCCGATCGCCGCTGCGGCCAGCGAGCCGAACAGGATCGCGGCCTTGACGTGCTCGCTGTGCGGGGAGTCCGCGCCGAAGGAGAGCTCGCCGATGAGCAGCGAGACGGTGAACCCGACACCCGCCACGGTGGAGACGGCCAGCAGGTCGAGCCACCGCGCGGTCGGGTCGAGCGTCGCCCTGGTGAACCGGACCAGCAGGTACGTCGCGAGCAGGATGCCGATCGGCTTGCCCAGCACCAGGCCGAGCGCGACACCCTGGGCGGCCGGGTCCCCAGCCGCGCTGGCGAGATCGCTCGGGTTGAGGCTCACACCCGCGGCGAACAGGGCGAAGACCGGAACGGCGAGGCCAGCCGAGACGGGGCGCCACTTGTGCTCGTAGTGCTCGGCGAGGCCCACCTTGTGGCCCTCGCGGACCGCGACCGGGACCATGAAGCCGAGCATCACGCCGGCGATCGTCGCGTGCACCCCTGAGCTGTGCATGAGTGCCCAGGCGACGACGGCCAGGGGCAGGAGCACCCAGGTCGGCATGTCGCCGCGTCGCACCAGCAGCCCGAAGAGCGCGATCGCCAGCAGGGCCGCGCCGAGCCACAGGAAGGACAGCCCCTCGGCGTAGAAGACCGCGATGACGATGATGCCCAGCAGGTCGTCGACCACGGCGAGGGTCAGCAGGAAGGCGCGCAGCGCCGTGGGCAGCCGGGAGCCGAACAGCGTGAGCACCGCGACCGCGAAGGCGATGTCGGTGGCGACGGGGATGGCCCAACCCTCGGGCGGTCCGTCCCGCAGCACGACGACGGCCGTGTAGAAGAGCGCGGGGACCGCCATCCCGCCGACGGCCGCGAGGATCGGGACGATGGCGGTCGCCGGCTTGCGCAGCTGGCCCTCGACCATCTCGCGCTTGAGCTCGAGACCGACGACGAAGAAGAAGATCGCCAGCAGGCCGTCCGTCGCCCACTGCGCGACGGTGAGGTCCAGGTGCAGCGAGGCAGGGCCGATCGTCGTCGCGCTGAGCGAGGCGTAGGCCTCGCGCCACGGGGAGTTGGCCCAGATCAGCGCGAGAACCGTCCCGGCGAGCAGGAGCTTGGACCCGGTGTTCTCGGCACGGAGGTCGTCGACGAAGTTGCGCCGGCCGCCTGGAGTCAGCCGTCCGAGGATGGCGTTGCGGCGGGCGACGACTGCTGCTCGACGGCGCAGGAGCGCGGTGCGGCGGTTGCTCATGGTGTTCCCCAGAAGGATGCGCGCGGGACCGCCCGGCTGTGGGCGTCCGACGCGAAGGAGGATAGCCCCGCGGTTGCGGAGGCTCGGGTGCAGAGGTCCCCCGGACGGGGGACGGACATCGTGGTACTCCCGTGCGTGCGGGCGCGCAGGTAGGGGGAGCCGGCGACGCTCACCGGCTCACCCCGCTCTCGATCCAGGCCTGGACGACGGCGACGTCCTGGTCGCCCATCCCGGCGTCGGTCAGCTCGGTGAAGGCCGTCCGCAGCACGTCCAGCTGCGGGGTGGCCGTCCCGCTGCGCCTGGCCTCCTCGGTGGCGAAACCCAGGTCCTTGACCATGAAGCGCGCCTTGCCGGTCGGCCGGTGGTCGTGCTCGACGAAGGCGCGCTTCTTCTGCTCGAGGACCTGGCTGCCGGCCAGTCCCGTGCCGAGCAGGTCGAGCAGCGCGCCGAGGTCGAGGCCTGCCCGCTCGGCGACGACGCTCGCCTCGCCGAGGGCGAGGACCGTCGCGGCGACGATCATCTGGTTGCAGGCCTTGGCGACCTCGCCGGCGCCGAGCGGGCCCAGGTGCACCGGTCGCCCGCAGGCGCGCAGCACCGGGGTGACGAGGGCGACGTCCTCGTCCTCGCCGCCGACCATGATCGCGAGGGTCCCGGCGACCGCCCCGGCCTCGCCGCCGCTGACGGGTGCGTCGACGACGTGGGCGAGGCCGGAGGTCTCCTCGGCCAGGCGTGCGCCGAGAGCGCGCACCCCGTCCGGCGAGACGGTCGAGCAGACCACGAGGGTCAGCGGGTGGTCGAGCCCCGCCAGCAGGCCGCTCTCGCCGGCGAGGACGGCCTCGACGTCCGGCAGGTCGGGCACCGCGAGGAGGACGACCCCGCACCGTGCCGCGAGTGCGGCAGGGGTGGGGTGGGCGACGGCCCCCGCGCCGACCAGCCCGTCCGTCGCGGCGGGGCGGCGGGCGTGCACGTGGAGCTCGTGACCTGCGGCGAGCAGGTGACCGGCCATCGGCCGGCCCATCACCCCGAGGCCGATGAAGCCGATCCCGACGGGCCGGGCCGCCGGGACCGGCTCAGACGACATCGGTGGCCTCGAGCTGGGCGAGGACGGCGCGGGCGACGGCGACGCGTGCGGCGACCGGCATGTCCCGAGGCCGCACGGAGACCTTCACCGCGCGCAGCGCGTCGGGGCCGGCGGCAGCGAGGCTCGCGGCGATCTCCTGCATGCCGAGGGCGGAGGCGGCAGAGGCCTCGAGCGCGGGGTCCTCGCCGCGGGACGGGATGTGCGCGTCGGACCACGGCTCGCCCCAGGCGGTCGTGCTCCCGGTCGCCCCGGACAGGATCAGGGCGCGCAGCAGGTGCGCCTCGCGCGCGGCCAGGAGGTGCTCGACCGGGGTGCCGGTGCTGCGGCCCTCGATCGCGGAGCGGCCCCAGTTGATGCCGATCCCCACGGCCTCGGGGTTCCCGGCCGTCCGGATCGCGGCGATCTCGTCGTCAAGGGTGAGGAAGCCCTTGGACGGCTGCTGCTCCGGGACCAGGGCGTCACAGTGCTCGAGCACGATCTGGGCTCCGGCGAGGTCCCAGTCGGCGATGGTCGCGAGCGAGCGCGCGAGCGAGTCGGCCGACCCGAGCTCCGGGGACGGTGCGCTGTGCACCTCGATGGCCGCCACGCGGGCGGTGCCCTCCTCGTCGGCGAGCCTGCGGGCGAGCTCGGCCGCCCGGGCGACGTCGGCCAGCGCCCGGCCGCGGGCGTCCTCGTCGTCGGATGCCAGTCCGCGGGCGGGGTCGGCCGCGCGGTGCCCCATGACCACCGGGACGCAGGTGAGCATCGCGACCCAGCCCGGCTGCAGCAGGCGGCTGACGGCGGTCGCGTCGATCGCGTCGTCGTCGGCGGGTGCCGGCATCTCGAGCCCGCCGATCGGCAGCCCGGCGAGGGCGGCGTAGAACTCGGCGGCGCTCGCCTCGTCCTTGGGGGCCATGGCGTATCCGCCGAGCAGGGGAAGCGTGCTGCGCAGGTCTGGGGACATCGTCGTCACTCCTGTGTCGGTGCTCAGGTCTCGATTCGGTCTCACGTTGCCATCGGGACC
>NZ_JBFHHB010000195.1:0-5977 GCF_041597215.1 Actinotalea sp.
CGCGGGCGGCACGGCGCCATCCAGGAGAGTCCGGAGCTTCTCGAAGGGGTAGGGCTGGAGCAGCCCGAGGCGGGGATTCATGGGCCAATTATCGCCCGGATGCGCACCCTCTCCAACGGGGTCGGCGCGGCTAGCGGCGGGAGGAGCGGCCGAGGAGCCTCTCCCAGGGCAGGCGCAGCCACCATCGCAGCCCGCCGCGGCGCGTGATCTGGCGGAACCTCGCCGGGTCGAGGGTGTCGAGGTGGACGTTGATCCGCCGCAGGCCGGCCTCGAAGAGGGGCGCGGCCAGCTCCTCGAGGAGGAGGCCGTTCGTCGTCAGGGCGATCCGCGGTCGAGCGCCCTCCCGGGTGCGCAGGGCAGCGGTCGCCGCGACGACGGTCTCCAGGCCTCGCCGGATCAACGGCTCGCCACCGGTGAACCGCACCTGGTCGACACCGAGGCGCTCCACGGCGATCGCGATCAGGCGGATCACCTCGTGGTCGGTGAGGATCTCGTCCGACGGGAGCCACTCGAGTCCCCCGGCCGGCATGCAGTAGGTGCACCTCAGGGTGCACCTGTCGGTCAACGACACACGCAGGTCGGTGGCGACGCGGCCCCAGGCGTCGAGGAGGGCGGGCCCCGACCCGGCGATCGCCATCGACCTCACCTGATCCTGCTCAGCGGATCGGTGGGTCGATCCGCGACACGCACGGGTCCGAGGGCTCGGCGTGCCGCGTTCCCCGGGACAGGGCCCGGCGGCGACGACACGTCCTGGTGCCATGCGTCCTTCTGCATGACCTGGACCCGCGACGACGGTACGAAGCGCGGGCTCGAGCGTGCCAGGCCAGTTCCGCACAAGCGGCATGAACCGAGGCGTGGGCTCGCGCAGCGGGCGCGCCGGTGCAGATCCCTGCGGTGCCCTGAGGCGACCGCTTCGGCCCTCGCCTCCAACAGGGGGCCGGGCGAGGCCCGTCAGGGCAGGGCTGCCGCCCTACTCCCGACCCTCCTCCAGCGGGATGAGCATCGTGCGGAACGCACCGTCAGAACCCTGGATCTCCCAGATGCGCTCGGCCACGTCGTCGATACCGTTCGGCAGCTGGAGCTTGGGGATGCCACCCGGGATCACGAGCTGGACCACGCGGATCCCCTCGCCCTTCAGCGCGTCGTGGAGCATCTCCCCGTAGGCGCTCTCGGCCGGGAACGCGATCGAGGTCCCGGCGAAGTCGGCGCGCGCCTTCACCGAGGTGCCACCGTTGATCAGCACGATGCTCCCCCCACCGGCTCCGCGCATCGCCGGGAGCACCGCACGCGCCGCGTGGACGAGGCCGAGGGCCGAGAACTGCAGCGCCTCCTGGGCGAGCTCGGGAGTCAGGTCGAGCACCGGCTTGAGGTAGTCGCGCGAGGGCAGCGGGCTGTACTGCAGGACGGTGATCGGCCCGAGCTCCTCCGCCGCCCTGGCGAGGGCGGCCTCGAGCGAGGCGGGCTCCCTGACGTCGGCGGCGTAGCCGCGGGCGGTCACGCCGCCCGCCCCGAGCTCCGCCGCGAGCGCATCCAGCTTCGCCTGGTCGCGGGAGATGAGCGCGATCGAGAACCCCTCGCGCCCGAACCTGCGCGCCACCGCCGCCCCGAGGCCTGGTCCTGCTCCGACGATCGCGATGGTGGGCATGGCTGTTCCTTCCGAGGCGGGTGTGGGATCGACCCTAGCCGCCGGGCGCACGGGCCACGTGCTCGTCGAGCACCTGGCCCGCGCGCCCCCCCCTCGTCAGACGACGCGCACGATGAACGTCAGCCCACCGACGGGTTCACCGGTCGCCTCGTCGAGCTGCACGACATCGACGGAGTGCAGTCGTCCAGGCTCGTCGTCGGGCGACACCCGGAACGTGACGGCCCCGAGCCTCGGCTGCTTGCCACGGGCGAGGTCCGCCCGCACCTCGACCTCCTTCGGCACCTCCTCAGGACGCCGGGTCACGCCGAAGGCCGGCGTGACGGCTCCGGCGAGACTCGGCCGGCCGAGCGCCTCGCGGGCGGTGAGCGTGCGCACCCCCAGCCCGTCGAGCGGAAGGAGCGCCGGCAGCCCGCCCACGCAGCCGCCCGCCCGGGCGAGCTCCCTGGCGTCCATCTCCCGGGTCCGCTCCAGCACGCGGAGCCGGGCCATGTGCCGGCCGTCCGCCGACTCCCCCATCTGGAACCGGAAGGTCATCGCCTTTCCGGCGGGGATCTCCAGCACCTGGATGTTGCGCTGGGCGACGTGGCGGTCGCCGACGACGTCGAAGGTCGTCGGATCGGTGTAGGTGTCGGGCGGGAAGATCAGGCTGACCCGCGCGATGATGCAGCGATGGCCGGAGTCGCCGGCCTGGGGCGTCCAGGGCAGGTCGATGCTCGCTTGCAGGTACGCCTGGACGGTGACGAGCCCCCCGCCGATGAAGGTCGCCGTGGCCGGTGTGATGAGCGTCGAGGGGTCGGCCACGAACGCGTCGACGTAGGCGTCGACTGCCGGGATCCCTCCCCCGTTGGTCACCGTCACCCGTACCTGGTTGACCTGGAGCGGGACCGCCTCCCCGCCCACGGCGCCACCGGGCTTGACGATCACGACGTCGGGGCTCGTCCAGAAGGCGAGGCCGGGCGCGAGCGGAACCGAGCCGTCGTCGGCGGGGTGGGTACGGATGAAGAGGCGGGTGACACCGTCGAACTCGCCGTCGTGCGGCTTGTCGTTGTCGTTGCCGTCAGGGTTGTCGGGCTGGTCGGGCATGCGGTCGTCGTCAGGCATGGCTCCGTCCCTTCACGCGTCGAGATAGTCGGTCGGCACGGGGTTCTGCGCCTCGAGGTCGGGCTTGCGGCCCGCCCAGGTCTTCCACCCGTAGCCACGGTCCGCGTCGAGGTTGAGGTTCGGCAGGTCGTCGATCCGTTCCGACAACAGTCGCGCGGTGAATGCCTTGATCGATCCGAACTGGTGGGTCGACCACGTGTTCTGGTCGGTCCAGTGCGTGAAGTCCGGCCCGGTGCCGTACGGCTCCTTCGCGCCGTAGAGGTCCTCGACCTGCGGCGTGTAGGGGTGGAACCCGTCGAGGAACACGTCGGGGTTCTGACCGTAGAACGGCTTCGGCGCCGCCTCGGCGAACGGCTGCTCCAGCGGTGTACCCGGGTAGAGCACGTGATGCTCCATCGGGCCGAACAGCCCATGGACGTCCTGCTTGTGCGGGTAGCCGGAGAACGTGGGCGAAGGCCCGCCGGTCAGGTGCGCCGTCGAGGTGTTGATGAAGGCGGTGCCCCAGGGGTTGCGGGCGAAGTCGCGCGGTTCGGGCGGCAGGTAGGCACCGAGCACGAGGGCGAAGCGCCCCTCCTCGTAGATCTGCCACAGGCCCTTGCGGATCTGGTAGAGCAGCCACTTGACCAGCGCGAGCGCCTCGGTGAGCGGCAGCGTGAGGATGTCGACCGCGTGCGTGATGATCCAGGAGACCGTGTACGCGATCGACTTGACCAGCCACTCGATGAACTTGGCGATCGCGGCGAAGATCGCCCAGATGCTGAATCCCCCGCCGCCTCCCCCACTGCCGCCGCCGCCGGACAACGAGGGGAACCCGCTGACGAAGTCGGTGAAGAGAGCGCCGGCGGCCGCTCCGGGCGGCGGGACGGGCGTCGGCTTCTGGGCGACGCCGATCGTCGTCGTGCGCTCGAACCACGCCAGCCACAGACGGTAGGTCGTGTCGTAGTCGTCCCCGGAGAGCGTCGGCGGCACGGAGGTCCCTGCGTACGTCAGGTCCACGGCCTTGACGAGCATCTCCTGGAGCTTGTCGGGCAGCCGCCCGTCCGGGAACTCGCACAGCCGGTAGTAGTAGCTGCCCGCGATGGAATCGGCGAGGTAGGTGTCCTTGGCCCCGAGCCCGAGGCACTTCTTGGTGCGCGCGTCGTCCGGGTATCCCTTGCGCGCGTAGGCGTCGATCCAGTTCTCGACCAGGTGGTGCCGGTGCCAGAAGGACCGGTACGGCCCGCCCACCACGGAATTGACGAAGGGGTGCCCCGCGACGTCTCCGCCGATGTGGCTGCCGTAGCCGATCGCGTACCGCATGAGGTCGTCGTCGCCCTGCGCCAGACTCCACAGGGTCGACGCGAACCGACCGGTCCGGCGGTAGTGCCACGTGTCGAACCAGTACCACTGGTCCTCCGGTGCCCCTTGCTGGATCTTCGGGTAGAAGGGGTAGAAGAGGTCGACGTTGGCCGTGACGAACTTCTGCAGCTGCACCAGGAGCGTGGAGCCGATGAGGTCCGCCGTGGCGCCGATGTCGCCGATCAGCCCGTTGAACAGCGCCTGGTCGACGGCCGTGACCGCGTCGTCGATGGCCTGCTCGACGGGTTCCACCACCGCCTCGTAGAAGTCGATGAACGGTTCGAGCGCGTCGTAGACGTCGAAGAGGAAGTTGACGAACTCGTCCAGCGGGGTGCCGTACTCCTTGAGCGAGAAGATCAGGAAGTCGGGCCCTTGGGCACCGAAGCCGGCGTAGGGGCTGCACGGCTCCTTGTCCAGGAGGTCGGCGAGCTCGCGGCCCCGATCACCTCCGATCTCCCGGAGGTAGGGCGGCAGCCCCTGGATGTTGTGCAGATGAACGATCGGACCCGGCATGAGGGTCACCCCCATCAGAGCCGGCTCGCCGCAACGACGGGCGCGGCTGCACCCTCGTGGCGGCACCCGACGTGTCGACAGGGACGCGAGAGCTCTCCTCCATTACCGCACGCCGCCCCCTGACGGTCAATGGTCGTGCGACTGGGCCGTGACCGCGCTACGACTGCCAGACCTCGACTCTCGGCCGTGACCACGACGTCGACTGGCTCACGGGTGTCGCAGGCGGCCTCGCTCAGCCCTCGCGGAACCCGACCCCGAACCCTCCGCGCGGGTAGTGCCAGGACACGGTTCCCGGAGGGGCCACCGCCAGACAGGTGCCGCACTCCAGGCAGGCCGCGGCGGTCACGGAGATGGTGCCGTCCGGCTCCGCGGCGTACACGTGCGCCGGGCAGATCCGGACCAGGAGCGGCCCCGTACGGGTCCGCCGGACCTCGTCCTGGTCCACCTCGACATGAGGCTGCTCCTCGTCGACGTCGTAGTGCAGCGTTGCGAGCCGCTCGGGAACCGAACCGATCTTCATCACAGTGCCCTTACCGCTGCCAGGCCGAGCCGGGCGAGCTTCATCATCGACAGCGAGGAATCCCTCAGTGCAGTGCGAGCCGTGCGGAGCAACCTGGTGCGAGGGGTGGTGTCCAGATCGAACGCACCGTGCAGCACGTCGGCGAGCAGGGCACCGACGTCTCCGTACATCTCGGGGCGCTCAAGGAACGCCGGGGTGCGCTCGTAGGTCACCATGTCCGCACCGACGAATCCCGCACGCAGCTCGGTGAGGTAGACGTCCATCGCCGACTGGGAGACGTCGTTCGCGGCCAGGGCGCGGTCGGCAGCGGTCGCGGCGGCGATCGCCGACCCGGCGGCGAGGTCCATGCCGCGGATCGTCAGTCCGGTGTTGAGCGTGAAGCCCGCCGCGTCGCCGACCAGCAGGAGGCCAGGGCGGGTGAGGTCCTGGCGGACCATGGCGGGACCACCCTCGATCGTCAGGTGCGCTCCGTACTCCAGGAGCTCCCCGCCCTCGAGGAGAGGGGCGACGGTGGGGTGGGCGAGCAGGTGGTCGTGCACGTCCGAGCTGCTCAGGCCCCTCGCGGCGAGGTCGTCGAGCCGCAGGACCACGCCGACGGACACGGATTCGCGATTCGTGTACATGAAGCCGCCGCCCGCGACGCCCTGGGTGCAGTCGCCCACCATCGCGTAGGCGACGCCATCGTCACCGCGGACGCCGAAGCGGTCCTCCAGGAGCTCACGGGGCAAGCGGATGACGGACTTGACCCCCACGGCAAGGCGCTCCGGGGGTTCGCCCGAGCGGACACCAGCCCCTCGGGCGATGAACGAGTTGACCCCGTCGGCAGCGATGACGACGCGAGCACGCAGCTCGTCGTCGCC
>NZ_JBFHHB010000196.1:0-5973 GCF_041597215.1 Actinotalea sp.
CCCGTTGGCGAGCGCCGTCGCCCTCGCCGAGGCCACGGCGGCCCATGAGTCGTCGGTCGCGGTCACGCCCAGGTCGGGCCGGGCCAGGGCGAGGCTCGCAGCGACGACACCCGTCCCGCAGCCGAGGTCGAGAGCCGTCCTCGCCCCGGGCGCCATCGATCGCTGGGCATCCAGCAGGACTCGCGTCCCGAGGTCGATCGAGGTCCCGGCGAAGGCCGGACCGTGCGCGCAGACGGTGAGGCCGAGGTCGTCGTGCCGGGCGACCGCCGGCCAGGCCGAGCCGGTGCGGTCGGCCCGCGGCCCCGAGGCGTGCAGCACCCGCGACTTCTGCCGCGCGAGGTGTGCGCTCACGTCGGTGAAGTACCGGGAGAGCACCTCGTTCATCCCCGTCGTCATGTGCTTGATCCGGCCTCCGGCGAACACCCGCACACCGGGGGCGGCGTGCTCGGCGACGAGGCCGGCGATCTCGTCGAGCGCGGCGAGCGAACGCGGGAGCTGGATCAGCACGACCTCGGCGCCCGCGAGGAGCGCGGCGTCGAGCCCGTGGGAGGTGAAGGTCCCCGCGAGCCCGGCGCGGTCGGCGTTCGCGTCGAGGGCACGTCGCCCGGTGAGCTGGTCGACATGGGTGCGCACCTCGCTCGCCCCGTGCAGCGCGACGGCACCGAGGGTCAGTGCCCCGAAGCGGTCGCCGATGACGCTCACCGTGCCGGGGGCGGCGCTCGCCAGGGCCCCGGCCGACTCGTCGAGCAGCAGCCGGTCGGTCGCGTCGACGGCGACGAGCTCGGGTGCCTCGAGAGCCGGCCATCTGCGCAGGAGGTCGAAGGTGAAGTCGGTCATCAGAGGTCAGCTCCGGGTCGCCGGGACATGCACGGGCGGGGCCGACCGGGCGTCTCCACGCTACGTCACCGGACGCCGAGGCGGACCGGTGGCCGGACCGGGCCTGGACGGACCCGGGGGTGTTCTGTACGTTTCGTCCACATCCGGGCCCGTCATGGACGGGCCCCCATCGGGCGCCAACGCTGCCGTCGCATCCTCCGCCCGGGCAACGATCCGGCCGGAGAGCCCCGTCCCGCCGACGTTGGAGCGCCCATGACGCTCGTCTCGCCCTCCGCTGCGACTTCCGGCCCCACCCCCATCGACCGCCTCATGGCCACGCCCGCGCGCACCTCCCGGTCCGGCGCACATGCCCGCCGCCCCGCAGAGAACGAGGCGGCGCAGAGTCCCTCCCTCATGCTCCTGGTGCTGCTCGCCAGTGCCGGCGTCGTGCTCTACGCCAGCTTCCTCGGCAACCCCGCCAACCGGGGTGACTGGCTGCCGTGGCTGATGGTCATGGCAGCCGAGGCCGTCCTGGTCGCGCACACCCTCCTGGCGATGTGGACGGTGCTGTCGAGCGGCCACGACGCGCGTGGCTTCGGTTTCCATCACGCCAAGGACCAGCTGTACGACATGGCCGAGATCCTGCGTGACCGGGCGGGGGACCACCCGCGGCGGTGGCGGATGTTCCTCGGCGGTCGGCCCGTGTCCGTCGACGTGCTGATCACGACCTACGGCGAGGACCTCGGCACGATCCGTCGTACGGTCGCCGCGGCCGTGGCGATGAACGGAGCGCACCTGACCTGGGTGCTCGACGACGGTCGTTCCGACGAGGTGCGCGACCTCGCGGCCGAGCTCGGCGCCAGGTACGTGCGCCGCCTGTCCGGGAGCGGGGCGAAGGCGGGGAACCTCAACCACGCCCTGAGCCTGACCGGCGGGGAGTACTTCGTCGTCCTCGACGCGGACTTCGTCCCCCGGCCGGAGTTCCTCGAGGAGACCATCCCGTTCTTCGCGGACGAGGACGTCGCCTTCGTGCAGACCCCGCAGGTCTACGGCAACCAGCACAACGTCATCTCCCGTGGCGCCGGGTACATGCAGGCCGTGTTCTACCGCTACGTCCAGCCGGGGCGGAACCGCTTCAACGCGGCCTTCTGCGTGGGGACCAACGTCGTCTTCCGGCGTCGTGCGATCGACGAGATCGGCGGGATCTACGCCGACTCCAAGTCGGAGGACGTCTGGACCTCGTTGCTGCTGCACGAGAAGGGCTGGCGCACGGTCTACATCCCGACCGAGCTCGCCGTCGGGGACACCCCGGAGACCATCGAGGCGTACACGAAGCAGCAGCTGCGATGGGCGACGGGTGGCTTCGAGATCATGTTCACCCACAACCCGCTCTCCCCGCGGCGCCGGCTCACGGTCGACCAGCGCCTGCAGTACACCGTGACGGCGACGCACTACCTCACCGGCATCGCCCCGATGCTGCTGCTCCTGGTGCCTCCCCTGCACATCTACTTCGGGATGAGCCCGATCGACCTCCAGATCTCCGCCGGCACCTGGGTGCTGTACTACGGCGGCTTCTACCTCATGCAGATCGCTGTCGCCTTCTACACCCTCGGCTCGTTCCGCTGGGAGGTCCTGCTCCTCTCGTCGGTCTCGTTCCCGATCTACGTCCGTGCCCTGCTGAACGCGCTGTTCCGGCGTGAGCAGCGGTGGCACGTGACCGGGAGCACCGGCCGTTCGGAGTCGCCGTTCACCTTCATCCTCCCGCAGGTGCTCTTCTTCAGCTTCCTGCTGCTGACCTCGGCCGTCGGGGTGTGGCGCGACATCAGCGCCGGGTCGTTCAGCCTCGCGCTGGCGTGGAACATCACCAACACCGCGATCCTCGGCGGGCTGATGGTCACCGCCCTGCGCGAGTCCCGGTCGGTCAGCAGGGCAGGTCGGCGAGCCGCTGCCCCCTTGCCCGATCCGCTCGACTTCCTCGACGCCGACGACCGGCCCGCCGGGTCGGCGCGCGACGGCGGGGAGGGCGACGGCGGTGACCTCAGCCGGTTCCCCGCGAGGTCCGGCGCCCTCCTCTCGAGCGGAGCCGTCCGATGAGCTGGGCGAACCGGGCACGACTGGCCCTCGGGCTGCTGGCCGTCCTTGCGGTGGTCGCCGCGGGGACGATGCACCTGAACGCGTCGCGAGGGATCGTGCCGAGCACGTCGGCGCAGATCGCGGCGGAGAGCGCAACCGTCGCGACCCCGTACTCCGGGCTCGTCATCGACCAGCTCGTCGAGGTGGGCGACGAGGTCGTCGAGGGGCAGCCGCTCTTCCTGCTCGACTCGGCGAACCTGCAGCGGGACGTCGCGATGGGTGCCGTCCCCGAGCGGACCGTCGAGACCTCCGTCGACGAGGAGGGCTACCTCCTCGTGCGGGCGACGGTCGACGGCACCGTGACCGCTGTCGAGGCGACACCGGGCACGTACGTCCGGGAGTCGGTGGTCCTGGCGTCGGTCGAGCGCTCGGGGTCCCTCCAGGTCGGCGCGCAGTTCCTCCTCAGCAGCGAGCAGTACGCGCGGCTCGCTCCGCACGCCGCGGTGGACATCGTCCTCCCGGGGGGTCGCGAGCTCGTCGGGGAGGTCTCCGACGTCGCCGTCGCGACCGAGGACGGCAAGGCGCAGGTCGTCGTCACGGTGGACTCCGACGCCCTGCTCGAGGCGCAGGGCGAGGACCGTCTGGTCGCCGACGGCGTCCCGGTCACGGTGCGACTGCACCTGGAGAACGACGGGTGGGTGACCGAGGTCACCGCTGCGGTGCGTGGCGCGCTCGCGGATGTCGCGGACCGGGTCACCGGAGCCTCGGGCGGCAGCTCCTCGTGAGGCGCCGGATGCTGACCGTCGTCGTCCCGCTCGTGGCCGTCATCCTGGTCGGGGGTGCGGTGCTGGTGGGGACCCGAGGGTCGGGGACGGCCGGCACCGGACCGGCCGACGCGGTGCCGCCGCCGGCCGTCGACCCCGCCGACGTCGCGGCGGTCCCGGCGCGCTCGGTGGCGGACCTCGACCCCGTGCGGCTCGCGGACGGACTGCTGCCGCCGACGAATCGATGGTTCAGCGGGCTGGTCTTCGGGGAGACGGCTCAGCCCGTCTTCGCCCTGCCGCTCTCCGTGTCGCTGACCGACGGCGGGTTCTCCCTCGGTGTCCCGGTGCCGGTGACCAGCGAGGCGGCCGTCCTCGGTCCGCACCTGCCCGCCCTCACCGTGGACGTCGGCGCGCGGTCCGCCGACGTCGTCGCCTACGACGACGCGTCGGTGACGGTCGCCCTGCGCGACGGGGCCGGTGGCGAGCTGGCGAGGTTCGTGCTCGCCGAGGGGTCCCCGCTCGTCCCCCTCACGGCGACGGTCGACCTCGAGGTGCGCACCGATCTCTTCGGCGACGTCACGGCCGGCGAGGTCACGACGGTCGAGCGCGACGGGCGCACCTGGGGGGTGCTCCCGCCTGCCGACGCGGCCGCGGGTGCGGGTCTGCGGGTCGCCGCCGGAGAGACGATCACCTGGTTCGCCCTTCCCGACGGTGCGCCGGCGGCCGCGGCCGAGGCGCTCGCCTCCGCTGCGGCGCATCCGGTGACCGGGACGGCGGCGAGCCACGGGCTCGACGACGACATCGCCCGCACCACGATCGAGTACCGCACCGTCGACGACGAGCCGACGGCCTGGGTCACCATGCCGCACCACCGGGCAGGGGAGCAGCCGGAGCGCAGCTGCGGCCTCGGCACCTACCCCAGCGTGTACGGCGACCTCGAGCTGTGCACCGGTACCGAGCTGAGCTCCTGGGCGCCCCGCCTCGAGCCCGCAGGGGCGCTCGACCTCGCGGGTCTCGACCCGGCCGAGCGGGAGGTCGTGATCGCCCAGCTCGCCGAGGACGTGGCGTCGACCCCTGACGACCCGGCTGACACGTACTTCGGAGGCAAGTGGTTGGCCCGTGCCGCGACCCTCGTCGTCCTGGGCGAGCAGCTCGGGGCGGCCGATGTCGTGCAGCCGCTGCGGGAGCGGGCCTCGAGCCTCCTTCGGCAGTGGGCGGAGCCGCAGGGCTGTGCCGTGCGCGAGGCCAGGTGCTTCGTCCACGACCCGGGTGCCGGGGGCATCGTCGGGTTCTCGACCTCCTTCGGCTCGGAGCAGTTCAACGACCACCACTTCCACTACGGCTACTTCCTCGCGGCCGCGGGGATGCTCGGCGCGGACGACCAGGACCTGGTGGCGGACGTCGCCCCGGTGATGAACCTGCTCGCCGAGGACATCGCCGCCGGGACCGGCTCTCCGTCCTTCCCGCGGCTGCGGGTGATGGACGTGTACGCCGGGCACTCCTGGGCCTCGGGCACCTCTCCGTTCGCGGACGGCAACAACCAGGAGTCGCTCTCCGAGGCCGTCAACGCCTGGAACGGACTGGGGCTGTGGGCGGGCGTCTCGGGCCGGGAGGATCTCGGGGTCCAGGCCGAGTGGCTGCTCTCGACCGAGGCGGCTTCGACGCTCTACTGGACCCACCTCGACCTGGACGACCCGGTCTACGAGGGTTTCGCGCACGAGGTGATCGCCCTGAACTGGGGCGGCAAGCGGGACTGGGCGACGTGGTTCTCCGCCGAGCCGAGCGCGATGCTCGGCATCCTCCTGCTGCCGGTCACCCCGGTCTCGGAGTACCTACGCACGGACCCGGACCGGATCCGTGCCTCGATCGCCGAGGCCGCGCCGGACGGCTACGACGTCCTCTTCGGCGACTCCCTGCTGATGTACCGGGCCCTGGCCGGTCCGGAGGACGCCGACGCGGCGTGGGTCGACGCGCTCGCACTTCCGGACGAGCGGGTCGACGACGGGATGTCCCGGGCCTTCATGCTCGCCTGGATCGCGGTGCACCGGTAGGTCGGGGACCTCTGGCGGCCCGCCCGTGCCGCGGGTGGGTCAGCGCTTCGGCCACGCCCAGGGCGGCCCCTCGAACGCGAGCTGCCCGGGGATCCGCGTCTCGCCGCCCGACTTCACGAGCTCGAGCATCCGGGCGTTCGGCCGCAACGCGCGGACGAGGTCCGCGGCGTGGGTCACGGCCACGACCTGGGAGCGCTCGGCTGCCGTCACGATCATCGCCCCGAGGGCCGGCAGCAGGCTCGGGTGCAGGCTCGACTCCGGCTCGTTGA
>NZ_JBFHHB010000197.1:0-5969 GCF_041597215.1 Actinotalea sp.
CGGTGTCCTACGCGCTCACGGCATGGACGCCCGAGGTCGAGGCCCGCGTGGTGGCACTCGTGAGGGCCGCCGTGGGGTGACGGCCGTGCCCGCGGTCGATCAGCGGCCGCGCTCGACGGGCGCGCGGCGCGTCAGGTGGCCGATCGCCTCGTCCACCACCACGGGGTCGGCGAGGATCCGCTGGTGGCCGAGGCCCTCGGTGCTGTGGAGTCGGGCGTTCGGCCAGTCGCTCGCGATCTGCGCACCGACCCGGTACGGCGTCTCCTTGTCGGTCCTGTCGTGCACCACCAAGGTGTCCGGCATCGATCCGTCCACCCCGAGCGGTCCGAGGTCGAAGCTCGCGAGGGAGCGTTCCGTGACCCGCTCCAGCTCGCCTCGAAGGTGCTCCGCGACGCGCGAGGGGAGCCTGAGCACCCGACTGAACTCCTCGACGACCACAGCGAAGTCGTGGTTCGGCGCGATGAGCACGAGACGCTCGGCCGGCAGACCTGCGGCGACCACCTGACAGGTGACGGTGCACCCCAGGGAGTGAGCGATGACGCCCGCCGCGGGGCCGAACTCCCGGCCGGCCGCCTCGAACGCCTCGATCATCTCCATCACGGTGCCGCGCCGGTGACCCATGAAGCCGTCGTCCGAGTCGCCGTGCGACGGCGCGTCGACCGCGACGACGCGGTGCCCCGCGGCGACGAGCGGCTCGACGAAGGAGCCGAGCTGACCACGCCACCCGCCCCAGCCGTGGACCAGGTACACCACGGGCCCCTCGCCCCAGACCTCGGCTGCCACGGTGCCCCCACGGGGGACAGGCAGACGGTGCACCTCACCCGTGGTCGTGCGATGGTCCCGCCCGGCCCGCGGACCGCGGATCGTGCACCAGAGGTCCAGCGCGAGCCTGTCCGCTGCAACGGGTGCCACGACGCCGAGCACTCGCAGTCGCGCACGGATCCACGCGAGCCGGAGCAGGGCGAGGGACCGGCGGCGCGCCCTCGCGGTCCGCGCCTTCACGGACGCACGGGGCGACGGTCTCGTGGTGGTCGTGCTCATCGGTCCTCCTCGTTACTGCCGGTCTCGGCCGCGCCGCCGCGCGTCGAGGCGAGCGCCGGCGACTCGTGCCCGTCGGCGCGCACGGCGTCGAGCAGCGCCGCGACGCTGCGTCGGGTGCGTGCTTCGGCCTGCGGGTCGTCGAGCAGCCGCAGCGCGTGGTGGAAACCGAGCATCGTGGCGTACAGCTCGTGGGCGAACTGCGCGGGGTCGGCATCGGGCCGGAACTGGCCGTCGTCGATCCCACCGCGCACGATGCGCGCGATGGACTCGTCGAGGGCGAGGTGGTGCTCTCGGAGTCGGTCGCGGACCGGACCGGGCCGCTCGTCGAGCTCGCTGCTCGCCTTGACGATCACGCACCCGCCGGGTTGCCGGGTGCGCCCGCAGGTCAGCCATCGCTCGACGAGGTCGAGCACTCGGGCCTCACCGCGCGGGGCGGAGAGTGCCGGGACGAGAACTGTCCGGGAGAACTCGTCGGCCGCCGCGTCGAGAACGGCGATCTGCATCGCCTCCTTCGAGCCGAAGTGGGCGTACATCCCGCTCTTGGACATCCCGACGGCGGTGGCGATGCTGCTGATGGTCAGCCCGGCCAGACCGACCCGGCAGGCGTGCGCCACGGCGCGTCCGACGATCGCCTCGCGCGTCCGGTCACCCTTGCGCCGAGAGGGCATCCGGTCCCCGGCTGCTGCACTCGATCGTGCCGATCCGTCCACGCCCATCCCGCCAAAATAGCACGATCGTTCGTTCTTCGAGCTCGGCCCGCCTCGCCCCGCCTCCCCTACCGCCTCGCGGGGCCCACCGTGGACCGCACCCAGCGTTCGTCCCGCGTGGAGACGGGGTGGACGGACCCGGTCAGGTCGAGCGTCGCCGCCGTCTCGCGCTCGTCGCAGGACCCGCCCACCCAGAGCTCGACCTCGCCCGGCTCGACCACCCGCACCATCGATCGGTCGGAGAGGGCGAGCCGCGTGGTGGGCACGCGGAACCTGACCTCTGCCGACTCCCCGGGACCCAGCTCCACGCGGCGGTAGCCGATCAGCTGTGCTGTCGGGCGGGTGACGGAGCCGACCACGTCACGGCCGTAGAGCTGGACGACGTCCGCGCCGCGTCGCTCGCCCGTGTTGGTCACCATGACGGTCACGTCCACCTCGTCGTCCGTCCGCGCCTCCGGACGGCCCGTCGGCCCCGCCACACGCAGGTCGGTGTGCGCGAACGTCGTGTAGGACAGCCCGTGCCCGAAGGGCAGCGCCGGAGTCGTGTCGAGGGTGCTCGCATCGGAGGTGCCGCCGAGGACGGGGTGCAGGTAGGAGTACGGCTGCGCCCCCGCCGAGCGCGGAAGGCTGACCGGGAGCCGGCCGGAGGGGTTGACCCGACCCGAGAGCACCCGGGCGATCGCCCCCGCACCCTCCTCACCGGGGAAGAACGCCTGGACCACGGCCGCGCAACGGTCCAGCGCCCACCGGACGGCATAGGGCCGCCCGGTGACCAGCACCAGGACGACGGGCGTCCCCGTGTCGAGCACGGCTTCGACGAGCTCGCGCTGGACGCCCGGCAGCTCGAGCGAGTCCCGGTCGCAGCCCTCGCCGACGGTCCCGCGACCGAACAGCCCCGCCTGGTCCCCGACCACGAGGACCGCGACCTCGGCCGTGCGCGCCGCCTCGACGGCGGCCGGGATCCCCGACCGGTCCTCGTCGTCGACCGCGCAGCCGACGGAGTAGGTGACCTCCGCCGCGGGCCACTCCTCCCGCACGGCGTCCAGGACCGTCGGCACGTCGATGCCCGTCGGCAGGTCCGGGTGGTGACCCATGACGTGGTTGACGAAGGCGTAGCAGCCGAAGAGCGCGGGGACGCGGTCGGCGTTCGGGCCGATCACCGCCACGCGTCCGGGCTGCGCCAGCGGCAGGGTGCCGTCGTTCGTCAGCAGGACGAGGGACTCCTCGGCGAGGCGCGCGGCGACGGCGCGGTGCGCCGGCGGGTCGAGGTCGATCGACTCGGGGACGACGACCTCGAAGCCGGGGTCGAGCAGGCCGAGCTCGGACTTCTGCCGCAGCGCACGGAGCACGGCACGATCGACGAGCGCCTCCGGGACCGCTCCGTCGAGCACCTTCGCGACGAGCGGCTCGAGGTAGGCGTTGCCGGTGGGCAGCTCGATGTCGATCCCGGCCGTCAGCGCCTGGACGGCGGCATCACCGAGGTCGCGAGCCACGGCGTGGTGGGAGTGCAGGAAGGCGATCCCGAAGTAGTCGGCGACGACCGTCCCCTCGAAGCCCCATCGCTCACGGAGCAGGTCCGTGAGCAGGCTCGCGTCGGCCGCGACCGGGAGCCCGTCGACCTCGGCGTAGGAGTGCATCACCGACCGGACGCCTCCGTCGAGCACTGCCATCTCGAAGGGAAGGAGCAGGACGTCGGCGAGCTCGCGGGGCCCGGCGTGGACCGGCGCGAGGTTGCGCCCGGCGCGGGAGGCGGAGTACCCGACGAAGTGCTTGAGCGTCGCGATCACGCCCGTGCTCTGCAGTCCACGGACGTACGAGGTGCCGAGGGTGCCGACCACGTACGGGTCCTCGCTCATGCACTCCTCGACCCGGCCCCAGCGTGCGTCGCGGATGACGTCGAGGACGGGAGCGAGCCCCTGGTGCACACCCAGCGTGCGCATGCTCGTGCCGATCGCCTCGCCCATCTCCTGGACGAGCTCCGGGTCGAACGACGCGCCCCATGCCAGCGGGGTCGGGAAGCTCGCGGCCTTCCAGGCGGCCAGACCGGTCAGGCACTCCTCGTGGACAAGGGCCGGGATCCCGAGCCGGGTCTCGGTCCGGAACCAGTGCTGCAGGTCCCGGAGCCAGGTGACGCGCTCGACAGGGTCGACGGGACGGGTGCCGTACACCCGAGTGAGGTGCCCGAGGCCCTCGGCGGCGAAGGCCTCCACGGTCGGCTCCTCGCCGGCCATCGCGTCCTGCATCGGCGCGACGACCTCGCCGCCCTCGTCGACCCAGAACCCGACGAGCTGGGCGACCTTCTCGCGCAGGGTCATCCGGGCGAGCAGCGCGGCGGCGCGCTGCTCGTGCTCGGGAGATCCGAGGTGCTCGGCGGGGGTCATGTCAGCTCCGTGTCGTCGATGCGGGATGCCCGCGTCCGGCGACAGCGCCCTGACGGCCCAGAGGGCCTGCGACCGAATGCGAAAGTTTCCAATTCCTCGTGCGTGCCAACACGCTAGACTCGCCTCCTCGGCACGGTCAATCCCCCGGGACACTCCGGGCGATGTCGCGCGAAACTTTCTCACCGCACCGGGAGGGGAGGCATAGATGGCAGCCAGCGGCGGGCAGCGCCTGACGATCGCCGACGTCGCCGAGCTCGCGGGGGTCTCGGTGCCGACCGTCTCCAAGGTGCTCAACGGGCGCCATGGCGTCGCGCCCGAGACCCGGACCCGGGTCCAGGAGCTCCTCGACGCGCACGGCTACCGGCGTCGCGGGACCCAGCGCCGACAGCGCGTCGGGCTCATCGACTTCGTCGTGCGCGACCTCGCCACCCCGTGGGCGACCGAGCTGGTCGCAGGAGCGGAGCAGGAGGCCGCCCGCGCCGGAGTGGGTCTCGTCGTCACCTCGGCGCACGGACGGCAGATGGGCAACCGCCACTGGATCCAGCAGCTCGCCACGCGACGCACCGACGGGATCGTCCTCGTGGTCTCCGAGCTGATGCCCGGGGCCGAGGACGAGCTGCGACTGCTCAACATCCCCCTGGTCCTGGTCGACCCGGTCGGCGCGGCCTCGAGCGCCCAACCCGTGGTCGCCGCGACCAACTGGGCGGGGGGACGCTCGGCCGTCGACCACCTCCTCGCGCTCGGGCACACCCGGATCGGTGTCGTGACGGGGCCGGCAGAGGTCGCCTGCGCGCGCGACCGGCTCGACGGGTACCGAGCCGGGCTGCTGAGGGCCGGCCTGACCCCCTGCGAGGAGCTGGTCCGCTCGAGCCCCTTCGAGGTCGACGGCGGTCGCACCGCCGCCCGATCGCTCCTGGACCTGCCCGAGCCCCCGACGGCGATCGTCGCCGGGTCCGACCAGCAGGCCTACGGGGTCTACCAGGCTGCCCGCGAGCGCGGCCTGACCATCCCCGACGACCTCTCCGTCGTCGGCTTCGACGACGTCGCCATGTGCGAGTGGCTCTCGCCACCGCTGACGACCGTGCGCCAGCCACTCATGGACATGGCGCGCGAGGCGACCAGGATCGTCCTCACGCTCGGCAGGTCCGAGTCCGTGCCCGCCCCGCACGTGGAGCTGGCGACCCGACTCGTCGTCCGCGCCTCGACGGCGCCACCCCGGGCCCGCTGAGCCGTGCGGCTCGGGTCCCATCCGCGGCATGGCGAAACCGGGACCCGGCCCGGGTACCGTGACGGGGTGTCCTCGCACCGTGACGGCTCCACAGCCCCGCCCGCCGACGGCCGTGCGGCCGTCGTGGCTGCCGTCGTCGTGGTGTCCGATCGCTGCTCGCGCGGCGAGGCCACGGACCGGTCGGGGCCGGTGGCCGTCGATCGGCTGCGCAGCGCAGGGCTGAGCGTCGGCGAACCGACGATCGTCCCCGACGGGGCCGACCAGGTCCGCGAGGCCCTGGCCGCCGTGCTGGCGGGCCCCGCGCGACTCGTGGTCACTAGCGGCGGAACGGGGCTCACCCCGCGCGACCGCACCCCCGAGGGCACCCGCCCGCTGCTGGCGACCGAGCTCACCGGGCTCGCCGAGGCGATCCGACGCGCCGGCCAGGCCCATGTCGCCGCCGCCGTGCTCTCCCGGGGGCTGGCCGGGCTCACCGAGCGCGGGCAGATCGTCGTCAACCTGCCGGGGAGCCCCGCGGCCGTCGGTCAGGGCCTCGACGTGCTCCTCCCGCTGCTGGACCACATGCTCGACCAGATCGCCGGAGGGGACCACTCATGAGCCTCGTGCGGGTGA
>NZ_JBFHHB010000198.1:0-5967 GCF_041597215.1 Actinotalea sp.
GATTCGCTCTGCCTTGAACTGCATATCGGCGTAAATAAATACATGCAGAGCCTCCGGACAGTCCTTCAGAATGTAGTCCGCGCAGCGCCCGACAATTACGCAGGGCCCCTCCTCCGGCAGCTTCTTAATTATGTTGTGAGAAATAACATAAAGCTTGTCGGAAATTCCGGATACTCCGTCGTACCCGCCCGAACCGGAACGCGAAAGGTTAAACAGAAAGCTGCTGGTAGAGGTGGCGTCCTCTCCCCTGGCTGCGCGGGCGACGGGGCCGGCTGCCCGGCCGGCTCGGCTGCTCTGCCGGGCAGTGCCGCGCGTGCCGGTCGCAGCAGCCGCCGCTCCTCCGGGGTCGTCAGCAGGCCGGCCGTCGTCGCGGCGACGGCGCCCGACCTCGCCGTGCGGGGGTCGAGACCGACGACGAGGTCGAGGACGACGGTCCCGGCGATGCGGTCGTGCCAGGCACGACGCCGCCGGCGGGGATCCCAGGCGCTCGAGGAGACGAGGAGGACGGGGCCGAGCACCGGGACGACGCAGGAGAGGAGGACGACGAGGCAGCGCAGCAACGCCCTGCGCAGACCGATCGGGCCGGCGGAGTCCTGGTCGACGACCCGTTGCGAGGTGAGCAGGCCGCCGACGGTCCGCCCGGTGGTCCCGAGCAGCGCCCACTGGGTGATCGCGAAGAGCAGGAGGACGACGGCGCCGACGAGGGTGACCGCGGTCGGGGGCCCCAGGGTGCCGTCGGGACGCCACTGGCCGGCGAGCCCGCCGACGAGCAGGCCGCCGCCCAGGACGAGGGCGGCGACCCCGTCGATGAGGAGCGTGACCAGTCGCCGCCGGACGGTCGCGGGAACCGATCCCGGGACTCCCATCCGGGATCACCTCCTTCGACGCTCGACACGCACCGGTCCCGGCACTCAGGGAGTCATCGGCACGAGGGCGCCGGGTCATGAGCCCCACCGCCGAGCTTCTCACTCGCTCCCGGGGCGCCTGTCGCTCGTCCGTCGCCGCCGCGCCACCCGCAGCAGGGACAGGATCCGGTCACGACGACGCACCGCCGTGCGCAGCGTGGCGACGGTCGTGTCGACGCTCGTCCAGTACGCGTCGACCTGCTCGGGGCTCGGCTCCAGCGGGCCGAAGACATAGGCGTCCGCCCGGGTGGCGAGACCGGCGAGCGGCCCACCGACCGCGACGGCGCTCCTGCTCCCGTCCCGTCCGTCCGGCGCGAACTGACCCGCCAGCGCCACGGCGATCTCGCGTCGGGTCGCCGAGCCGGGGATCGGACGCCGCAGCTCGACGGCTCGGTCGCACAGCTCCTGCCAGCCGCCGACGACCCGGTCGACGGGTGCAGCCGCCCGGCGCCGGGCACGACGCCGACGCCGCTTGATCGCCGCGACGACGAACGGGGGTCCGAGGACGAGGACGAGCGGGATCCCGACGGCTCCGGCGATCCGGGCCACCTGCGCCCATGACGTGCCGGGGAGGTCCTGGTCCTGGTTGTCGTCCGTGCGGGGCTGCTCGGTGTCGTCATCGGGGGCCACGACGGGAGGGGCGGGCGGCGGTGGGGGCTGACGCACCTGGGGCTGGGCGGCCGACTCCTCCTCGGGGGTCTCGTCGTTCGGGGTGCGGCTCGGGTCGGGCGTCGGGTCGAAGGCGACCCAGCCGTACCCGGCGAAGTTCACCTCGACCCAGGCCTGGATGTCCTGCCCGCTGAGGGTCACCTCCTCCAGGGTGTCCGCGTCGCTCGGTGCCACCTCGGGCACGAAGCCGAGCACGACCCGGGCCGGCAGGCCCATCTCGCGCGCCATGAGGGCCATCGCCGCGGCGTACTGCTCGCCGTCACCGACCATGAGCGAACCGGTGAGGAGTGTGGTGATGCGGTCGGCGCCGTGGCCGGACAGGGACGGGTAGTCGCCCTGGGACGTCAGGCCGTGGCTGAACCAGCCGCGCTGGCTGAGGCCCTCGGCGAGGCTGCGGGCGATGAGACCCGAGGAGGTCGCCGTGCCCGCCACCTGGGTCGCGTACTCGCCGACCGCGTCGGGCACGCCGGTGAGCTCCGGGAGCGCGACGGATCCCACGGCCGCCCCCTCGAGCTGGTCCTCCGTCGGCTGCACGGGCACGACGACCTCGTCGGTGTAGCTCGTGCCCGGGGGGATGCCGCCGACCAGCGCGGCCGCTCCGGTCGCGTCGTTGTAGCGCAGGAGGGATCGCATGCTCACGTCGTCGGAGGAGAACCGGATCTGCTCGCTGTAGCCGACCGTCGGCAGCCAGTCGACGGGGAGCTCGTGCACCGTGAACTCGACGGTCGAGGTGGTGCCTCGCAGGGTCGCGTCGACCTCGTCGCCCACCCGACGGAAGCGCCCCGAGCCGTCAGCGGCGTCGACCGGGGCGACGTTCCAGACGACGCCGTCGTAGGCGTCCAGCGTCGCCAGCCGGACCCGTGCGCCGGCGGGCAGTCCGCGGACCGTCAGGAGCTCCACGTCGCCCTGGTCCTTGACGAAGGCCCGGAACGCGGAGAGCGGGCTCTTCTGCGTGCTCGGGTCGTAGGGCGGGACGAGCTCGTCCCGCAGCACGAACCGCGGGTTCTGCTCGGCGACGAACGGGCCCGTGAGCGCTCCGCATCCCACGACGACCGCGACGAGGGCGAGGAACGAGATCACCCGGCGTGGTGCGAGCGTCCCCGCACGCAGGCTCGCCCAGGTGCCCAGGCCGAGGACCAGGACGACTCCGGCGGCCGCAGGACGGACCGACTCGCCCGACCCCAGCAGCACGCTGAGCAGCAGCACCACGAGCGGGACGAGCGCCGCGGCAGGCGCGGCGCGGCGCGTGCGTCGGGTCGCGAGGCGGAGGGCGGCGATCGAGCCGAGGAGGGCGAGGAGGTACGGGGCGACGAGCACTCCCCCTCCGCCGCCCAGGGGCGGATCGAGCGTCAGGACCTCCTTCCAGGAGGTGACGGCGCCGGCGAGCAGGGCGCGCAAGGAGGCCGCCGTCGGCAGCAGCCGCACGAAGCCGAGCTCCGGGACGGCGAGGGCCGTCCCGGCCAGGAGGTAGCCGGTCATGGCGACGGCCACCGTGACGGCCGTGCCCCAGACGAGGCGCCGGGCCACGAGCACCACCACGGCGCCCAGTGCGAGGCCGCCGAGCACGGGCGCCACGAGCGCCGAGGCACCGAAGACGGGCACGAGCGGCAGCATCGCGAGCACGAGCGCTCCGAGGAGCACCGCGACGTCGACCACGAGTCCCGGCCGTCTCATCCGGCGACCGCCCGCCGCAGCACCCGGGCGAGGGAGGAGAGCGAGCCGACGGTGGCGAGCGAGAGCGAGCCATGGGACCGCACCGCGCTCGGGGCGCCCTCGGCGCAGGTCAGGACGACGGTCCGCACGCCGGGGCGCAGGTGGCGCACCTGGCCGCGCAGGAGGCTGTCCGCCGCGGTCGACCCGGTCACCAGGATCGCGACAGACGACTCGGCAGCGCTCGAGGACACCCAGGCCGCGAGCTCGGCGGCGGTGTGCCCGTCCGGGGCCCGCTCGACCGCTGCGATCTCGTCCAGCAGACGCATGGAGTTCTCGCTGTGCAACCGGCGCGCACCCGCGAGGAAGGTCAGGTCGTGCTCGTCCCGCAGCGCCTGGACGCCGATCGAGGCGGCGACGGACACCGCGAGCTCGAACTCGTCGTCGTCCCGATGGTCGCCGGGGCCCGTGGCGAGCGCGACGGCGGTGTGCGTGCGGCGCGTGTCCTCGAACTGACGGACCATGAGCGTCCCGGTGCGGGCCGTCGTCTTCCAGTGGATGTGCCGCCGGTCGTCGCCGGGGACGTAGTCCCGTAGTGCGTGGAAGGAGATGTCCGCGTCCGAGACGACCGTCGTCGACTGGCCCTCGAGGTCGCGCAGCACGCCCACCGCCGTGGCCTCGAGCCGGGTGATCTCGGGGTGCACGTGCACCTCGAGCAGATCGGTCCACGCGACCCGACGGCGCAGCAGGCCCCACGGGTCGCCCCGCACCGAGAGCACCGGTCCGATCCGGATGACCCCTCGCCGCGAGGTCGGGACGGCGAAGAGCTCCTCGTGCTCGGCTCCGCCCGCGAGCGAGGGCAGGGGGAAGGCGGCGCGACCGTGACCGACGGGCAGCTCGAGCCGCGCGGGAAGGAGCCGTCGGGGGCCGACGTTGCGGACCAGGAGCCGGCCGGCGACCCGCTGACCGACGCGCACCCGACGGTCCGAGACCCCGAGGTCGATGGCGTAGGTGGACCGGCCGATCGTCAGCACGAGCGCCACGGCGAACGCCCCCAGGAGGCCGGCCCCGACGACGGCCGCCTCGACCCAGCCCAGCCGCCACCCGAGGGCGGTCATGACCGCACCCGCACCGGCGACCGCCCAGCCGAGCCCGGAGATCGGACGCAGCAGCGTGCGCAGGGCACGCCGGAGCCGGCGGGGGACCCTCATGTCACTGCCTCGACGCCGGCGGCTCGGTCTCGGCCAGGATCCGGGCGATCACCTCACGCGACCGCACACCCGAGAACTCCGCATCGGTGTCCAGGATGAGGCGGTGCGCGAGCACGGGCTCGGCGAGCAGCTTGATGTCGTCGGGCAGGACGTAGTTGCGGCCGTCCGACGCGGCCCACACCTTCGCGCAGCGCACGAGCGCGAGCGAACCGCGGACGCTCGCCCCGATGATCGTGCTGGCGTCCTCCCGGGTCGCCTCGGTGAGCCGGACGACGTAGTCGAGCACGGACTCCTCGACATGCGTCGACGCGGCGAGCGCTGCCATCTCGCCCACCGCTTGGGTGGTGATCCGCGGCAGGAGGTTCGCCGTGCGGTCACGCTCGGCCGAGCCGGCGAGGATCTGCACCGTCGAGGCACGGTCGGGGTACCCGAGCGAGGTCTTGATGAGGAAGCGGTCGAGCTGGGCCTCCGGGAGGCGGTACGTGCCCGCCTGCTCGATCGGGTTCTGGGTCGCGATGACCATGAAGGGCCGGCCGACGGGGTGCGCGACGTTGTCCACCGTGACGCGCGACTCCTCCATCACCTCGAGCAGGGCCGACTGCGTCTTCGGCGAGGCACGGTTGATCTCGTCCGCGAGCACGACCGAGGCGAACACGGGACCGCGGTGGAACTCGAACTGCCGTGTGGTCTGGTCGTAGATGGTCACGCCGGTGACGTCGGAGGGCAGCAGGTCAGGGGTGAACTGGATCCGGCTGTGGGTCCCCTGGACGGTGGCCGCGAGCGCCTTGGCCAAGGAGGTCTTCCCCGTCCCCGGCGCGTCCTCGAGGAGCAGATGGCCCTCGGCGAGCATGCAGGTCAGCGCGAGCCGGATGGACTCCTCCTTGCCGAGGAGCGCCTGACCGACGTTCTCGACGAGGGAGTCGAAGGTCTGCGCGAACCACGCGGTCTGCTCTGTGGTCATGGTCACGGCGCTGGTCTCCTCGGTACGGCGGGCGGGACGGGTGCTGGACGGTGCTCTCGCGGCGGCCGCTCTCCGGCGGCGCTCATCCGCCGGCTCCAGGACCGGAGCCGGCGCCCGGATCGGGATCCGGCAGGGGGATCGTGACGGTCTGCGAGGAGCCGACACCCGTTCCGACGGCCGTCCGTGCGGTGATCGTCACCTTGACGGTGTCTCCGGGGAGGGTGGGGACCACGAGGGCAGGGACGGCGACGGGCACCGTCCCGGTCACCGTGGTGACCTCGCCGAGCGCGTCGGTCGTGGTTCGGGTGAAGGCGTAGTCCAGGATCACGGACCCTCCGGTGCCGCCGGGGAGCCAGGAGAAGGTGATCACCCCGTTCGCGGCGACCACGGCGGGCTGGAGGGACGGTGCCTGCGGCACGGTGAGCGTCGTCCCGGACGCCGTCGACGCCGGCCCGACCTCGCCCTTGGAGTTCACGGCCACGACCGAGACGGAGTGCTGACCGCCGGTCAGCGAGGAGAAGACCGTCGAGGTGCCCGTGACGGTCACCGCGGGTCCACCGTCGACGCTGAC
>NZ_JBFHHB010000199.1:0-5936 GCF_041597215.1 Actinotalea sp.
ACCGCGAGCCAGGCGATCATCAGGTGGATCACACCCGACGCCACGTAGCCCGCGCGGGCGCCGAGCTCGATGACAGGGTGGTCGTTCGCCCGCCGGGCCATCCCTCGCGCAGAACTCACCATCGCTGCAGGATGACACCAGGGGCCGGGCGGCGCGCGACGAGCGGGCTGGGGCGGGCCCCGCTCGACACGGGCGTGATGCCTGGCGCCGCGCCGAGCAGCTCCCCGACGGTTCCCGATCGCGATTCAGTGTGGCCCCGAGGGTTCGACGCGAGCTGTCACGCCCGACAAGGCATAGCGCGACGCCCATGCAGCGAGCACATCGGCGGCGTACCGGGCGTCGTCATGGCCGGTCAGCAGGTGGTCTGCCCCGTCCAGGCTGAGGAACGACTTCGGGTGCCGGGCCGCCTCGTAGATCTCGCGGGCGTTGTCGATCCCGACGATCGCGTCCTGCGGCGAGTGCATCACCAGCAGGGCACGACCGAGTTCGGCAATCCGACGTCGCTGCGGCTGCGCGCGCAGATCGTCGAGGAAGGCCTGGTGCACAGTGAACGTCCTGCCACCCAGCTGCACCCGAGCGCGCCCCTCGGCCTCGAGGGCGGGAACGAGGTCGGCCATCAGGTTCGTCACGTGCGCCGGGTCGCTCGGGGCGCCGATCGTGGCCACGGCCAGCGCCTCCGGGATCCGGGCGGCCGCCGCGATGACAGCTGCACCACCGAGGGAGTGCCCGACCAGGAGCCCAGGGCCTTGGCCCCTGCTGCGTAGGTAGGCCGCGGCCGCCGCAAGGTCGGCGACGTCCATGCTGAACGTCGCCTCCCCGAAGGTTCCCTCGGACTCGCCCAGTCCCGTGACGTCGAACCTGAGGACGGCAAGACCCTGGGCAGTCAGCGCCCGGGCGATCCGAGCAGCGGCGATGCTGTCCTTGCCGCACGTGAAGCAGTGCGCGAAGAGCGCCGTCATCACAGGCTCGCCATCCGGAAGGTCCAGCAGGCCCACCAGGCGTTGCCCACCCGCTCCGTCGAACGTCACCCGCTGCGCCATCGTCGTCCTTCCCGCCTTCGGACCGGGTCGTCCAGCCCTCCACCACGAAACCCGCCGGCCGGGGCAAAAGTTCCACGGAGCCCGCATGAGGGTGACAACCCGTTGTCGTCGAGGCCCGTGCCGTGCATCGACCGGGCACTGTCGATGCTCTACGGCGACGCCCCGTGCACCCATGTGACGGCCCGGCTCAGCAGCACGACCTCGGCGAGCTGTCGTAGCGCTCGGATCTGGTCCGTCAGGGGCTACCAGGTGAGGTCCTGGCAGCCGTGGTGATCGGCGGGTTCGACCTGCACGGTGGCGTGCGCGATGCCGAATCGGTCCCGCAGGACGTCGCGGGCGCGGTCCAGGACCTCGTGGTGGTCCGCTTGTGGTGCTGCCACCAGGTGCGCGGTGGCCACGTTCATCCCGGACGTCAGGGCCCACAGGTGCACGTCGTGCACCTGTGCGACGCCGTCGATACCTCCGAGGCTTCCGGCAACCGCCTCGGGGTCGATGCCCTCAGGTGCGTGCTGGCCCAGGACGGCCACCACCTGCCGTCCGAGCACGATGGCCCGGAACGCGACGAAGACGGCGATCGCGACGGCGGCCACGACGTCCCACACCGGTTGCCCGGTCACGATGATCAGAGCGCCGGCCACCATGACGCCGACCGAACCGGCGGCGTCGGCGATCACCTCGACGTACGCCCCCCGCACGTTCAGGCTCTCCTTGGACCCGCCGCGCAGCAGCACCAGCGCGACGACGTTGACCGCAAGGCCGAGGAAGCCCACCACCAGCATCGGCCCCGACGCCACCGCCGGTGCCTGCCCGATCCGACTGATGCCCTCGACGAGCACGTAGAGCCCCACCCCGAGCATGATCAGGACGGTCAGCCCGGAGGCGAACACCTCCGCACGGTAGGACCCGTACGTCCGCCGACCGGACTTGTCCGGTCGGGTGGCGATGCCCGTCGCCACCAGGCTCGCGCCGAGAGCGACGACGTCGGCGGCCATGTGCCCGGCGTCGGAGACCAGCGCGAGGGACCCGGAGACCAGCCCCACGCTGAGCTCCACGACGAAGAATGCCGCGGTGAGGGCAAAGGCCACGGCCAGTCGCGTGCGGTACCTCCCCCCGGCGTGCTCGGGCGCGGGGCCGTGGCTGTGCCCGGTGCCCATCAGCGGACCCCCTCGTGGCGGGTGTGCTCCCGGGACAGGTCCAGCAGCATCCGCACGTGCGCGTCAGCGAGCCGGTAGAAGATCATTCGACCCGACCTGCGGTTGTCGACCACGCCCGCCGTCCGTAGCAGCCGCAGCGCCTGGGAGACGGTCGACTCCGGGACCTCGACCACAGCCGCCAGGTCGCACACGCACAGCTCCCCCGCCTCGAGCAGGGCGTACAGGATCCGGGTCCGGGTGGGATCGCCGAGGAGCTTGAACAGCTGCGCGAGCGTCCCCGCCTCGGCCGTCCCGGGGATGCCCTGCCTCGCCAGCGCGACCTTCTCCGGGTCCACCGCGACAACCGCGCACGAGTCCTCTGGCGGGACCTGCACCATGACACCTCCACGTCTGCGCATTCATGCAGATGTTAGCAGCACGACCACTCCACCCCCCGGTGGCGACGCGGCCGCCAGCCTCCCCCGTACCTCGCCCGATGTCGGCAGAAGAAGGATTCAAGAATCCCGGCCGCGTCGCGATCAGGCCTTCCCCGAGCGGGCCACTCCTCACCGCACTTCGCGCTGACCTGCTTGCGCTGGCGGCGAGAGTCAGCCAACTCGCGGTCATTCGCGGTCACCGACGCGACGGCGACGTTGGCCGACCGCAAGCCAAAAGGCCCGCCCCGCCGAAGCAGTGCGGGCCTCTGACCTGCAAAGACACTGTCGGGATGACAGGATTTGAACCTGCGACCCCTTGACCCCCAGCGAGCGCTCCCCCCACCTTCAAGCGCCCTTCCGAGCCGCGTATGCGCAGGTCAGAGTCCGCTTCCGTCCAGAGGCGTCCACCTGTGCCCACCGCGAGGGTGCCTGTCTGGGCTCCCCGTTAGGCACCCCAGCGTCTTCGTCGGCGGTGCGCAGGCCGGCTCGCTCACCGGGATGGGCCTACAGGTGCGCGGTGCGCTGCTGTCGCCGTTCCCTAGACAGCGTCTCGTCGTGCTGATCGGGCGGGAGCGCGCGTGGCCGGACGGAAGATCACATCGCAGATCACATCGTCTGGTGAGTCGGCGTCACCACCTCCGTCCGTACGGTCCCGCTCGTACGGCGCACGCCGCACCACGACGACAGGACAGAGACATGGACATCACACCTTCGACGCTCCTTCGCGGCGCAGCCGTGGCCGCAGTCGCCGCCGGTGGCCTCTTCATCGGGGTCCAGATCGGCCACCCCCACTTCGACGTGGACTTCCTGACCTCGACCGAGGGCTTCGTCCGCAACTCGTCCAAGGCCGTGATGGCGGTCCTCGCCCTGGTCGGCATCACCGGCCTGTACCTGCGACAGGTGCGCCAGGCGGGCGTGCTCGGCCTGATCGGGTACCTGGTGCTGGGGCTGGGCTACCTGCTGATGACCAGCTCGGTCCTCATGGTCGCCAACGTGCTTCCGACCGTGGCGGGCATCAGCACCGGCTACGTTCCCGACGTCGCCGCCGCTATGACCGGCGGGAGCCCCGAGGGCGACATCGGGACGCTGCGCACACTCCTGCGCGTCCAGGACCTCGCCTACCTCGGTGGTGGCCTCCTCTTCGGCGTGGCGCTCTTCCGCGCCCGCGTCCTGATGCGATGGGCGACGATCCTGCTCGCGTTCTCCGGCGTCCTCACCATCGTGGTGTCGAGCCTGCCCGACCCGTTCTACCGGCTCGTCGCCGTGCCGAACGGCCTCGCACTGATCGCCCTCGGGTTCTCGCTCTGGCGGTCGCTGAGCATCGTGGCGCCCGAGCCCGACCTCGAGGGCCCCGGCGCACGCGCGTACGCGACGAGCGACCTGTGACGGGCCCAGCCGTGCAGACCGCGCTGGACGACATCGCGTGGCCGGTGCGCACCGAACGCCTGGTGCTGCGCACGGCGACTCCGCAGGACGCCGGGCCCACCTGGGACTTCCGTCGGCTGGAGCCGGTCAACCGGTGGTTGACCCGCACGCCGCAGAACCTGGCCGAGTACCGGGAGCACTTCCTGGACCCGGAGAGCCTCGCCGTGACCGTGGTCGTCGAGCTCGACGGTGCGGTGATCGGTGACCTGATGCTGAGGGTCGAGGACGCGTGGACGCAGGCTGAGGTCAGGGGGCAGGGACGCGCGGTCCACGCCGAGCTCGGCTGGGCCCTGCACCCGGATCACACCGGTCGCGGGTACGCGACCGAGGCAGTCCGCGAGCTGCTGAGGGTCTGCTTCCACGAGCTGGGCCTGCGGCGGGTCACCGCCAGCTGCTTCGCGGCGAACGAGGCGTCGTGGCGGCTGATGGAGCGGGTCGGGATGCGCCGCGAGCTGCACGCCGTGCGTGAGTCCCTGCACCGATCCGGGGACTGGCTGGACGTCTACGGGTACGCGCTCCTCGCCGAGGAGTGGGACCCGACGCCTACCGCTCACGCCGGCAGGGCGGACGCGAGAAGGTCCCGCGTCCCGGAAACCGCAATGTTCGTTGCCGGCGGGCACGTGTCGGTCGAAGGCTCGTGATGGAGGTGGTCGCCATGGAGGCACAGGTGTACGACGTGGTGGTGGTCGGCGGCGGGGCCGCCGGGCTGAGCGCGGCCCTCGTGCTGGGCAGGGCGCGCCGGCGGGTCGCCGTGGTGGACGCGGGACAGCCCCGCAACGCCCCGGCCGAGCACATGCAGGGCTTCCTCTCCCGGGACGGCATGCCCCCCGCCGAGCTGCTGGCCGCTGGCCGCGCGGAGGTCCGGGGCTACGGCGTCGAGGTGCTTGCGGACCGGGTGACGGGCATCGAGCCGGGCTTCTACGTCCGCCTCGCCGGCGGACCAGTGCTCCGTGCCCGGCGCGTGCTCGTCACCACCGGCGTCAGCGACGAGTTGCCCGACGTGCCGGGCCTGCGACAGCGGTGGGGCCGCGACCTGCTGCACTGCCCGTACTGCCACGGCTGGGAGGTCCGTGACCAGCCTCTCGGTGTCCTGGGCACGCATGAGGGCACCGTGCAGCACGCGCTGCTCGTGCGTCAGTGGTCGGCAGACGTCGTCTTCTTCGCTCATACCCTCACCGTCACCCCGGCGGAGCACCGCCAGCTGCGTTCCCGCGGCATCAAGCTGGTGACCGGTGAGGTCACCGGACTGGTCGTCGAGGACGACCGGCTCACCGGTGTGTCGTTGGCCGACGGACGAACCGTCCCGCGCTCTGCGGTCTTCGTCCGCCCCGTCAACGTCCCGCGCCCGGACGGGCTGCTCGCTCACCTGGGATGCGAGCTGGACGAGGCGGGGTTCCCCATGACCGACCGCAGCGGGCAGACGTCGGCGTTCGGGGTGTGGGTGGCCGGCAACGCCGCCGACCCGCGCGCGCAGGTCATCACGTCCGCGGGCGCCGGGTCGGCTGCAGCGATCGCGATCAACGCCGACCTGGTCACCGAGGACGTCGAACGCGCCGTGGAGGACAGCGACGCCGGCGACCCGTTCTCGCCGGCGATGGAGGCGCGTGGGGCAGAAGCCTCCGCCGGCGACCGCCGGCACGGCCTGTGAGCCGGGCACCCGGGATGCCGGTCCGCGGCCGATCGGCGCCACCGGGAGTGTCCCGGGGCGCCGGGGAGTCGACCATGACGACCGGGGCGCGATGCCTGGCACGACTGCGCACGCAACTCGCCGCTCGCCCGGTGGGGATGATCGTGCCGGTGGGTGCGTTCCAGACGGTGTTCCAGTCGATCGTCGCCCTGCCAGGTATCCAGGACGCTGCAGACCTCCAGGTCTGGGAGCAGCTCGGCGCTGACGGCGCCCA
>NZ_JBFHHB010000200.1:0-5925 GCF_041597215.1 Actinotalea sp.
CCGCCCCCCGGCGCCTGCCCGAGCAGCGACGCCCCCGCCGCCTCGCCCGGTCACCGTGCGCCCGGCGTCGATGAGCCCGGTCGCGCAGGGCGGCGCTCCCGCACCGCCGGCGGCCTACGCCCCTGTCCCGGGCGGTCGTCCCAGCCGTCGACGGCGCGTCGTCGTCCTGGTCGCGGCGGTGCTCGCGCTGCTGCTCGCCTGGCCGGTCGGGCTCGCGCTGTGGGCCAACGGCAAGGTGCAGCACGTGTCCGCGCTCTCCGGGGCGGCGGACACCCCGGGGACCACCTACCTCCTGGCAGGCTCCGACTCCCGCGGCGAGGGCGGGATCCCCGAGGACGGTACGGAGGGCGCCCGGACCGACACGATCATGGTCCTCCAGGTCCCGGCCTCCGGGACCACCTCGCTCATCAGCCTTCCGCGGGACACCTACGTCGACATCCCCGGGCACGGACCCGCCAAGCTCAACGCGGCCTTCTCCCTCGGCGGCGCCCCGCTCCTGGTGAGCACCGTCGAGCAGATCACCGGCCTGACGGTCGACCACTACGTCGAGATCGGCCTCGGTGGGGTGGCCTCGATCGTGGATGCGGTCGGCGGCGTGGAGCTGTGCATGGACCCCGCCGTGGACAAGGTCACCTTCCCGGTGAACGACCCGGACTCGGGGCTCGTCTGGGAGGCTCCCGGCTGCCGTGTCGTCGACGGCACCACGGCCCTGGCCTACGCGCGGATGCGCAAGGCCGACCTCGAGGGCGACATCGGCCGCGCCCGCCGTCAGCAGCTGCTGATCTCGGCCGTCACCTCGCAGGTCGCCGAGCCCTCGCTCGTCCTGCGCCCCGGTCGGCAGGTCGACCTCGTCGACGCCGGCACGGGAGCCCTGGTCGTGAGCGACGGCACCGGCGCGGTGGACCTCGCCCGACTGGCGCTGGCCTTCAGGACGGCGACGGGCACCGAGGGCGTCCGTGGCACGCCACCGATCTCGAACCCGGACTACCGGCCCGGCGGCATCGGCTCGACCGTGCAGCTCGACCCGGACGCCGCTCCCACCTTCTGGACCGCCGTCCGCGACGGCAGCCTGGACGCAGGAGCGGTCGGCGGCCTCCCGGGGACCTAGCCGTTCGCGGGGCGGCCCCGTCAGGTCAGCCCGCGCTGAACCCCGTCGCTCCCGGAGCACCCACCCCGGTGCCGTGCCGTGACCGTAGCCGTGCGCCCTTGGCCTGGGCCTGCTCCCGCAGCCCCTCCTGGAACCGCAGCATCGCCGCGCGCAGCTCCCCGGCGCGCTCGTCGGTCCCCGCAGCGAGGATCCGCACCGCGAGCAGCCCGGCGTTGCGCGCTCCCCCGACGGAGACCGTCGCGACCGGCACGCCCGCGGGCATCTGCACGATCGACAGCAGCGAGTCCATCCCGTCCAGGTGCGCGAGCGGCACCGGCACCCCGATGACCGGGAGGGGCGTCACGGCGGCGAGCATCCCCGGCAGGTGCGCGGCTCCCCCTGCCCCGGCGACGATGACCTTCAGGCCCCGGTCGGCCGCCGAACGGCCGTAGTCGATCATGTCCTGGGGCATCCGGTGCGCCGAGACGACGTCGACCTCCGTCGGCACCCCGAACTCCGCGAGGGCCAGGGCCGCGGCCTCCATGACGGGCCAGTCGGAGTCGGAGCCCATCACCACTCCGACCAGAGCCTGCTCACTCATTGCGTGTCCCTTCGTCGTGGCCCACCCTGGCACGTCCCGCGCCCCGCAGCGGCGCAGTGCGCCGAGGGCGAACGCCCGCGCTCAGCCGGTCGGTTCGTCCCCGCGCAGCAGGGCTGCGGCCCGGGCCGCCCGCGAACGCACCTCGGCGAGGTCCTCCCCGCAGACGGTGACGTGCCCGAGCTTGCGCCCGGCGCGGATCTCCTTGCCGTACAGGTGCACCCGCACCCCCGGGTCGGCCGCCACCGCCGGCAGGGCGTCCGTGAGCCGCTCGAGGCTGCTGCCCAGGACGTTCGCCATCACCGACCAGCGGGCGCGGGCCGACGGGTCGCCGAGCGGCAGGTCGAGGACGGCGCGAAGGTGCTGCTCGAACTGACTGGTCACCGCCCCGTCGAGCGTCCAGTGGCCCGAGTTGTGCGGGCGCATCGCGAGCTCGTTGACCACGACGCGTGCCGGGCTCCCGCCCTCGCCCGCGATCTCGAAGAGCTCGACGGCCAGGACACCCGTCACGTCGACACCGGCCGCCACCGCGACGGCGGCCTCGACGGCCTGCCGCTCGACGTCGGGGTCGAGGCCCGGGGCGGGGGCCAGGACCTCTGCGCACACGCCGCCCACCTGGACGGTCTCGACCACGGGCCAGACGGCGACCTCGCCGGACGGCCGGCGCGCCAGCAGGACCGCGAGCTCGCGGACGAAGGGGACCTTCTCCTCGACGAGAAGGGCGGGTCCGCCGTCCGCCGCGGCCTCGAACCAGTCGGCGACCTGCGCGGACGACCGGACCACCCGGACGCCCTTGCCGTCGTAGCCGCCACGGGAGGTCTTCACCACGGCCTCGCCGCCGACCTCCGCGAGGAAGGCGTCCAGCGCCGCCGCGTCGGGGACCGGGGCCCACCGGGGGCAGGGCACGCCGAGCTCGGTGAGCCGACGCCGCATCACGATCTTGTCCTGGGCGTGGCGCAGGGCGTCGGGTCCCGGGCGCACCGCGATCCCGAGCGCCTCGACCTGGGCGAGGACCTCGGCGGGGATGTGCTCGTGCTCGAAGGTGAGGACGTCAGCCGGAAGCCCGTCGTCGCCGACCCCGCGCACGAGGTCGAGCACGTCACGCGCCGAGCGGGGAGCACCCACCGGGGCGTCGACCACCACCCGGGCCGCCGAGGAGCCCTCGCCCTCGACCAGCACCCGCAGGTGCAGACCGAGCGCGGTCGCCGCCGGCGTCATCATCCGCGCCAGCTGCCCGCCACCCACGACCGCTACGACCCTCGTCACGGTGGCTGAGCGTAACAAGGACTGCGTCGCACGTACGCTGGGGACCATGCGCGCGCGACTTCTCGAGCTGATCCGGTTCGGATCCGTGGGCTCGCTCGCGTACGTCGTGGACGTCGGCCTGTTCAACCTGTTGCGCTTCGGGCCGGGCACGCTCCTGGGCGACCGCCCGCTCACCGCGAAGGTCATCTCCGTGGCCGTGGCCACCGTCGTGGCATGGCTGGGCAACCGGTACTGGACGTTCGCGGGACGACGTACCGCCGGTCGCGCCCGGGAGTTCGCGGGCTTCGCCGTGGTGAACGTCGGCGGCATGCTCATCGCCGTCGCCTGCCTGTGGTTCTCGCACTACGTCCTGGGCCTGCGCTCGCCGCTGGCGGACAACATCTCGGCGAACGTCGTCGGGCTGGTGCTCGGCACGGCGTTCCGCTACCTGGCCTACCGGCGGCTCGTCTTCACCGGGGGCTCAGCTGCGCGTGCGGCCGTGCCCACGTCGACGCCGTAGGGAGAGCGTCGACCCGCGCGGCAGGACCGTCTCCGGGTCGAGAAGGCGCGGCACGCCCGCGAGGAAGATCGAGAACACTGCCGGCCGACGCTGGGCGAGCTCGAGACGACCGCCGTCGGCCGCCACGAGGTCACGGGCGAGCGCAAGACCGAGACCCGTGCCCTTGCCCGACGTCACCTCGCGCTCGAAGATCCGCGGGGCGAGCGCGTCCGAGACGCCCTCGCCCTCGTCCATCACCTCGATGACGATCGCCCCGCTCGAGCCGGAGGGTCGAGAGCGGACCGTCGTCGTCCCGCCCCCGTGCCGCAGGGAGTTCTCGATGAGGGTCGCGAGCACCTGGGCCAGAGCCCCGGGCGTCGCCAGGACGGAGACGTCCTTGCCCACCTCGACGACGAGCTTGCGCCCCGCCTTCGCGTAGGAGGGACGCCACTCCTCCTCCTGCTGGTGCACGACCTCGAGCAGCCGGATGGGCTCCGTCGTCCCGCCGGAGGCCCGACGGGAGCGGGTCAGCAGGTCGTCGACGACGGCGACGAGGCGTTCGACCTGCTCGAGAGAGATGCGGGCCTCCTCGCGGACCTCCTCCTGGTCGCTCGCCAGGGTGATCTCCTCCAGGCGCATCGTCAGCGCCGTGAGCGGGGTACGCAGCTGGTGGGAGGCGTCGGCCGCGAACTGACGCTCGGCGGCGAGCCGTCCCGCGAGCCGGTCAGCGCTGCGTCCGAGCTCTGCGGCCACGAGGTCGATCTCCTCGACCCCCGAGGCCTCCAGGTGCGGCCTGACCTGCCCCGAGCCGAGCTGCTCCGCGCTGGCCGCGAGGTAGATGAGCGGTGCGGCCAGCCGTCTGGCCTGCCACAGCGCCACCGCGATCCCGGCAGCGAACGCGACGAGGGAGGCGGCGATGACCAGGGCCACCGCCTTGCTCGACTCCCAGAACACGTCCCACCAGTCCAGGGTGAGCAGCACCACCGCCCCGGAGGGCTCGGTGCGCACGACGGCCGGGTATGCCCGCCCGGCGATCGGCTCGCCCGCCCGCAGCCGGGTGCCGTCCGGGGCGACCACGGAGACCGACGCGGGCAGGGTGCCGTCGTCCCCGCCGACGTAGAACTCCAGCAGGTCCTCGGTGATCGGCCGGCCGGAGGCGATCCGCGCCTCGATCTGACGTCCCAGCGCGGTCGCCCGGTCGTCGCGGCTGCGCAGCTCGGTGTCGCGCACCAGCCGCGCGCCGTAGAAGGCGAGCGGGATCCCCAGGAGGACGACGGCAACCGTGACCGCGGCGATCGTCGCCTGCAGGACGCGGCGACGCACCGTCAGTCCTTGCCGGACTCGAAGCGGAAGCCCATGCCTCGGACGGTGGAGATGTACTGGGGTGAGTTCGCGTCGTCGCCGAGCTTGCGACGCAACCAGGACACGTGCATGTCCAGCGTCTTGGTGGATCCGGTCGGGTCGCTCTCCCAGACCTCACGCATCAGCGCCTCGCGCGGGACGACGCTCCCGGCGTCGCGCACCAGCACCCGCAGGAGCTCGAACTCCTTGGCCGTCAGGTGCAGCTCCCGCTCGCCCTGGAAGGCGCGGTGGGCGGCGAGGTCCATCCGGACGTCCTGCGCGTGGAGCTCGTCCTCCTCGGTGCCGTCGGTGTGCGAACGGCGCAGCAGGGCACGGACCCTCGCGAGGAGCTCGGCGAGCCGGAAGGGCTTGGTGACGTAGTCGTCGGCGCCGGCATCGAGGCCGACGACCAGGTCGACCTCGTCCGCCCGCGCCGTCAGCACCAGGACCGGGATGGTGATGCCCTGGTTGCGGATCCATCGGGCGACGTCGAGCCCGTCCATGTCCGGCAACCCGAGGTCGAGGATGATGAGGTCGGCCGCAGGGACGGCCTCGATGGCTCCTTGACCGCTGCCTTGCACGACGACGTCGTACCCCTCGCGGGTCAACGCTCGGGCCAAAGGTTCGGCAATGGCAGGGTCGTCCTCGGCCAAGACCACATGCGTCATACGGTCATGGTGCCACACCAGGTGCTCCCCACCGGAGCGACGAGCCGACTCCGGGCGGGACCGAGTGGGTGCGCGAGGCGGGGGCCGCCCCGACCCGACCACTCGAGGGCCCTGTGCAGGGCAGGTCGCCCACATCGGAGCGGGGCCCGTCGGGGTGGCGTGCGCCGCGACCCCGCACCGTGCTCGCATGCGCTTCACGCTCCAGCACGTCGGCGAGGTGGAGGTCCCCGACCGGATCACCGTGCGGGCGGCCCGGTCAGGGCTGGCCGCGATCACCGGGATCGGGGCGCTCGGTACGGCCGCGCTCAGCATCGACGGCCTCCTCCTGGACGACGGGCAGCTCGCGGGAGCCGAGCCGTGGGTGCCGGGCAGCGTCCTGCAGGTGGGGCGCCCGGGCGGGCCGGTCGCCCCCGACCCCGCCCGGCAGGCCCTTCGGACGGACTGGCACCTGGCCGTGGTCGCCGGTCCGGCCACCGGAATGGTGGCC
>NZ_JBFHHB010000201.1:0-5923 GCF_041597215.1 Actinotalea sp.
CGGCGGCCGGAACCACCTCCGAGGCGCCTGTGGACGAAAGCACCGATACCGACGAGAGCGCGCCAGCGGATGATCCCTCGCCGACATCGACTGCCACGTCAATAGCAGCGGAGCCCGTCCAGGAAGTCCCTACTGGACCCTACGGCTCCTACTCTGAGGCACAGAGCGCTTTCGTCTCTCGGGTTCAGCAGGCTCAAGACGAGTTTGACGAGGCATCGAACGACCTGCAGCAGTCCCAGGTGCTGCTCCAGCGCAACAACGACCTCTGCTCGACGGTAGGATCGAAGTTCGAGAACTGGACCGGAGTCATCACGACGATCGGAGCGAACGGCGACGGAAACGCCTACATCGAGATCGAGATTGCTGATGGGGTCCGGGTCAAGACCTGGAACAACTCCTTCTCAGATTTCGGCGATGACACGCTGATCGATTCAAGTTCCGACCTCTTCCAGACCCTCTTGAGCATCGACGAAGACAGCCCCGTAGTGTTTTCTGGCGAGTTCATCGGAGACGGTGACTCATGCGTGAAGAACAGCAACCTGACCGAGACCTTCTCGGTCATCGACCCCCAGTTCCTCGCGCGGTTCACAGCGGTGAGTCCGCGAGAGTAGTCAGCGCTGCCTGAACCGGGACTTGGGCTCCAACTCGCACGAAGCCAACCAGAGGTGGCGGATCCATACCGAGGATCCTCCGACGTGCCCCCGGCTAACCGAGGACAAGCGCGAGCCCCTCGGCGACGCCACGGGAAGCCTGTCCTGCGACCACCTACTGCGCCTGTTCCCTGGATCACCCGCACCAACAACACCCACGGCAGTCCCTCCACGAGTAGACCGGCGGTCTACCGGCGGAAGTCATCCGCCTCCTCCTGATGATGTCGGTCTAGAGTCACATCGGCCGTTGGTGCCTATCGCGCGCCAGAGAGCTCGGGCAGTGCGTTCCGGGTGGCCTGGCGCGACCTCATCCAGCCCGGTCCGCACGTATGTGCGGCGAGCAGTGCTCGACGTCGGTTCTCGCGCGGGGGTGAACAGCGAGGGCCCGCCGAGCGACTCAGCCGGTGTTGCGCAGCCCGGCAGCGATCCCGTTGATGGTGAGCAGCAACGCCCGCTGCAGGTCACCGTCCTGGGTGGCGTCGTCGCGCTGGGCGCGCGTGCGCCCGAGCAACGAGACCTGCAGGGCGTGCAGGGGCAGCAGGTAGTCGTCGCGGATCGCGAGCGTGCGCCGCAGCAGCGGGGCCGACTCCAGCAGCTGACCCTGGCCGGTGACCGTGAGCACCTCGGCCACCGTGCGAGCGTGCTCGGCACGGATCTGCTCGAAGAGCGGCGCGGCGTCCGCTGGGACCAGCTCGCGCACGTAGCGGCCCGCCAGCTCCAGGTCTGTCTTGGTCAGCGTCATCTGCACGTTGGACACGAAGGTCCGGAAGAACGGCCAGGCGCGGTACATCTCGGCCAGGGTGTCGCCCCGGCCGGCTTCGCGCGCCGCGGCCAGACCGGAACCCACGCCGTACCAGCCGGGCAGGATGATCCGCGCCTGCGTCCAGCCGAAGACCCAGGGGATCGCGCGCAGGTCACTGAGGTCGCCGCTCCCACCGGGACGCTTCGCGGGTCGTGAGCCGATGTTCATCTTGCCGAGCTCCTCCACCGGCGTGGCGGAGACGAAGAACGGCACGAGCGCCGGGTCACCGACCAGCTCGCGGTAGGCCGACGTGCCCGCCGCTGCCACGAGGTCCATGGCCTCGTCCCATCCGGCGAGCACCTGCGGCGGGAGCGTCGCGCGCCGGTGCAGCACCGACGCCTCCAGCGTCGCCGCGAGCGCGTTCTCGAGGTTCCAGCGTCCCAGGCCGGGCAGCGTGTACTTGTCGGAGATCACTTCGCCCTGCTCAGTGATCTTGATCGGCCCGTCCAGGCTGCCGTTGGGTTGGGCCATGATGGCCTCGCCGGTCGGACCGCCACCGCGACCGACGGACCCGCCGCGACCGTGGAAGAGACGCAGCATGACGCCGTGTCGGGCGGCAACGTCGCGCAAGGATCGTTGCGCGCGATGGATCTGCCACTGGGAGGCGGCGATGCCGGCGTCCTTGGAGGAGTCCGAGTAGCCCAGCATGATCTCCTGCACGTCTCCACGCGCGGCCACCAGCCGCCGGTACGCCGGCTCCGACAGCATGGCGTCCATGAGCTCACCGGCCCTCTCCAGCTCGACCAGGGTCTCGAAGAGCGGGGCGAAGCCGATCCGCGCCGTCGCGGGTCGCTCGTCGGTCCCCACGTCGACCAGACCCGCCTCGCGGGCCAGAACGACCGCGGCGAAGACGTCATCCACGTCGTGGGTCATCGACACGATGTAGGTCTCGATCACGTCCTCGCCGAACCGGTCCAGCGCCTCGCCGATCGCGGCGAACAGCTCCAGGCTCGCGGTCGCCGCCTCGGGCAGCGCGACGCGGGCTCCACCCAGCAGCGGGCGCCGCGACGCGAGCTCGGCGCTCAGCAGAGCGATCCGGTCAGCGCGGTCGAGGTCGGCGTACCGGGTGTCGAGCTCGACGAGCCGGTCGTAGAGAACGGCCAAGGCGTCGTGGTGCCGCCGGCTGTGCTCGCGGACGTCCAGCGTGGCCAGGCCGAAGCCGGTCGCCGTGGCGGTGCGGATCATCCGGAGCACCCCGCCGTCGGCGGTGAGCCGGTCGCCGCCGGCGATCATCGAGTCGCGCACCAGGGAGAGGTCGGCGAGCAGCTCGTCCAGCCTGAGGTAGTCACGGCCAGGCTCGTGGGCCGTGCCGTGGGCGACTCTCTCGCGGGTGCGCTGCAGCCGCACACGTACGTAGGACATCTTCTGGCGGTACGGCTCCTCGGCGTCGAGTCGGCGAACCGCCGCGTGCGTGATCGGCAGCGCCTCGGCGTCCGCCTCGAGGCTGGCCAACAGATCCTCGCTGACCGGGACGACCCGGGTCGAGGCGCTCATCTCGGTCAGCAGGTCCTCGGCCGCCGCGATCAGGACTCGCAGGCCGTGGTCGTGCAGCAGCCCGAGCACGTCCAGGGTGACCCGGGGAGTGACGAACGGATTGCCGTCGCGGTCCCCGCCCGCCCAGTTGCCGAACCGCAGAGGACGGGCGTCGACCGGCAGCTCCACGCCCACGGAGGCCAGCGCGCGGTCGAACTCCTGCAAGAGGTCCGGGACCACGTCGGCGGCGAGCGACTCCAGGTAGTAGATCGCGGTCTTCGCCTCGTCCTGCGGCTCGGGTCGAACCACCCGCAGCTCGTCCGTCTGCCACAGCAGGTCCACCAGCTCCGCGAGCCGCCGTTCGAGCCGCGGCGTGTCCGCCGGCGAGCGCACCGGGTCGCCGAGCGCCGCCAGCACGTCGGCGACCTTGCGGAGCAGCTCGAGCACCGATCGACGGCTCGCCTCGGTCGGGTGCGCGGTGAAGACCGGCCGGTACTCCAGCCTGGCGAGGACCTCACCCACCAGGTCACCCGCCAGGTCACCCTCGGCGAAGGCAGCGCCGATCCGGCCGGCGGTCGTCGCCAGCGGCCCCTCGTCGCGCGCGGAGAGCTCACGCCACCGATAGAGCTGCTCGGCGATGTTGGCCAGCTGGAAGTAGGCCGCGAACGCGCGCGCCAGTCTGACCGCTGTGGCGTCGTCGACGTCGGACAGAACCTCGTGCAGCTCCTCGTCCCTGCCCTCCCGCGCCAGGCCGCGCACCCGCTCGACCAGTTCCAGCAGGTCCTCTCCCTCGTGCCGGATGAGGGCTTCACCCAGGAGGCGCCCCAGCAGCTTCACCGAGGTTCGAAGCGCTGCGTGGTGGGCGTCGGAGGACACGCCACCCGCGTACGGGGCGACGTCGGGCAGCCGATCACCAGCGGCGATCGATTCCTGGGAGGTTCGCGAGTCCATGTCGCACAGTCTGAGGTCCGCAGGTCGAGGCCGCATATCGCGCGCCCCCCGGTGCACGGAGAGGGGCCGAGCTCATCCCCAAACCGCATCGACACCTGCAAGGATCGTCACCGCGGCGGGCAGACTCTGCCGCAGGTCGACGCGCCCCGGCGCTTGGCCGGCTGAGACCCGACGGCCGTGTCCCTGAAAGGACTGCTCGATGTCGACAACTGACCGGGCCACCTCCCCCTCGACGGGGACTCGCAGGCTGCTCTTCATCGGCGACGACCTCGAGCGTCTGAAGGCGGAACGCTTCACCGTCCGGCGAGCCCAGCTCGTCCGCCTCCTCGAGGAGTGCGAGCGGGGCAGCGCGACGCGCTTCACCCCGGAGCCTCCGAACGAGAGCACCACCTGGGCCGGGATCGGCTCGATGAACCGTGCCCTGCTCGCCCTCCTGACGGACGACGAGCAGGACCTCACCGAGGCCGAGCGCTGGATCGAGGGCGCGATCTCCTGGGAGGACTGGGGCAACGCCCACCTCGTCAACGTCGACCTCTCGGCCGCGTGGATCCTGTGGGGCCTGTCCCTCGCCTACGACTGGCTGAAGGACGACATGGACCCTGCGCTACGGGTCCGGCTGCGCGAGAAGCTCACCCGTCACGGCCGGATCATGCACGACTACATCCGCGACAACCGCGGCGAGTCATGGGTGCCCAAGTACTGGCAGAACCACAACTGGATCGACTACAACGGCCTGGCCTCCGCAGGGTACGCGCTGGTCGACGAGCTGCCGGAGGCCCAGGCCTGGATCGACGACGCGCGCGCGAACTTCGAGCTCGTCTTCCGGGGCATGCCGGAGGACGGGTCCAACTACGAAGGCGCCGTGTACTGGCGCTACGGAGTTCCGTGGCTGCTGTGCTACGCCCACCTGCTGCGCGAACGCGAAGGAGTCGACTACTTCGCCACCAGCGGATTCCTGAGGAACACCTTCTGGTACCGCCTCTACCAGAGCACCCCCAACCTCGAAGAGGCCTTCAACTTCGGCGACGCGCACGACACCCGCAGCTCGACCTCGGCGATGATGTACATGAAGCTCGCGTCCGAGTACCGCCTGGGCGAGGCGCAGTACATGGCCGAGCACGCCCTCGCCCACCTGTACCGCGAGCAGTACCAGTCGGCGCTCAAGCCCGGGATCCTCCCGGAGGCAGGGCTCGAGTACCTCTGGTTCGACGCCACCGTGGAACCGAGCACCGACCTGAGCCACCTGCCGCTCTCCCGCTTCTTCCCGGACCTCGGCCTGCTCGCGGTCCGGGACTCCTGGGCCAAGGACGCGGTGATGCTCTCGGTCAAGTGCGGCTTCCCGGGCGGTCGCCGGCAGTGGGAGCAGTCCTGGGACTACCACAAGGAGACCGGCATCGAGTACCGCTCGCTGTCGCACCAGCACGCCGACAACGGCGCGATCCTGCTCAACGCCTTCGGCTCCTACCTCCTGTGCGACGACGGCTACAACCGCACCATCCATGCCCGCGAGCACTCGGTCGTCACCGTCGGTGGGCGGGGCTACCGCAACGAGGGCCAGAACGACATCTTCGCCGGCCTCGCGGAGGACGAGGTCGCCGTCCTCAACGAGTACGTCTCGGACGGCGGCTTCTTCGTCTTCGACGGGGACACGGCCCGCTGCTACGTGGAGGACCTCGGCATCACCGATTGCCGGCGCATCATCGGGAGCAACGGCAACAGGTACGTCATCGTCTTCGACCGTCTCGCTGCCACGCAGGCGCACCGGTACGAGTGGAACATGCAGGCGGCCTCGACCCCGGCCATCGACGGCACCACGGTCCGCTACCTGCACGGCCTGGCCGGCCTGGACCTGTGGTCGCTGGAGCCGGCGGCCCCGCGGATCAGCAGCACCCTCACCACCGTGCGCGCCATCTACACCACGCAGGAGCCGGACGCGTTCCACGAGGCCGTGCTGAACACGCTGGTCATCGAGAACGCCGAGCCCGCCGAGCAGGTCACCTACCTCACGGCCCTCGCCCCCTTCCGCCGCGAGGCAGGCGCCAGCGAC
>NZ_JBFHHB010000202.1:0-5902 GCF_041597215.1 Actinotalea sp.
CCTGACCAGCGCTACCCTCGACCCGCGCCACCCCTGCGTGTCCCCGCGCCACCCCTGCGTGTCCCCGAAGAACTGGAGCCGACGGATGTCCCGCCTGCGTCCGACCCGCCGTGTCGCAGCGCTCGCGCTCGCGCTCGTCGGTGTCGCGGGCCTCTCCCTCGCCTCGGCCTCGCAGCTGAGCATCAACGGGACGACGCTCCAGGCCGGCAGTACGGTCGTCTCCTCCTGCCAGCCGGCGAGCGCTCCGGTCGTGGTGACCTTCACGACCTCCTACTCGAGCACGGCCCCGGCCGGGTTCCGCGCCACGGGCGTCACCTTCTCCGGGTTCGACGCCGCCTGCGGGGGTCTCGCGCTCAAGGCGCGGCTCCTCGACACGACCGGCGCTGCGCTCGGTGCGGAGCTCGTCGGCACGGTGCCGTCCGCCGGAGGCTCCCTGACCCTCTCCGTCTCGAGCACGGCAGCGGAGAGCATCCGCTCCGTCTCCGCCGTCGTGTACGGCTGAGCCGACCGTGACCGGTACGCGCCCCGCTCGCCTGCGCACCCGCGCGCGCGTGGGGCTCGCCCTCGGCGCGGTCCTCGTGCTCGGCGCCCTCGGGCTCGCGAGCGCCTCCACCCTCGGCATCACCTCGCGCGGCCCGGCGGTCGTCACGGCGAGCTCGCCCTGCTCCGGCACCGCGCGCGTCGAACCTGCGGTCCCGACGAGCTCCGCCCAGGTGACGACCTCCGCGGTCAGGGTCGACCTGCCCACCGGCTGCACCGGCAGCCACACGGTCCAGGTCGCCCTCGACACCGGCAACGGGATCGCCACCGGGTCGGGGCTGATCTCCTCCGGCGGCACGATCGACGTCGGGCAGGTGTACACGGCGACGACGACGATGCCCGTGACGACGACCCTCGACGGCTGGAGCATGACGTCGACCTGGTCGTTCCCGATCGCCGCCTGCACCGTTCCCGGAAGCACGACGGCCACCTGCGAGGTCGCCCTCACCTGGACCGGCGGTCCGAACCTCTCCGGCAACGCCAACCTGCCGGCCGCCTTCACCGTCAGCACGACCTCGACCACCCCGGTCGCCTGGCAGGTGACCATCTGGACCTCGCGGATGGGCAACCCGCTGAACAGGATGGGCAACAGCTCGGTCGACGGCTACTCGGACGGGCTGACCACCTGGTCGAGCTCGGGGAACGTCAACGACGTGGACGCCGTCTGGTGCTCGAAGATCTCCGGGTCGGCGGGGATCGCCGTCGAGGGCCGTCCGAGCGGACCGGCGAACAACCGGTTCGAGACCGTCGTGGCCGGCCGGGACCGGTACTTCCTCGTCATGGTCAACGGTCCGCAGTCGGGCGCCGACATCCGCGTGGCGAGCTGCAGCTGAGGGGTCGCGGCGCCGGAGGCGGGCGCCGGGGACGTCAGTCCGTGCGGACGGTGATCAGCTCCGGGTACTTGGGGAAGCGCTCGTCGCCGGAGGACTGGTGGCGCAGGCGGCGGGTGGCCCAGGGGTAGGCGTGGTCGCGCAGCCAGTCGACGTCCCCACGTACCCGCTCGGCCAGCGGAGGGCTCGGCAGGGGGACCATCGGATCGTCCCAGGAGGGGTCGTCCGGCTCGAGGCCGAGGGCGACGAGCGCGGCCTCGGCGACCCGTCGGTGGCCCTCGGTCGTCAGGTGGATCCGGTCCGGCGCCCACATCCGCCAGTCCTGGAGGGAGCGCATGCCCCAGACGTCCATCACGAAGGCGCCGTGCCGCCGGGCGATGGTCCACAGGTGCGCGTTGAGCACCGCCGTACGCCCGCGGGTCCGTCGGATGACGGGGCTGTCCTTGGAGTCGATCCCGGTCGCGATGAGCACGTCGACACCGGCCGCGCGCAGGGCGGCGACCTTCGCCTCCATGCCGGCGGCGAGCTCGTCGGGGTCGGCGGCCGGCCGGAGCAGGTCGTTCCCCCCGCCGATCAGGCTCACCAGGTCCGGGCCGAGGGCGAGCGCTGCCGGGACCTGCTCGTCGAGGATCGGGCCCAGGAGGCGCCCGCGGATCGCGAGGTTGGCGTACTGCACCGGTGCGCCTGCTGCGCGGCGTGCGAGACCCTCCGCGAGCAGGTCGGCCCAGCCGCGGCAGACGATCGTCGGGTCGTGGACCCCCGTCTTGTCCGGCGGCTCGTGGCCGGGTGCGTCCCACAGGCCCTCGGTGAACGAATCGCCCACGGCGACGTAGCGACGCCACGGTGCGGTGCCGGTTGTGGCATTCGGGTGGCGCGGACGGGTGATTCTCATGGGTGACATCCCCTCCAATGCCCACGAGCCGGTCAATCCGGGCACGGTGCGCGTCGCGTGCCCTGGACGCTCAGGGGCCCGGGAGTCATCCTTGACAGGTCAGCGACAAACGGCAAACCCATCGCGAGGTGGGGACGCAAAGCCACGGGGCCCCAGAGGTCAGCCGAGCCACCGAACGACGGGGGGTCACGATGCGGATCCTGACCCGGAGCCGCACGGCTCCCGCGCCCAGCACCCGGTGGACGAGTGCTGGTCCTCCGCCGCCGACGCGGTGGCACCGTTCCCTCAGCGATGATCCGCAGCGACCGATCGGCTGAGGTGAGCTAGTTGTCTTGACCGATGGGCAGGATGCCCGTCGAAGCACCACGCGGAGCGACCCAGGAGGGGTTCAGGTGAAGAACGCGTCAGCACGACGAGCGGCTTCTGTGGCCCTCCTCGCCCTCGCACTTCTCGGCGTCCGCGCGGCCGGGGCGTTCGGCACGGACGCGTTCGGCTCGACCGTCCTGGTGGGCGCGACGGGCAACGACGACTGCGGCCGGTCCACCATCGCCGTGGACTACGACGTCGACTTCGATCTCGATCTGCAGGGCTACGGGGTGAGCGCCGCCCGGCTGTCGGGGCTGGACGAGCGCTGCCAGGGGTACGACCTCGTCGTCACCCTCAACGGACCCGGGGGGGTCCCGTTGGCCGAGATGTCCGGGCAGGTCGATGCGACGCGCATGCGCGTCGCGGTGCCGGTGGAGACGCCGGTGCCTGCCGAGCAGCTCACGGGGGTGAGCGTCGTGCTCAGCAGGGAGGTGGGGGCCTAGCCCCGCGGTCGACCGGGTGCCGCCCCGCCGGGGGGTGGGGCGGCACCCGTCACCCGCACCAGCGCACGGGGCTCTCGCCCTGCTCCGCCAGGAGGGCGTTCACCCGCGAGAACGGCCGGGAGCCGAAGAACCCGCGGGCGGCCGACAGCGGGCTCGGGTGCGCGCTCGCGACCACCGGGACTCCCGGCAGCAGGGGGAGGAGCTCCTGCGCCTGCCTGCCCCACAGCACGGCGACCAGCGGGCCGCCGCGGGCGGCGAGCGCCCGGACGGCGCAGGCGGTGACCTCCTGCCATCCCAGCCGGGTATGCGATCCCGGCCCGTCCTGCCCGACCGTCAGGACGCGGTTGAGCAGCAGGACGCCCTGGTCCTCCCAGTCCGAGAGGTCTCCGTCGGTCCGTGGCGCGCAGCCGAGGTCGTCGGAGAGCTCGCGCAGGACGTTGGCCAGGGAGCGCGGTACCGGGCGGACCCCGGGAGCGACCGAGAACGCGAGCCCGACGGCATGCCCAGGGGTGGGATAGGGGTCCTGGCCCACCAGGAGCACGCGCACCCGGGCCATCGGGAGGCGGAAGGCGCGAAGCACGTCCGTGGACGCAGGCAGCACCTCACGGCCGGCCGCCCGCTCGGCAGTGAGCGCCGCATCGATGCGGTCGAGGGTCGACCGCACGGGCCCGAGCGCCGCGGCCCAGTCCGTGGCGATCTGGTCCAGGGGGAGGCTCGACACCGCGCCAGGCTAGTGCCGCTCGGCGGGGTCCGGCCCGGGGACCGGGAGGGTAGCGCCTCGTCCGGCAGGCGGCCGGCCGCGACGCGCCGGGGGAATGACACGCCTGTGATTCCGGCAGTAGAGTGGCGCCCAGTCGTCCGGCCAGGAGGTCAGCATGGAAGCCATCGCGCACACCGTCACCACGGTGCCGGCGCCCGTCGGTGAGCTCACCGAGCGGGACCGCGCGATCCTCGACTTCGAGCGCCAGTGGTGGAAGTACGCGGGTGCGAAGGAGCAGGCCGTCCGCGACCTGTTCGACATGTCGGCGACGCGCTACTACCAGGTGCTCAACGCGCTCATCGACTCCCCTGCGGCCCTCGAGCACGATCCGATGCTCGTCAAGCGGCTCCGCCGGATGCGGACCTCCCGTCAGCGCGCGCGCACCGCGCGCCGGCTCGGCGTCGACGGCTGACCGGACCGGATCACGGTCCGGTCCGCCGCAGGCGGCCGGACCAGATAGCCTGACCGCCGTGAGAGCGGCCGACTACCCCTACCCCCCGGACGAGTTCGACGCTGCTGCCGCGGGCGGCCCCCAGGGCGTCCACCGTCGCCCCCGGTCCTCGTGGAGCCGCTGGTGGCCCTTCCTCCTGGTGCTCGTCGTCGTCCCCGGTCTGGCGTACGGCGCGGTGACGGTCGCCACCGGCGGGAACCCCTTCAGCTCCGGTGAGTCGTCCACGACCTCGACCGCGACGACGGATGCGTCGAGCCCCGAGCCCACGGCCGAGGAGACCGCGACCGAGGAGCCGACGGAGGAGCCGACCGCGACGGAGGAGCCCCTTCCTGCCGCCGACCTCGGCGCGCCGGTCGACGTGCAGAACGCGACGACGACCAGCGGTCTCGCCAGCGGCGCCAAGACGCTCCTCACCGACGCCGGCTTCACCGCCGTGACGAGCGGGAACTTCGCCGGGGAGACGCCGGCCGCATCGGTCGTGTACTACGCGGCCGCCGAGGACGCGGGAACGGCAGCAGCCGTCGCGGCCGCCCTCGGGATCGGCGTGGTCGAGGAGTCGGCCGACGCGGTGCCGGACGGGATCCTCGTGGTGCTCGCAGGCGACTACCAGCCCTGAGCCGTCCGCGCAGCGGCCGACCGCCGCTTGCACTCGCACCCGTCGAGTGCCAATAATGCCTTAGCACTCTCGACCCGAGAGTGACAGAACATCCTGGTCCGGTGAGGATCGGACGCCCGCGGGACATGACCGCGAGCGGCCCGGTCCGTCCGTCGCGGGCGCTTGGACCAGCCCACCGTCATCAACGGAGGATCGTCCCGAATGGCCAAGATCATTGCCTTCGACGAGGAGGCCCGCCGCGGTATGGAGCGGGGCATGAACGCCCTCGCAGACGCCGTCAAGGTCACCCTCGGCCCCAAGGGCCGCAACGTCGTGCTGGAGAAGAAGTGGGGCGCCCCCACGATCACCAACGATGGTGTCTCCATCGCCAAGGAGATCGAGCTCGAGGAGCCGCTCGAGAAGATCGGTGCCGAGCTCGTCAAGGAGGTCGCCAAGAAGACGGACGACGTCGCCGGCGACGGCACCACCACCGCCACCGTCCTCGCCCAGGCGCTCGTGCGTGAGGGCCTGCGCAACGTCGCCGCCGGCGCCAACCCGATCGCGCTCAAGCGCGGTATCGAGAAGGCCGTCGAGGGTGTCACCGCCCAGCTCCTCGCTGCCGCCAAGGAGGTGGAGACCAAGGAGCAGATCGCTGCGACCGCTGGGATCTCCGCCGGCGACCCCGCCATCGGCGAGCTCATCGCCGAGGCGATGGACAAGGTCGGCAAGGAAGGCGTCATCACCGTCGAGGAGTCCAGCGCGCTGGGCCTCGAGCTGGAGCTGACCGAGGGCATGCGCTTCGACAAGGGCTACCTCTCGGCGTACATGGTCACCGACCCGGAGCGCCAGGAGGCCGTCCTCGAGGACGCCTACGTCCTGCTCGTCGAGTCGAAGATCACCAACGTCAAGGACCTCCTGCCGCTGCTGGAGAAGGTCATCCAGGCCGGCAAGCCGCTGGTCATCATCGCCGAGGACATCGAGGGCGAGGCCCTGGCCACGCTCGTCGTCAACAAGATCCGTGGCAC
>NZ_JBFHHB010000203.1:0-5898 GCF_041597215.1 Actinotalea sp.
CGCGGAACCCCGCGGTAGAAGCGGTCGGCGCGCAGCGCGGGGAGCTCGCGGCGCAGGCGCAGCAGGTGCTGCGCCGTCGAGAAGAGGTGCTCCCGCCACGGCGAGAGCTCCCAGTCGATCCAGGAGATCTCGTTGTCCTGGTTGTACGCGTTGTTGTTGCCCTGCTGGGTCCTGCCGATCTCGTCGCCCGCGGTGAGCATCGGCACGCCGGCGGAGAGCAGGAGCGTGGCGAGCAGGTTGCGCATCGACTGACGCCGCAGCGGGAGGATCTCGATGCCGACGCCGGGATCGCGGGCCGGGCCCTCGATGCCGTGGTTCCAGGACCTGTTGTCGTCGGTCCCGTCGCGGTTGTGCTCGCCGTTGCCCGCGTTGTGCTTGTGGTCGTACGCGACGAGGTCGGCGAGCGTGAAGCCGTCGTGCGCGGTGATGTAGTTGATGCTCGCCGCGAGTCCGCGCATGAGGGGCGGGTCGGAGTAGCCGAAGAGGTCGGCGGAACCGGCGAGCCGGGTCGCCAGCTCGCGCACCCCGTGCCCGGGTCGCCCGTGCGCCGCCTGGGCGGGGTCCTGGAGCCAGAAGGTGCGCGCGGCGTTGCGGAACTTGTCGTTCCACTCCGCGATCGGGGCGGGGAAGCCACCGGTGCGCCACCCGCCAGGCCCGACGTCCCACGGCTCGGCGATGAGCTTGAGCCCGGAGAGCACCGGATCCGTCTGCAGCGCCATGAGGAAGGCGTGCTGCGGGTCAAAGCCGTCCTGGTCGCGGGCGAGCGTCACCATGAGGTCGAAGCGGAAGCCGTCGACGCCGACCTCCGTCGCCCAGTACCGCAGCGAGTCCAGGGCCATCTGCACGACGCGGGGCCGCCGGAAGTCCAGGGAGTTGCCACAGCCGGTGACATCGGCGAACCGCGCGGGTGTGCCGCCGTCGTGCAGGTAGTAGACCGTCGGGTCGAGCCCGCGCCACGAGAGCTGCGGCCCGTCGGTGCCACCCTCGGCCGTGTGGTTGTAGACGACGTCCAGCAGGACCTCGATCCCCGCGGCGTGCAGGGCCTGCACGGCCTCCTTGAGCTCGGCCAGCACCGCGTCCGGGCCGAGCTCCTGGGGCGCGTGGGTCGCGTAGCCGGGGTGCGGCGCGAAGAAGCCGAGGGTGTTGTAGCCCCAGTAGTTGGTCCGTCCGCGCAGGGCGAGCCACGGCTCGGTGGCCATGGCGTGCACGGGCAGCAGCTCGAGGGCCGTCACGCCGAGCGAGCGCAGGTGCTCGACGGTCGCCGGGTGCCCGAGGCCGGCGTAGGTCCCGCGCAGTGCCGGCGGCAGGCTCCGCAGTCGGCGGGTCAGCCCGCGGACGTGGGCCTCGTAGACGACGGTCGAGTCCCAGGGGGTGCGGGGCCGGGTGTCGGGTGCGGGGTGCGACTCGGCCAGGACCACGGAGTGCGGGACGTGGGAGCGCGAGTCGGTCAGGTCGATCGGCCGGCCGTCCAGCGGGCGGTGGTCGTCGTGCACGCGCTGGCCGTAGACGTGCACGCTGGGGAGCTCGAGCCGCTCCATCCCCTCCAGCCCGCGAGCGTAGGGGTCGACCAGGAGCTTCGCCGGGTTGTACCGCGTCCCTGCTCCCGGGTCCCATGCGCCATGGGCGCGGAACCCGTACCGCTGGCCGGGGAGCACGCCGGGGACGTGCGCGTGCCAGACCCCGTAGGTCGGGCCACCCAGCGGGACCCGTCGTTCGGTCCAGCCGTCGGGAGCGTCCTGATCCGGGTCGAGCAGGCACAGGTCGACGGCGGTGGCGTGCGAAGCGAGCACGGCGACGTCGACCCCGTCACCCGCGAGGTGCATCCCCAGCCGGTGGAGTCCGCCGTGTCCTGCCGCGTCGTATCGCACAACGGACCAGTCTGGACCACGCGGACCGTCGCGGCACCACGGTCCACGACCTAGGACTCCGGCGCACGGCAGACCGCAGGCGAGGCCGGATCCGGGCGTTCCGGGTAGCCTGCGGTGTCACTTACGAGGGGAGTACGGGTCCGTGAGGATCGTCGTCTGCGTCAAGCACGTCCCGGACCTGATGGCCGAGCGCCGGTTGGTCGACGGGCACGTCGACCGTGATCAGGGGGACGGCACTCTGAACGAGCTCGACGAGAACGCCGTCGAGGCAGCGCTCGTGCTCGCGGCCGAGCACGAGGCCGAGGTCGTGGTGCTGACCGTCGGTCCGGACGACGCCGTCGACGCGGTGCGCAGGGGCCTGCAGATGGGTGCCGACCGCGGGGTCCACGTCCTGGACGACGCGCTCGCCGGTTCCGACGTCTTCGGGACGGCGACGGTCCTGGCGGCGGCCGTGCGTCACGTCGAGGAGGACGGGCCGGTCGATCTCGTGCTCACCGGGATGGCCTCCCTCGACGGTCTCACCTCGATGCTCCCGGCGGTGCTCGCCGCCGAGCTCGGTCTGCCCCAGCTCACGCTCGCCACCGAGCTCGCGCTCACCGACGGCTCCGTCCAGGTGCGCAGGGACCTCGACCACGCGACCGAGGTGCTCCGGGCGCCCCTGCCGGCGCTCGTCTCGGTGACGGACCAGTCCAACGACCCGCGCTACCCCGCGTTCGCCGGGATCATGGCGGCCCGCAAGAAGCCGGTCGAGCAGCTGAGCCTCGAGGACCTCGGTGTCGACGCCTCGTTTGTCGGGGCGCAGGGCTCGCGCACCGAGGTCCTGGACGCCGCCGAACGTCCCCCGCGGGAGAACCGCGTCCTGATCACCGACGAGGGGGACGCAGGCGCACGGCTCGCCGCGTACCTCGTCGACCACAAGCTCGTCTGAGAGTCCTGGAGGACATGATGGCCACCGCTCCGGTGCTCGTCCTGATCGATCACACCGACGACGGTGCCGTCCGCCCGGCGGTGCGTGAGCTCCTCGCGCTCGCCGCGCGGTTCGGGAGCGTCCACGGCGTGTGGGTGGACCCCGTCGCCCCCGGTGCCGACGCCCTCGCCGAGCTCGGCGCCCACGGCGCGAGCCAGGTGCACGTCGTCGCCCCGAACGGCGAGCACCACCTGACCCCCGTCGTCGCCGAGGCGATCGCCGTCGTCGTCGGGAGCGTCGCGCCCCGGGCCGTGCTGCTCACCAACAGCTTCGAGCACAAGGAGGTCGCCGGCGTCCTCGGTGTGCGGACCGGTGCCGGGGTCGTGGTCGACGCCGCAGGTCTCGAGGACTCGGACGGCACCTTCGTGGCGACCAAGTCGGTCTTCGCCGCCACCTGGACCACCCGCTGCGCGATCCGCACGCCGCTCGCCGTCGTCGCCGTCAAGCCGAACGCCGCGGAGGTCGTGGCCACCGGGCAGGGCCCCGCGTCGGTCGAGGTCCACGCGGTGGACGCCGAGGCAGCCACGGCGGCCGCCCGGGGTGTCGAGCTCGTCGAGCGGACCGAGCGCGCTCCCTCCGGCCGGCCGGACCTCTCCTCGGCCCAGGTCGTCGTCGTGGGCGGCCGGGGGACCGACGGGGACTTCGGGCCCGTCGCCGATCTCGCGGACGTGCTCGGTGGGGCGGTGGGCGCCACCCGGGTGGCCACCGACGAGGGCTGGATCGACCACGAGGCGCAGATCGGGCAGACCGGTGTCACCGTCTCCCCGCGGCTCTACATCGGGGCGGGGGTCTCCGGTGCTGTGCACCACCGCGGCGGGATGCAGTCGGCCGGGACGATCATCGCGGTGAACAACGACCCCGAGGCGCCGATCTTCGAGATCGCCGACCTCGGCATCGTCGGGGACCTGCGGACGGTCCTGCCCGCCGCGACGCAGGAGCTGCGACGACTGCTCGGGTGAGGCTCGCTCACCAGCTCCGCAACCAGCGCAGCGCCTCCCGGCCCTGCGCGAGCTGGAAGGGGCGCAGGTTCGCGATGCCGATCGGGGCAGGCAGCACGGCGGCCTGGACGAAGTAGCCGGCGAGAGCCGCCAGGACGCTGTGCACCGCGTCCAGGTCCGCCTCACGAGCGGCGGGGTGGGCCCGGAAGAGGCTCGCCGGGTCTCCGCCGCCCTGCATCGCGATGCTCGGCAGGATCGTCAGCAGGTCGTACCAGGCCGCACCGCGACCGGTGGCCCACGGCCAGTCGACGATCCACAGCGCGCGCTCGTCGAGCAGGATGTTGTCGGCCCGGAGGTCGCCGTGCGAGAGGGACCGGCCCGTCGCTGCGGCGGCGGCCTGCTCGGACCAGGTGCTCAACGCGTCCAGGTTCTCGCGCATCCATCGGCCCTCGGCGCCGAGCGCCTCGACGGCGCTGTCCATGGCGACGCCGTTCGCGGCGAGCAGGTCCCACCCGGGCGAGAGGTCCGCGACGGCGTCGGACAACGACGGCAGTCCCGAGGGGCACGGCGTCCCGACCTCTGCGAGGGCGGCCACGGCCCCCAGCACCCGGTCGAGCTGCTCGGGCCGCCACGGGTGGTCGGGCAGGTGCCCGTGGGCGACGGCGAAGCCCAGCACGACCCAGGAGCCGTCGTCGTACGACCAGAGCAGCTCGGGGGCGGGCACGGCAGCGGGGAGGAGCCCGGCGATCCGGATCTCCCGGCGGGCGAGACCAGGCGACTCCGGGTTCTGGTCGGGGGAGACCGCCTTGCAGAAGACCTGCGTGCCGTCGCTCAGCTCGAGGACCGAGGCGAAGCCAGGGCTGAAGCCGCTGGTGGCCGAGGCCTCGGAGATGACGTCCGCCCCGGCCGTCTGCGCGATCCTCGCCCTGACCGGACGTGGGAGGTCCGTCCACGAGAGGCGGGAGCCGCTGAAGGCCAGCGGTGGGCCGTCGATGGTCACCCAGGGATCATGCCAGCCCGCCGGGAAGGTCGGGACCGGTGACCGGCCGGCGGTCGTCCGCGCTCGTCAGCCCGTCCCGGCGTTCCTAGACTCGCCTCCCATGACCTACCTCGACCACGCCGCGACGACGCCGATGCACCCGGCGGCGCTCGAGGCGATGGTCGCCGAGCTCGGCCGGACCGGGAACGCCTCGTCGCTGCACGGGCCGGGCCGCGCGGCTCGGCGCACGCTCGAGGAGTCCCGGGAGTCGCTGGCCGCGGGCCTCGGCGCGCGCCCGAACGACGTCGTGCTCACCTCGGGGGGCACCGAGGCCGACAACCTCGCGATCACCGGGCTCTACTGGGCACGTCGGACGGCCGATCCCCGCCGTCGACGGGTCGTGGTCTCGGGGGTCGAGCACCACGCCGTGCTCGACCCGGCCCGGAGGCTCGAGCAGCATGGGGCGGAGATCGTCGTGCTGCCCGTCGACGCGGAGGGCGTCGTCGACCTCGCGGCGCTCGCGGCGGAGCTCGACCGGCACGCCGAGGAGATCGCCCTGATCAGCGTGATGTGGGCGAACAACGAGATCGGCACGATCCAGCCCGTCCCGGCCGTCGTCGCCGCGGCGCGGGAGCACGGGATCCCCGTCCATGCCGATGCCGTGCAGGCCGTCGCCCACCTCGACGTCGACTTCGCCGCGAGCGGGCTCGACGCCATGACCGTCAGCGGGCACAAGATCGGCGGACCGGTGGGGATCGGCCTGCTGCTGGTCCGCCGGGGGCTCGCCGTGCAGCCCGTCCTGCACGGCGGGGGGCAGGAGCGTGGGCTGCGTCCGGGGACGCTCGACGTCCCGGCGGCGCGAGCCTTCGCCGTCGCGCTCGAGCGGGCCGTCGCCGATCGGCCGGTCGAGGCCCCGCGGCTGTCCGCCTTGCGCGACCGGCTGCTCGCGGGGGTCCTGGACCAGGTTTCCGACGCCGTGGTCCGTGGCCCGCGCGGAGCGGCTCGGCTCCCCGCCAACGCCCACCTCACGTTCCCCGGCTGCGAGGCCGACTCGCTCATCTACCTGCTCGACAGCGCCGGGATCGCCTGCTCGACGGGGTCCGCCTGCCAGGCCGGGGTCCAGCAGCCCTCCCATGTGCTCCTGGC
>NZ_JBFHHB010000204.1:0-5834 GCF_041597215.1 Actinotalea sp.
GACCGCGTCCAGGGAGTCCGCGGAGCCGTCCGCCCCGACCACGACCCCTGCGGCGTCCGGTGCCGGCAGATGCGGGACGATCACGACGGGGCACGGGGCACCGGCCGCGATCTGGTAGCTGAGGGAACCCGAGAAGACCCGCTCGACCGCACTCATCCGATGGGTGCCGATGACGAGCAGCTCGGCGTCCTTCGCGAGGTCGGACAGGGCCTCGGCAGGCTGACGACGGTCGATGTCCGAGGTCACGGGGACCGTCGGTGCGATCTCGGCGACCCGGGCCGTCGCCTTCTCCAGGAGCGTCGCGGCGCCCTGGATGATGCCGTCGTCGTAGAGCAGGTCGATCGCGACGGTCGGGATACCGGTCGCGTTCACGAGGCGCAGCGCCGCTCCTCGCTGAGCCGCGGCCTGGGCTGCCCAGACCAGGGCATCGTCACTGTGGGGAAGGTCCTCGACTCCGACGAGGATGGTCTTGCGCATGACGTTCACCTCCGGCGGAGGAGGCTGCGGCACGTGGTCGAGTCCGCGTGCTCCGACGGTCCCGCTCCGCTTCCAGCGTGGCCCTGCTCCGGGTCCGGCGCAAGGTGATCGACACGGCCGACCCGCCGCGACCGCGTTCCTCGGGGATCGGGGAGAATGGCTCCTCGTGAGCGAGGAACCGCAGGACCGGACGCCAGGCGGCGCGCGGTCCCGGCGTCAGCGCCGCCCCCGGCCGGCCGCAGGAGCGCGCGCCGGACGGGACGGGGCGGGCCGCACCGCCGGACGGGGCGAGGCGGGCCGCACCGAGGCGGGCCGGACACGTCGCGCCGCGGCGCGCGCCGAGGTCGTCGTCCCCCCGATCACCTACCCCGAGCAGCTGCCCGTCTCGGCACGTCGTGCGGAGATCGCCGCGGCGATCCGCGACCACCAGGTCGTCGTCGTGTCCGGCGAGACGGGCTCGGGGAAGACGACCCAGCTGCCCAAGATCCTGCTCGAGCTCGGCAGGGGACGGTCCGGCCAGATCGGCCACACCCAGCCCCGACGGATCGCCGCGCGCACCGTGGCGGAGCGGATCAGCGAGGAGCTCACCGGTGGCACCGGGGCGCTGGGCACGCTCGTCGGCTACCAGGTGCGGTTCACCGACCAGTCCTCGGAGCAGACCCTGGTCAAGGTCATGACCGACGGGATCCTGCTCGCCCAGATCCAGCGTGATCCCCTGCTGCTGGGCTACGACACGCTCATCATCGACGAGGCGCACGAGCGGTCCCTCAACATCGACTTCCTGCTCGGGTACCTGACCCGGCTGCTGCCCCGTCGCCCCGACCTCAAGCTCGTCATCACCTCGGCGACGATCGACTCCGGCCGGTTCGCCCGGCACTTCTCCGGCCCTGCGGACGCCGAGCACCCCGATGGGGTCCCGGCGCCCGTCGTGGAGGTCACCGGCCGCACGTTCCCGGTCGAGATCCGGTACCGCCCGTTGTCCCCGGACCCGGAACCGGCCGAGGACGAGCTGAGCAGCGGGTCCGTCGCTGCCGCCGACGCGCGCGGCTCGCGCAGCACGGCCCGTGTCGGCAAGGCGGCACCGGGCCGGAGCGGGTCGACGAAGGGCCGACCGACCCCCGCCCGCGGGGACGAGGACCGCGACCTGATGACCGCCCTGTGCGAGGCCGTCGACGAGCTGAGCGCGGAGGGGCCCGGCGACATCCTCGCCTTCTTTTCGGGGGAGCGGGAGATCCGCGACGCGGAGGACGCGCTGCGCTCGCACCTCGGCCCGCTCGCCCTGGGCGCGGGCCCGCGCTCGCCCCGCTCGGTGGAGATCGTCCCGCTGTACTCGCGGCTGTCCTCCGCCGAGCAGCACCGCGTCTTCGAGCCGCACGAGACCCGGCGCGTGGTCCTGGCCACCAACGTGGCGGAGACCTCGCTGACGGTCCCGGGGGTCCGCTACGTCATCGACCCGGGCACGGCGCGCATCTCGCGGTGGTCCAAGGCGACCAAGGTCCAGCGCCTGCCGATCGAGCCGATCAGCCAGGCCAGCGCGAACCAGCGCTCGGGCCGCTGCGGACGAGTGGCCGACGGCATCGCGATCCGGCTCTACTCCGAGGACGACTTCGCCTCGCGGCCCGAGTTCACCGAGCCGGAGATCCTGCGGACCTCGCTGGCCTCGGTGATCCTGCAGATGATCGCCGTCGGGGTGGCTGCCTCACCGGCCGACGTCTCGGCCTTCCCGTTCGTCGACCCGCCCGACACCCGCTCGGTGCGCGACGGGGTCCAGCTGCTCACCGAGCTGGGTGCCCTCCGGACGAGCGAGGGGACGACGCGGCTGACCGACACGGGGCGCGCGCTCGCCCTGCTGCCGATGGACCCGCGGCTCGCGCGGATGATCGTCGAGGGCGGCCGCCGCGACGTCGCCCGCGAGGTCATGGTCATCGCCGCTGCGCTGTCGATCCAGGACCCGCGCGAACGCCCTGCCGATCAGCGCGAGGTGGCCGACGCCTCCCACGCGCGCTTCGCCGACCCGAGCTCCGACTTCCTCTCCTACCTCAACCTCTGGCACTACGTGCGCGACCAGCAGCGCGAGCTGTCCGGGAGCGCCTTCCGTCGGCTCTGCCGGGCCGAGCACCTCAACTACCTGCGGTTGCGCGAGTGGCAGGACGTCGTCACCCAGCTCAAGGAGCTCGCCAAGCCGCTCGGCATCACGGTGCGACCGCCCGCGCGGGTCAACACCGCGAGCAGCGGCACGACGAACGGTGACACGGCGGACCAGCGGGCCGCCGACGCGGCACCGGACCTGCGACGGGAGTGGGACGCGGACCGGATCCACCAGGCCCTGCTCGCCGGGCTGCTCTCGCACCTGGGCATGCAGGAGGCCACCGAGGTCAAGGCGGGCGGTGCCCGCGAGACCAAGGGCGGGCGGGACGCACGGGGCGGCCGGCCCCGGCCACGCAACGAGTACCTGGGCGCCCGGGGTGCGCGGTTCGCCATCTTCCCCGGCTCGGCCCTCGCGAAGAGGCCGCCGGCATGGGTCATGGCGGGCGAGCTGGTGGAGACCTCCCGCCTGTGGGGGCGCGACGTCGCGAGGATCCAGCCCGAATGGGCGGAGGAGCTCGCAGCCCACCTGGTCAAGCGCACCTACTCCGAGCCGGCCTGGTCCACCAAGCAGGGCGCGGCGATGGCGATGGAGAAGGTGCTGCTCTACGGGATGCCGATCGTCGCGCAGCGCAAGGTGCTGTTCTCGAAGGTCGACCCCGAGCACGCGCGCGAGCTGTTCATCCGCCATGCCCTCGTCCAGGGCGAGTGGACCACCCACCACCGCTTCTTCGCCGAGAACCGGGCCCTGCTCGACGAGGCGACGGAGCTGGAGAACCGTGCGCGGCGACGGGGACTCGTCGTCGACGACGACACGCTGTACGCGTTCTACGACGCGCGCGTCCCGGCCGATGTCGTCTCGGCACGGCACTTCGACCGCTGGTGGAACGGCGCCCGGCGGCGCGAGCCCGACCTGCTGACCTTCGACCTCGAGATGCTCGTGCCGAGCGACGCCGCCGAGGCGCGCGATCCCGAGCTCTTCCCGGACATGTGGCCGCACGGCGACCTGCTGCTGCCCCTGACCTACCAGTTCGACCCGGGCGCCGAGTCCGACGGAGTCACGGTGCACATCCCCGTGGCCGTGCTCAACCGAGTGGTTGAGCACGGATTCGACCGCCTGGTCCCCGGCCTGGAGGGCGAGCTCGCCGTCGCGACCATCCGTGCGTTGCCCAAGCCCGTGCGCGTCCAGCTGGTGCCGGCGCCCGATGTCGCAGCCGAGATCGTCTCGTGGATCCGGCGCACCCAGCCGGCATGGGCCGACGTCGTCCGGGCGGCGGACATGGCCCCGTCCTGGCGCGAGGTCTTCGCGGCGGCCGTCCGCGACCTGCGAGGGGTCGAGATCCCCGACGACGCCTGGGACGAGAGCCGGCTGCCCGCCCATCTGCGGATGACGTTCCGCGTCCAGGAGGACCGTCGCGGCGGGACCGTCCTGCTCGACGAGGGCACGGACCTGCGCGCCCTGCAGCGTCGGCTCGCCGCGCACTCCGAGCAGGCGGTGCGCGCGGCCGTCAGGGACGCGGTGCGCGAGGCCGTGCGCGAACGCGACCGGCGCGGGGACGGCGGCAGCGCGGCGGGACACGACCAGACGGGTACACGGCAGGCGGGCCCGACGTCGCCCGGGACAGCACGACCGAACGCCCCACGGCCCGGCGCCCCACGGCCCGGCGCCCCACGGCCCGGCGCCCCAGGAGCTGCGGACCCCGGCCTCGACCGCGAGGCGCTGACGGACTGGCCGGCCGACCTTCCCGACGGGACGCTGCCCGAGCAGGTCACGTCGACCGCCGGGGGGCTCACGGTGCACGGCTACCCCAGCCTCGTCGTCGGGGCCCGCGGCGCCGGCGCCGGACGCGTCGACCTGCGCGTCCTCACCGCGCCGGCTCCGCGCAGGCACGCCGAGGCCGTGCGGGAGCTCCTCCTGGCGGCGCTCGCCCTGCCGACCGGTCGGGTCACCAGCAGGTGGTCCGCCCCGCAGTCGCTGACCCTCGCCGCGAGCCCGTACCCGACGACGGCGGCCCTCGTGCTGGACCTGCAGCGCACGGCCCTGGACGCGCTGATCGCGGAGGCGACCACCGGCCCGGTACGCGACGCCGCCACCTTCGCGCGGCTGCGCACCACCCTGCGCGACAGCCTGGAGGACCGTACGGCCCGGGTCGCGAGCGACGCCTCCGCGGTGTTGGCAGCAGCCCGGGAGCTCGACGCCGACCTGCGCGGAGCGGGGAGCCTCGCCCTGCTGAGCACGGTCCAGGACCTGCGGGGCCAGCTCGCGGCGCTCGTCGGCGACGGCTTCCTCGTGCGCACCGGGGCCGCCCGGCTCCCGCACCTGGTGCGCTACCTCAAGGCCGCGCGGCACCGCCTGGCGAAGGCCGCCGAGAACCCCGGCCGGGACGAGGGCCTGGCCTGGCAGGTCCGCGAGCTCGAGCAGGAGTACGAAGCCGCTCGTGCCGCACTCGAGGCGCGCGCGGGCGGTGCGGGTGGTGCGGGGGCGGACGAGCGGCTCGACGAGGTGCGCTGGTTGCTCGAGGAGCTGCGCGTGAGCCTGTTCGCCCAGCAGCTCGGCACTCCCGTCCCGGTCTCGGCCAAGCGCATCCGCACGCTGCTCGCCGCCGTCTGAGCCGCCCGCGGGGCTCTCGCTACGGCAGGCGCAGGAGGACCGCGGCGTCCCCCGCGAGCAGCCGCTCGGGTTCCGGCCCGTATTCAACAGATCGGCTGAGCAGCTCCGCATCCGTCGCCATCGGACCGGTCGTCGAGTCCGTCACGGCGTCCGGGACGCTGCTCGCGAGGATCTCCCCGTGCGGCAGGGGAACGGGCTGGGCACCGAGGTTCAGCACCACCAGGAGAGTGCCCACCCCGGGTGCCCGTCGTTCCATCCGCACCACCTGCGGGTCGGCGTCGAGCAGCCGGACCGCCCCGCCCCTCATCGCCGGCTCGGCCCGCCGCAAGCGCAGCAGGTCCCGGTAGAGGGCGAGGGTCGATCCCTCGTCCCGCTCCTGCTCCGCGACGCTCAGCGGGCCCCAGTCGGCCGGTACCGGGAGCCACGACCGGCCCGTCGTGCTGAACCCGAAGGGCGGTGCGGTACCGGACCACGGCAAGGGGACGCGGCAACCGTCCCGTCCGCGCCCGGCTCCCCCGCTGCGCCGGAAGGCGGGGTCCCGGAGCGCGGAGTCGGGCAGGTCGGTGACCTCCGGGAGGCCCAGCTCCTGGCCGGCGTAGAGGAAGGCCGCGCCCGGCAGGGAGAGCAGGAGCACCGCCATCGCCCGCGCCCGCCGCGTCCC